>NZ_JBHTCA010000010.1:0-114563 GCF_042665215.1 Hydrogenophaga atypica
ACGCCACGAATCGCAGATTTGAAAGTGAACAGGAAAGTCAATGAAATCAACGATCTACCAACACCACCTCCGCGCCAGTGCTAGCTTTTCGTACCGTCACTTATTGCACTGAAAACGAGGAGACCCCCAAAGCGACACCATCACGCCCGCCCACCCTGCCCGGCCTGACGGTTTGTATGGGGTGAGCAAGGCCTTTGGCGAGGATTTGTCGCGCTTCTATTTTGAGCGCTATGGCATCGAAACCGCGTGTCTGCGCATCGGCTCGTCGTTTCCCGAGCCGCGCGACCGACGCATGTTGGCCACCTGGCTCAGCCACGGCGATCTGCATCGGCTGGTCAGTGCCTGTCTGGACACGCCGGTGCTGGGACACTCCATCATTTATGGCGTTTCCGACAACGCTGTGACGTGGTGGGACAACAGCAGCGCCAAACACATTGGCTACCGCCCGCAAGACAGCTCCGACCCATTCCGCGAAGCCGTGTATGCACGCACCACGCCGCCCGATCTGAGCGACCCCGCAGCGGTCTGCCAAGGCGGTGCCTTCGTCACAGCGGGCCCTTTTGAGTCGAAGTGAGCGTCGCACCTTATGCAAGCGGAACTGATTGCTGACACACGTTGCGCCACCGGCGAAAGCCCGGTGTGGGTGGCGAACGAACAGGCCCTGTACTGGACCGACATTCCCGCAGGCCGCCAATGGCGCTGGCAAGCGGCGAATGGCGCCCTGTCCCACCGCGACGCCCCCGAGGCGCTGGCGTGTATGGCGCCCACAGAAGATGGCACCGCCTGGGTGGCAGGCATGGCATCCGGCGTCTTTTTGTTGCAGCCACAGGACGACGGACGCCTGTCGGACAAACGCCTCGCAACGGCGCCACACGCACGGAATGGCATGCGCTTCAACGATGGCCGCTGCGACCGACAAGGCCGTTTCTGGGCGGGCACCATGCTGATGGACATGGCCGCGGCAGCGTCGGTGGGCGTGTTGTACCGCTACACCACGGATGCGGGTTTGCTGGCGCAACTCGACGGATTCATCACCCCCAACGGCCTGGCCTTCAGCCCCGACGGACAGACCATGTACCTGTCGGACTCGCACCCCAGCGTGCAAGCCATCTGGGCCTTCGACTACGACACGGAGACGGGCACTCCACACAACCGGCGCCTGTTTGTTGACATGAAGCCGCTCGCAGGCCGGCCTGACGGCGCCGCTGTGGATGCCGATGGCTGCTACTGGATCTGTGGCAACGACGCCGGTCTGGTGCACCGCTTCACGCCCGAAGGGCGGTTGGATCGCTCGCTTGCCGTGCCCGTGAAAAAGCCTGCCATGTGCGCCTTCGGCGGCACCAACCTGGACACCTTGTTTGTGACATCGATCCGCCCCGATGGGGTCGATCTGTCCGATCAGCCGCTGGCCGGCGGGGTGTTTGCGCTGCGGCCTGGCACACAAGGTTTGCCCGAGCCCACGTTCCGCGTCTGACGACACATCGATCCTTTTTCTCTCACAACCACCACACCAGAGGTAGACAAATGACGTTTCAACACAGCCTTCTCGCCGTTGCTGTCGGCACCCTGTGTATTTCGGCCCAAGCAGTCGAGTTCCGTTCGGCCGATGTGCACAACAGCGATGACTACCCCACGGTGGCAGCCGTCAAATACATGAGCGACGTGTTGTCCAAACAAAGCAACGGCAAGTACAAGATCAAAGTCTTCAACAAAGGTGCATTGGGTTCCGAAAAAGAGACGCTGGACCAGGTGAAGATTGGCGCGCTGGAGCTCAACCGGGTCAACATTGGCACGCTGAACGCCATTTGCCCGAAGACCCTGGTGCCCACCATGCCCTTCCTGTTCGATTCCATCGCTCACATGCGCAAGACCTTGGACGGTGCGATCGGCGAAGAGATCCTCAAAGGCTGCGAAAGCCAGGGCCTGGTGGGCCTGGCTTTCTATGACAGTGGGGCGCGCTCCATCTACGCCAAGAAGGCGGTGCGGACATTGGCCGATGCCAAGGGGCTGAAGATCCGTGTGCAACAAGCCGAACTGCCGGTGGCTCTGGTCGGTGCCATGGGCGCCAACGCCACACCCATGCCCACAGGCGAGGTCTACACCGGTCTCAAAACCGGCGTGATCGACGCGGCAGAGAACAACATCCCCTCCTACGAAGGTTTCAAGCACTACGAGGCGGTGAAGTTTTTCTCCCATACCGAACATTCCATGGCCCCCGAAGTGCTGGTCATGTCCAAGGCCGTTTTCGACAAATTGCCTGCGGCCGACCAGACCCTGGTTCGCGCCGCCGCCAAGGAATCTGTCGGCTTCCAGCGCAAGAAGTGGGACGAACAGGAGGCCAAGGCGTTGGAAATCGTGGTCAAGGGTGGTGCCACCATCGTCAAGGATGTGGACAAGGCCGCCTTCAAGGCCGCCATGGCCCCGGTCTACGCCAAGTTCATCAACACGCCCGACCTGCAACGCCTGGTCAAGGCCGTGCAAGACAACAAGTAAGCACGCCTCCTGGCGTTGGCCTGCCCCGCCCTCCCCGCCCACGCGCGGGGAGGCGCATCGTCTGTACCGGAACCCCTCATGAGCCCACCTCTTCCGTCGGCGGGCGCCGCTGCCACCAGCGCCGCCGTCAGCCCCGTTGCGCCCGCGCTCGACGCCACCCACGCCCGTGCGCCCGCCACCCACGCGTATTCGCGGCTTTGTGGGTGGTTGAGCAAGGCCAGCCTGATGCTCGCTATCGTCGGGCTGATCGGCATCATCGTGGCGGTGCAATACCAGGTGGTCGGCCGCTATGTGTTCAACGACACCCCCACCTGGGCCGAAGCCCTGGCCTTGCAACTGGTGTTGTACGTCACCGCGCTGGGCGTGGCCGTGGGCGTTCGCGATGCGGGCCACATTGGGTTGGAGTCGCTGGTTTCGCTGCTGCCCGAGGGGTTGCGCCTGAAAATCGAGGTCCTGATCCATGCCTTGGTGGCCTTGTTCGGCGCCATCATGGTGCACAGCGGCTGGCTCTGGACCCAACTCAAGTGGGCCGAACTTGACCCCATGCTGGGCATGCCCGTGGGTATCGACTACCTCTCGCTGGTCATCGCCGGCGCCCTCATCGTGTTGTTCTCCATCGAACACATCGTTGCCTTGCTGCGCAACGAAGACGTCGTGCCGTCCTGGTACTGATCGAAAGAAAAACAATGGAACTGACCGTTCTCTCCATCTGCTTCGCGGTGCTGCTCCTGTTGGGTGTGCCCGTGGCCTTTTCCATCGGCCTGGCGTCGGTGGCCACGGTGTTGTACGCCGGCATCCCCATTCCCATCGTTTTTCAGAAGATGGTCGGGGGCATGCAGATTTTTTCGTTCCTGGCGATCCCGTTTTTCGTTTTCGCGGGCGAACTGATGCTCTACGGCGGCATTGCCGACCGCATCGTGCGTTTTGCCAACAGCCTGGTGGGTCATGTGCGTGGTGGCTTGGGCATGAGCAACGTGATTGGATGCACCCTGTTCGGTGGTGTCGCCGGTTCGCCGCTGGCCGATGTGTCGGCCATGGGGTCGGTGATGATCCCGCTCATGAAGAAGGAAGGTTACGACGCCGATTACGCGGTGAACGTGACCACCCACGCGGCCCTGGTCGGCGCGTTGATGCCCACCTCGCACAACCTGATCATCTTCACCCTGGCCACCACCGGCATCGCCTCTGTCAGTGTGTTCAGCTTGATCCTGGCCGGCCTCATTCCGGCGCTGTTGCTGACCATCTGCAACCTGGTTGCCGCCTACTACGTGGCCGTCAAACGCGGCTACCCCACACGCGGCAAGTTCCCCGGGTGGAAAGAAGTCATCCTGTCCTTCCTGGGCGCCATGCCGGGACTCTTGATCGTGGTGATCATTCTGGCCGGCATCCTGTCGGGTATCTTCACCGCCACCGAATCGGCGGCCACAGCGGTGCTGTGGGCCTTGCTGGTCACGGTGCTGGTCTACCGCTCGCTGTCGTGGAAGGACTTTTTGAAAGCCTGCGCCAAAGCCTGCAAAACCACTGGCGTGGTGCTGCTTTTGATCGGCATCAGCTCGGCCTTTGGCTACTTTATGGCGCTGTACGAGGTGCCACAGAAAACCGGCGAGCTCATGCAGTCCGTCACCACCAACCCGTGGCTGATTTTCCTGATGATCAACGTGCTGCTGTTTGTGCTGGGCACCTTCCTGGACATGGCGGCCACCATCCTGATCTGCACGCCCATCTTTTTGCCCATTGCCATGCATTTCGGCATGGACCCGGCGCAGTTCGGCATCGTCATGTTGATCAATTGCGCGCTGGGTTTGAACACGCCTCCGGTGGGTGTCACGCAGTTCGTGGGGTGTGCCATCGGCGGGGTTTCGGTGGGGCAAGTGATGAAGTCCATCCTGCCCTTCTACGGTGCGCTGATCGCCTGTCTGATGCTGGTGACCTATGTCCCGGCGTTTTCGCTCTGGCTGCCCAATCTGCTGAACGCGCCCAAGTGAAGCCCACGACGAGGCCGGTGCGTCGGTTGCCAACTGGCCCCAGGAAAACACCGAGCGGCTGGCACCGCTCTCGCCTCAGCGGCCCCCTAAAATACAAGGCCTGTGCAGATCTCGGCAGTGTGCCGGGTGTCTGCCAACCTTTGTTTAGGGACTTTCATGAAAAAGCTGCTCCTCACGCTGGGCCTGATCGCCACCGCTGCCACCGCATCGGCCCAAGACCTCAAGGTCGCCATCGACCCCACCTACGAACCCTTCACTTTCAAGACCGCCGACGGCAAGCCCACGGGCTTTGACGTCGATATCGCGCAGGCCATCTGCGACCAGCTCAAGCGCAAGTGTGTGTTCGTCGAGCAGGTCTGGGACAGCATGATTCCCGGCCTGCAGGCGCGCAAGTACGACGTCATCATCAGCTCCATGTCCATCACCGACGACCGCAAAAAGGTGGTGGATTTCAGCGACAAGTACTACAAAACACCCAGCGGCATTGTGGTGAAGGAAGGCACGCCGTTCACCGGCGCGGCCTCGCTCAAGGGCAAGAAGATTGGTGTGCTCAAGGGCAGCACACAAGAGAAATTTGCCATGGGCGAACTCAAGCCTGCCGGCGTGACCGTGGTGCCCTACGAAGCACAGGACCAGGTGTACCTGGACATCAAGTCCGGCCGCCTCGACGGCACGGTGGCCGACAAGGTCGAGGTCAACGGTGGCTTTCTGAGCAAGCCCGAAGGCAAGGGTTACGGTTTTGTGGGCGCCGATCTGTACGACGTGAAGTACTTCGGCTACGGCGTGGGCGTGGCTATGCGCAAGGGCCAGGACAAACTCAAGGCCGACGTGAACGCCGCCATCAAGGCCATCCGGGGTGATGCGCGTTACGCCACCATCAGCAAGAAGTACTTCAGTTTCGACCCCTACGGCAACTGATGGCACGCCCTGGCTGATGCCAACCCACCACCGGGGCGCATTCGCGCCCCGTGCTGTTTGATTCCACCGTGACCACCGAACGGACAACCCTTTGAGCGACTACTACCTTTCCATCCTGCAAGGCGCTGCGCTCACGGTGGGCGTGTCTTTGGCGGCCCTGGTGGTGGCCATCGTGCTGGGCCTGCTGGGTGCGGTCGCCAAGCTCTCGGGTCGCCCGCCGCTGGTGGCCCTGGCCACCGTCTACACCACGCTGGTGCGGGGTGTGCCCGAACTGGTGTTGATGCTGTTGGTGTTCTACGGCGGCACCATTGGCCTGAACACCTTGCTGGAGGCCATGGGCAGCAGCGAGTCCATCGACATCAACCCTTTTGTGGCCGGCGTGCTCACCATTGGCTTCATCTACGGCGCTTACATGACCGAAACCTTCCGGGGCGCCATCCTGTCCATCCCCAAGGGGCAGATGGAAGCGGCCTGGGCGTTTGGCATGGGCCCCACACAAACCTTTGTTCGCATCACCCTGCCGCAGATGGTGCGTTACGCCCTGCCCGGCTTCACCAACAACTGGCTGGTGCTGATCAAGGCCACCGCGCTGGTGAGCCTGATCGGGCTGCAGGAGATGACCTATTTGTCCAAACAGGCCAGCGCCGCGACCCGCGAGCCGTTCGCGTTTTTCCTGTTTGCCGCAGCCTTGTTCCTCATTTACACGTCGGCATCCTTGTGGGTGCTCAAGCGCATCAACGCGCGCTACAGCCTGGGCGTCAAGCGGAGCACCACGTCATGAACTGGGCCGTGATTTTTGAGCCGGCCAACCTGGCGCTGTACGGCGAAGGCGTGGTCACCACGCTGTGGCTGTTGGGCTCGTCGCTGGCGGTGGGGGCGGTGCTGGCGCTGGTGTTTGCGCTGGCCCTGACCAATGGTCCGGCTCCCGTGCGCTGGCTGGTGGGGGCCTACACCTACTGCATACGCGGCACGCCGCTGCTGATTCAGGTCTACCTCATCTATTACGGCCTGGCCCAGCTCGAATGGGTGCAGGCGCGCTGGGACGATGTCTGGCCCTGGACCCACTTCAAAGAGCCTTTTTTCTGCGCCCTGCTGGCTTTCAGCCTCAACACCGCCGGCTACACCGCCGAGATGCTCGCCGGCGCCATGCGCGAAACCGCCCACGGTGAAATCGAAGCCGCACAGGCCATGGGCATGGGGCGCTGGCAGGTGTTGCGCCGCGTGGTGCTGCCCAGCGCCATCCGCCGCACCCTGCCGGCCTACAGCAACGAAGTGGTCATGATGCTGCACAGCACCAGCCTGGCCAGCACCGTGCCCGCCATGATGGACGTGACCGCTGCCGCCAGCCGCATCTACTCCGACTTCTACCTGCCTTTCGAGGCTTACCTGTTTGCCGCCGCCATCTACCTGAGCATCACTTTTGTGCTGGTGGGTGGCTTCAAACTGGCCGAAAAGCGCTACCTGGCCCACCTGGCGCCCCGCCAGCACTGACACCATGGACATCCGACACCACCCCCTGCCGGTCGCCAGCCTGGGCAACCAAAAGACCGTCACCAGCCTGCACTTCGGCACGCCAGGCGCGCGGCCCAAGGTCTACCTGCAGGCCAGCCTGCACGCCGAGGAATTGCCCGGCATGCTGGCCGCCCACCACCTGCGTCAGAAGCTGCTGGCGGCCGAAGACGCAGGCCAGATCCGGGGCGAAGTGGTGCTGGTGCCTGTGGCCAACCCTATTGGCTTGGCCCAGCGCCTGGACCACAAACCCATGGGCCGCTTCGAGTTCAGCAGCTCGGAAAACTTCAACCGCCATTACCCCGACCTGGCCCAGGTGGCGTTTGAGCGCACGCGAGGCAAGTTGACGCAGGACGGTGCGCGCAACGTGACCCTGGTGCGCGAGGCAGTTGCCGGCTGGCTGGCCGAACAGCAGCCCCAAACCGAGTTGCAAGGCCTGCGCCACACCCTCACGTCACTGGCCTTTGACGCCGATGTGGTCATCGACCTGCACTGCGATTGCGAAGCCGTGATGCACTTCTACGCCGAGCGCCATTGCTGGCCGGTGTTGGAGCCACTGTCGCGTTACCTGGGGTCACAAGCCGTGCTGCTGGCCGATGCCGCCACCAACGGTGGCCCCTTTGACGAACAACTCTCCGGTCTGTGGTCACAGTTGCCGGTGCTGCTGCGCCAGGCCGGAGTCGATGTGCCCCTGCCCGTGGGCTGCGCCAGCACCACGGTGGAGCTGCGCGGCGAAGCCGACGTGTACCACCCGCTGGCCGACCAGGACAGCGCCGCCCTGTGGGCCTACCTGCAGCACCTGGGCGTGGTGGCCGGCACGGCACCTGCTATGCCGGGGCCGCGATGTGAGCCGACGCCACTGGCGGGTTCGGAAACCCTCAAGGCCCCCTGCCCCGGCGTGCTGGTGTTCGTGGCCGACGTGGGCCAGCACCTGGCCGTGGGCGATGCGGTGGCCGACATCATCGACCCCACCCTGGGCACGGTGCACACCGTGCGCGCGGGCACGGCCGGCGTGTTTTACGCCCGCATCCTCCACCGCTACATTCAGACTGGCCTGGAAATCGGCAAGATCGCCGGCAGCGTCCCTTTCAGAACCGGCAACCTGCTGGGCAACTGAGCCGCCTTCATGAACGACAAGACCCTCAAACTCCAGGTTGATGACATCCACAAAAGCTACGGTGGTCACGAGGTGCTCAAAGGCGTCTCGCTCAAAGCCCACGCGGGCGACGTGATCAGCATCATCGGCAGCTCCGGCTCCGGCAAAAGCACCTTTCTGCGCTGCATCAACCTGCTGGAAAAACCGCAACAGGGCCGCATCGTGGTGGCGGGCGAAGAACTGCAGCTGAAGCCAGTGAAGAATGGTGAATTGCACGCCGCCGACCCGGCCCAATTGCAGCGGCTGCGCACCAAGCTGTCCATGGTGTTTCAGCACTTCAACCTCTGGGCCCACATGACGGTGCTGCAAAACATCATCGAAGTACCGGTGCACGTGCTGGGTGTGCCCCGCGAGCAGGCGGTGGCCACGGCGCGCAGATACCTCGACCTGGTGGGCCTGAAAAACGTGGACGACCGCTACCCCGCCCACATGAGCGGCGGCCAGCAGCAGCGCGTGGCCATTGCGCGCGCCCTGGCGGTGGAGCCGGAGGTGATGTTGTTCGATGAACCCACCAGCGCCCTTGACCCCGAACTGGTGACCGAGGTGCTGCGCGTGATGCAGGTGCTGGCCGAACAAGGCCGCACCATGGTGGTGGTCACCCACGAAATGGGCTTTGCCCGCGAGGTGTCCAACCACCTCATCTTTTTGCACCAGGGCCGCATCGAAGAACAGGGCCACCCGCGCCAGGTGTTGAGTGCGCCAAAAAGCGAGCGCCTGGGGCAGTTTCTGTCGGGCAACCTCAAGTAGTCAGCAACGCGTTACAAAAACCGGTCCAGCAACTTCCGGCTGTGCCGGTCCAGCGCCGACACGTCGCGGATCATGAACTGCACGCCATGGGCGTCGGCGATCAGCATCACGCCGCCGCCCATGCGGCGTATGTCTTCTTCGCCCTTGAGCTGCAGGCTGGCCCGGCCCCGGTCGGTTTCGATGTCCCAGGTGCTGGGCGTGGCAAAGCTGCTCACATCAAACAGGCGCTTGATCTCGGGCATGAACTCGCGGCGGCGCAGTTCTTCTTCGACCAGTTCTCGGGTGGGTGCATCCAGCTGGTCCAGCGCATCGAGCCAGGCCAGCTCGTGGCCATCGGCGCCCACCAGGCTGATCATGCGATCGGGCGCGCTGATGGGGTAGGCGCGCACGGGCACCACGGCCTCATGGGCGGTGCCGTCGGCGGTGGTCAGCACCAGCCGGCCCTGGGTGTTGCGTTGCAGGTTCATGGGGCGCTCCCGCCTTCTTCCAGCGTTTCGGCCTGCCGGGCCTGTGCCTGGTAGAGCCGGTAATAGGCGCCTTCGCGCGCCATCAGTTCGTCGTGGCTGCCCTCTTCCACCTTCTGGCCCCGGTCCATCACCACCAAGCGGTCGGCCTTGCGCAGCGTGGACAGGCGGTGGGCGATGGCGATGGTGGTGCGGCCCTTGACGAGGTTGTCCAGCGCCTTCTGGATTTCCTTCTCCGTCTCGGTGTCCACAGACGACGTGGCTTCGTCCAGGATAAGGATGCGCGGGTTGATCAGCAGCGCTCGCGCGATGCTGATACGTTGGCGTTCGCCGCCCGAGAGGCCTTGGCCACGCTCGCCCACCAGCGAGTCGTAGCCCTGCGGCAGGCGCAGGATGAATTCGTGGGCGTGGGCGGCGCGGGCGGCGGCGATGATCTCCTCGCGCGTGGCGTCGGGTTTGCCGTAGGCGATGTTGTCGGCAATGGTGCCAAAGAACAGGAAGGGTTCCTGCAGCACCAGGCCGATGTGGCTGCGGTACTCGGCCACGGGCAGCGAGCGGATGTCCACACCGTCGATCTTGATGGCGCCTTCGGAGATGTCGTAGAAGCGGCAGATCAGGTTGACCAGGGTGCTTTTGCCCGAGCCGCTGTGGCCCACCAGGCCCACCATTTCACCGGGTGCGATGTGCAGGTCCAGGCCGCGAATCACGGCGCGGTTGCCATAGCGGAAACCTGCGCCTTCGATCTGTATGCGGCCATCGACCTTGTCCAGGTGCACCGGGTTGACGGGCTCGGGCACGCTGGAGACGTGGTCCAGGATGTCGAAAATGCGTTTGGCGCCCGAGGCGGCTTTTTGTGTGACCGACACGATGCGGCTCATGGAATCAAGCCGGCTGTAAAAGCGCCCGATGTAGGCCAGGAAGGCGGTCAACACGCCCACGGTGATGGACTGGTGCGCCACCAGCCAGATGCCAAAACCCCAGACCACCAACAAGCCAATTTCGGTCAGCAGCGAGACGGTGGGCGCAAACAGTGACCACACGCGGTTGAGTTTGTCGTTGACGTCCAGGTTGTGTTTGTTGGCGTCGCGAAAGCGCTGGGCCTCGCGGTTCTCCTGGGCAAAGGCTTTCACCACGCGGATGCCGGGGATGGTGTCGGCCAGCACGCTGGTGACCTCGGACCACACCCGGTCGATCTTCTCGAAGCCGGTGCGCAGCTTGTCGCGCACCACGTGGATCATCCAGGCGATGAAGGGCAGCGGCAGCAAGGTGGCCAGCGCCAACCAGGGGTTGATGGAGAACAGGATGACCGTGGTCATGCCGATCATCAACACGTCGGTGGCGAAATCGAGTAAGTGCAAGGAAAGGAAAACGTTGATGCGGTCGGTTTCCGAGCCGATGCGCGCCATCAGGTCGCCGGTGCGCCGGCCGCCGAAGTATTCGAGTGAGAGCTTGAGCAGGTGTTCGTAGGTGGTGGTGCGAAGGTCGGCGCCGATGCGCTCGGACACCAAAGCGAGAATGTAGGTTTTGGCCCAGCCCAGGCCCCAGGCCAGCAGCGCGGCACCCAGCAGGCCACTCAGATACATCACCACCAAGGCCATCTCCACCGGCTGACCGTTCTGGTACGGGATCAACACCTCGTCGATCAGCGGCATGGTGAGGTAAGGCGGCACCAGCGTGGCGGCGGTGGAGGCCAGCATCAGCAGGAATCCGGCCAGCAACTGCCCCTGGTAGGGCTTGGCGAAGCGCCACAGGCGCAGCAGCATCCAGGTGGAGGGTGGCGTGGTGTTCTCTTGAGCGCAAGAGGGACAGTCGTCCTGATCGGCGTCCAGCGGTGCCTTGCACAGTGGGCAGGTTGCTTGCAGCACCAGTTGCGGCGCGCGGCCTTCTTCCAGCGCCTGTTGCGCCAGCACGAACTGATTGACCAGTCGGGTGGCCGCCATCTGCTGTGCCAGGGTGTAGCGCCACACGGCCAGCCGGCCCTGCGGGTTGAACAATTCGATCTGGCCCACGCCGGCGTGGTCGCTCTGGCGCAGGCTCAGTCCCCGACCCAACGGCCAGTCACTCTCCATCTGAGGCGTGCCGTCGGCGGCGCGCGTCCAGGCATTGAGGCGGGTGGCGTCCACTGTCAGCAGGCCGGGCACAAAACGCAAGTCTTCGCTGAGATCGGTTTCCAGCACGGCCAACGGTGCGCCATCGGGCCCCTCTGACAAGGTGGCTGGCCACAGGCCGGAGCGGGTTTCTGGAGCGGCGCTGGGCGCAGGCAAGGTGCTCATGCGGGAAAATAAATGTTTGTAACGGCTTTGGCCCCACCTCGGAGTGGGTACAAAATCGCATTTCTGATGCACGCCCCACGGCGTTGCCTGATTCACCTGGAAGGCCCTCTCAGGCCAGAAGATTGTAAGGCTGCCCCTCTGACCGCAGAACCGACATCCGCCTTGTTCAGCACGCCCTCGCGGCGCGGCTGCGGACGACCATTCCCATGACTGAAAAAGACATCAAGATCCTGCGTCTGACCTACCTGCGTGGCCCCAACATCTGGACCTACCGCCCTGTGGTGGAAGCCCTGGTGGACATCGGTGCCCTCGAAGACTGCCCCTCCAACACCCTGCCCGGCTTCACCGAGCGCCTGAGCACCTGGTTGCCCGGCCTGGCCGAACACCGCTGCGGCGTCGGCGAACCCGGTGGCTTTCTGCTGCGGCTGCGCGAAGGCACCTGGCCAGCGCACATCATGGAACACGTGGCCATCGAGCTGCAAAACCTGGCCGGCTCGCCGGTGGGTTTTGGCAAGGCGCGCGAAACCGAACAACGTGGTATCTACAAGCTGGCCGTGCGCGCCCGGCAGGAAGACGTGGGCCTGGCGGCCGTGCGCGCCGCCCGCGAGCTGGTGCTGGCCGCCATCGACGACCGACCCTACGACGTCAAGGCCACGGTGAAGGAGCTTACAGCCATGGTGGACCGACTCTGCCTGGGCCCAAGCACGGCCGCCATTGCCGATGCCGCCGCCGAACGTGGCATCCCGTCCATACGCCTCACCGACGGCAATCTGGTGCAGTTGGGCTATGGCTCGCGCCAGCGCCGCATCTGGACGGCCGAGACCGACCGCACCAGCGCCATCGCCGAAAGCGTGTCGCGCGACAAGGACCTGACCAAGTCCCTGCTCAAGGCCTGTGGCGTGCCCATTCCCGAAGGCGAGATCGTGCACAGCCCAGCCGAAGCCTGGAGCGCGGCGCAGGACATCGGCCTGCCGGTGGTGGTCAAGCCCACCGATGGCAACCACGGTCGTGGCGTGTCACTTGACCTCAAGACCCAGGCGGAAGTGGAAGCGGCCTACCCCATCGCCGAAGCCGAAGGATCCGACGTGATGGTGGAGCGCCACATCCACGGCGAAGAACACCGCCTGCTGGTCGTCGGTGGCAAGCTGGTGGCGGCCTCGCGTGGCGAGGTGGCCAGCATCACCGGCGACGGCGTGCACACCGTCGAACAGCTGATCGAACTGCAGATCAACAGCGATCCGCGCCGTGGTGAAGAAGAAGGTTTCCTGCTCGACACCATCCGTCTGAACGAGCACACCACCGCTGTGCTGGAACTGCAGCGCCAGGGTCTGACCGCCACCAGCGTGCCGGAGGCGGGCCGACACGTGCTGGTGATGCGCACCGGCAACATGGGCCACGACGTGACCGACGACGTGCACCCGGACGTGGCGGAAATGGCCGCACTGGCCGCGCGCGTGGTGGGCCTGGACATCGCCGGCATCGACCTGGTGGCGCGCGACATCTCGCAGCCGCTGGAAAGCCAGGGTGGCGCCATCGTTGAAGTCAACGCTGGCCCCAGCCTGCTGATGCACCTCAAACCCGCTGTGGGCAAACCGCGCCCTTGCGGCGAAGCAGTCGTCAACCACCTGTTCAGCGCCAGCGACAGCGGGCGCATTCCCGTGGTGGGCGTGACCGGCGGCCCCGAGCGCGCCGTGGTGGCCCGCCTGCTGGCCCGCGTCATCCAGCTCAGCGGACCGCTCACCGGCCTGGCCTGTTCGGCCGGCATGTACATCGGCACCCAAAAAGTGGTGTCGGGCAAACCCACCGAATGGGAAGCCGGCCAGCGTTGCCTGATCAACCGCAACATCGAAGCGGCGGTGATCGAGAACAGCCCGCGCAGCATCCTGAAGGAAGGCCTGGCCTACGACCGCTGCCAGGTGGGCATTGTCACCGGCGTGCCCACGCCCGAGGGCATGGACGACCCCTACATCCACGACATGGAGCGTATGCGCCTGGTGCTGCGCACCCAGGTGGATGTGGTGCTGAAACAGGGTTGTGCGGTGCTCAACGCGGACGACGCGGTGGCCTGCGGCCTGGCCGAGTTGTGCGATGGTGAAGTCATCCTGTACGGGACTGACATCAACGCCGACGCGCTGCAGCAACATGGCGCCCAGGGCGGGCGCTTCGTCTCGGCGCGCGGTCAGCAGGTGGTGATGTGCCAGCAACAAACCCAGACACCGCTGCTGGACCTGGCCCAGCCCGCCATTGCCCAGCTGCTGGAGCGTGGCGCGCTGAGCTTGCCCGCCCTGTTGGCGGTGGCCGCCGCCGCCTGGGCCCTGAATGTGTCGCCCGGCCTGGTGCGCGCCGCCGTTGAATCGAGCGCCTCCGTCCTCATCGAATCCTGATCACGACATGCAAGTCTCACGCATTCGCGCCCTGCGCGGCCCCAACCTCTGGACCCGCCACACCGCCATCGAGGCCGTGGTTTCCTGCAGCGAGCAGGAGTGCAGCCTCGAACACCTGCCGGGCTTCGAAGAGCAGCTCAGCCGCCTGTTCCCCGCCATGGGCGCCCTGCCCGTGCCACCCGCCGACGGCAAGCTCAGCACCGCCCACGCGCTGGAGCGCGTGACGCTGGCGCTGCAGGCCCAGGCCGGCTGCGCCGTGAGTTTCAGCCGCACCACCCCTGCGCCCGAAGAGGGCGTTTACCAGGTGGTGGTGCAGTACAGCGAAGAGGCCGTGGGCCGGCTGGCGTTCGACCTCGCCTGCAAGCTGTGCCAGGCCGCGCAGGACGGCGGCAGCTTTGACCTCGAAGACGCGCTGCACCAGCTGCGGGAGATCGACGAGGACGTGCGCCTGGGCCCGTCCACCGGCTCCATCGTGGACGCCGCCGTGGCCCGTGGCATTCCTTACCGCCGGCTCACGCAGGGCAGCCTGGTGCAGTTCGGCTGGGGCGCGCAGCAACGCCGCATCCAGGCCGCCGAGGTCGATTCGACCAGCGCCATCGCCGAGTCCATCGCCCAGGACAAGGAGCTGACCAAGAAGCTGCTGCAGTCGGCCGGTGTGCCGGTGCCCATTGGCCGCCCGGTGGAAGACGCGGACGACGCCTGGGCCGCTGCGCAGGAGATTGGCGTGCCTGTGGTGGTCAAGCCGCGCGACGGCAACCAGGGCAAGGGCGTGGCGGTCAACCTGACCACACGCGAGCAGGTGGTGGCCGGCTTCGAGGCCGCGCGGCACTTCCGCGACGACATCATGGTCGAGAAGTACCTGCCAGGCATCGACTACCGCCTGCTGGTGGTGGGCAACAAGCTGGTGGCAGCTGCCCGACGCGACCCGCCGCTGGTGATTGGCGACGGCCAGCACACGGTGGCCGAGCTGGTGGCCCAGGTCAACGCCGATCCACGTCGGGGCGAAGGCCACGCCACCTCGTTGACCAAGATCCGCTTTGACGACATCGCCCGCGCCCGCCTGGCCGAACAAGGCCTGAACGAACACAGCGTGCCCACGCTGGGCCAGCGCGTGGTGTTGCGCAACAACGCCAACCTGTCCACCGGCGGCACCGCCACCGATGTGACCGACGAGGTCCACCCCGAGGTGGCCGCACGCGCCATCGCGGCGGCGCTGATGGTGGGCCTGGACATCTGCGGCGTGGATGTGGTGTGCGAGAACATTGCCCGCCCGCTGGAAGAACAATCGGGTGGTGTGGTCGAGGTGAACGCCGCGCCGGGCCTGCGCATGCACCTGAGCCCCTCGTTCGGCAAAGGCCGCAACGTGGGCGAAGCGGTCATCAACCACATGTTCCCGCACGGCGATGACGGCCGTGTGCCGGTGGTGGCCGTGACGGGCACCAACGGCAAGACCACCACGGTGCGCTTGATTTCGCACCTGTTGCGCGCCAGCGGTCAGCGTGTGGGCATGACCAACACCGACGGCGTGTACGTGAACGGCCGCCAGACCGACAGCGGCGACTGCAGTGGCCCGCGCAGTGCGCGCAACGTGCTGATGCACCCGGACGTGGACGTGGCCGTGTTCGAAACCGCGCGCGGCGGCATGCTGCGCGAAGGCCTGGCTTATGACCGCTGCCAGGTGGCAGTGGTGACCAACCTGGGCGCCGGTGACCATCTGGGACTGAATTACATCACCACGCTGGAAGACCTGAGCGTGCTCAAGAAGGTCATCGTGCTGAACGTGGCCAACAGCGGCATGGCCGTGCTCAACGCGGCCGATCCCGAGGTGGCCGAAATGGCTGCCGATTGCCCGGGCCAGGTCACCTTCTTTGCCCAGGACGAACACCACCCCGTGATGGCCATGCACCGTGTGCAGGGCAAGCGGGTGGTGTTTGTGCAAGACGGCCACGTGGTGGCCGCAGAAGGTGCCCGCGTGGTGCGCATCCCGCTCACGCAAATTCCCGTCACGCGCGACGGCACCATTGGCTTCCAGGTGGACAACGTGTTGTCTTCGGTGGCCGCCGTGTGGGCGCTGGGTGTGTCGTGGGGCAAGATCTGCGAGGGTCTGGCCAGCTTCGAGAGCAACGCGCGCGCCGTGCCGGGCCGCTTCAACCTGTTCGACCACAAGGGCGCCACGGTGATTGCCGACTACGGCCACAACCCCGACGCCATCCAGGCCCTGACCAGTGCCGTGCTCAACATGCCGGCGCGCGAGCGCTCGGTGGTCATCAGCGGCGCCGGCGACCGGCGCGACGAAGACATCCGCCAGCAGACGCGCATCCTGGGCATGGCTTTCGACGAAGTGGTGTTGTACGAAGATGCGTGCCAGCGGGGGCGCGTCGAGGGTGAGGTGGTGGCCTTGCTGCGCGAAGGTTTGCAGGGCGCTACCAAAACGCGCCGGGTGCACGAGGTCAAAGGTGAGTTCAAAGCCATTGACCTGGCGCTGGACAACCTGCAGCCGGGCGACCTGTGCCTGATCCTGATCGATCAGGTGGAAGAGGCGCTGGCGCACATCGCGAAGAAGACCGGGTCCTCCTGAGCGGTTTCCCCTGTTCGCGTCGCCTGACGGGTTGGCAGGGCCAGGCGGCGCGTGCGTGTGGGCTCCGGCCACTCGCGGGCGGCCACCTCGCGATGCCACTGCCTTGGCGTCAACAACCGCGTTTGGCGCTCAGCCTCTGGGGCAACCGCGAATCAGGCCTTCTCCCACACGCACACCCCGCCTGGCCTCAGACGCGTTGCTGGCACGCCCATGGTGACACGCGACTTTGTGTACACAGGCGGCTGGTGGGGTCTGCGGGCAAAGGCCTGATTCGCGGTTGCCCCAGAGGTTGCGCGCCAGCACGGCCTTGACGAAGTGACCCGCGTGTGCCCGGGCAGACGCCCGCGAGTGGCCGGCGCCCGCAGACCACGCCAGCCACCTGGCGCGAGGTCCACGAACGAAAACTCAACCAGCCAACATCAAGGCACCAAAGTCAAAACAGACCGGAACTCTGAAGGCGACATCTTCAAAGCTCGGTACTGCACCGCAGCCCATTCAGGGCTCATGTCGCGGTATCTGTCTGAAAACACGTTGCCGCTCTGCCCCGTCTGGTAGATGAAGCGCGAGTTTTCCAGATCCGACAAGTCGTACAAAGCCCGCAGGCTGGCGGCGTGGCGGTTGGCGTAGGGGGCGTCTTTTTTGTCCAGGTGGTATTGCCCCACGTTCACGGTGAAAGGGTCGCCACCGGTGGGCACACGCACCTCGAACAGCTTGGCCAGCGGCGCCACGTTGCTGAAGGGGCGGTGGATGGAGATGGCCGGGTGGGCATCGCCCCAGCGCCAGGTGGCCACGTCCTTGCCGTGCACGGCCTGCAGGCGGTCGAGCGCACGGGTCAGTGCCTCGCTCAAGGGCTGTGCACAGCCGCCTGGGCCACACCAGGTGGTGTCGTCGCGAGCCAGAATGTCTTCCACCCCGGCACGGAACAGCCGTTTGCCGTACAGCTTTTCAAAACGCGCCTGCCCCACCCGGCCACCGAACACCCCACGCGTGAATTCATCCACCCACGCGCTGTAGATCAAGGGCGCAGCGCTGTCCACCCGCATGTCACCGTCAAAACCCTGCAGTTGGGCCAATGCGCTGGTGGCCAGCGGGTGGTCGGCGCGCACCTTCAGCAGATGGGGCAACAGAAAACGTGTGGCTAGCGACACCTGGTCGCCGTGCAGCGCCTGCATGCTCGCCAGGTCGTGTTTTTCGGTCTGGGCCAGCAGTTCTTCGATGCGCTGCTGACGCCACGGCGGCGCCCAGTCCTGCGTGATGAAGTGCGGGTAGTCGGGCCCGTGGATGCGCTGGTTGGCGGTGGCAATCCAGCCCTTGGCACCGTTGTCCTGCGGCGTGTCTTCGTAGGGCAGCCAGCCGCTCCAGTCGTAGCGCGCGTCCCACCCTGGTGAGGGGGCCACCCCCCGGATGTCGTTGCCGGCCGCACGCACCGGCACCTTGCCGGCGGCCTTGTAGGCAATACGGCCCGACACGTCGGCCATCACCACGTTCTGCATGGGCGAGTGGAAGTGGCGGTAGGCCTCGATCAAATCGCCCACCGATTGCGCCTGGTTGGACAACACCCCAGCCAACACGTTGGTGTTGTCGGCATCCAGCGCGGTCCAGCGCAGCGCGAGCACGTGTTTGGTGGTGTCCAGCACCTCGCTGTGCGACGCTTGCGCGTCGCTGAGCACCGGGCCGTGGCGGGTGCTGCGCACCACGTGCTTCACGTCGGGTTGGCCTTTGACGCGGATGGTCTCCTCGCGGGTGGCGAAGTCGGCCCATGCGGTCTGGCCTTCGGGCGCCGGCACGCGGTACTGCGCCGGATTGGCCGGGTTGATCTGCTCTAGGTACAGGTCTTGCACATCAGGTCCGGTGTTGGTGAACCCCCAGGCCACGGTGGCGGTGCGCCCCAGCACGACCGACGGCAGGCCAGGCAAGGTGGCGCCGATGACGTCGAGGGCGGGCTGCCCATCCGCCGCCGGGGCCTGCAGGCGCGCGAAGTACCAGATGGCGGGTGCACTCAGGCCCAGGTGCGGGTCGTTGGCGAGCCAGGGTTTGCCGGTGGCACTGCGGCTGCCGGCCACCACCCAGTTGTTGCTGCCCTTGCCATCCACGTTGCCCACCTCCTGCGTCCAGGCCACCACCTCTTGTGCCAGTTGGGCGCGCAGGCGCTCGGCAGGGCTGCCGTTGTTGGGCAACAGTGGCGCCGCAGCGGTTTTCTCTGCGGCTTTGTAGACCCCGAGATCGCGGTACAGCTTGGCCAGATCGGCGCTGGCCGCAGGCGGCTCCCCAGGGTATGGCGGCAAGGCCTGCCACAGGGCGGCGGTGTCCAGCACCTGCAGCATGGACAAGCGTGCGAACTCGTTGCCCCAGTTGCCGCCCAGGTCCAGCGCCATCATGACGGACCAGCCCATGCTGTCGAGCACGTCCCAGTACTGGCCAGCCTGGGCGGCCTCGCGTGGATTGACCTGCAGGATCTGGAACTCGGGCGACAAGGCCTGTGTGCCCTCGGCGTAGAAAGCGTTGATGCCCTGCACATAGGCCTCCACCTGTGCCTTGGCGCCAGCAGGTAACCGGTCCCAGTGCGCCTGTGCGGCCTGCCGGATCCCCAGCGTGCGCATGAGTTTGTCGGTTTCCAGCGTGGCCGGGCCCAACAAGGCCGACAATTCCCCGCGCATGATGCGGCGGTTGAAGTCCAGCTGCCAGCCACGTTCCTGCGCGTGCACATAGCCAATGGCGCGCATGGCGTCCAGGGGACTCTGCGCCAGAACGTGGGTCACGTCGGACGGATCGCGCTTGACCTCCACCGTGCCCTTCAGCACGCTCAGACGCAACTGCCCATCGAGCTGGGGCAGGCTGCGCTGCACATACACACCGAGTGCCACGCCCAGCACCACCAACAAGGCCAACATGGCCCACACAACCCGTTTGATCCACCGCACAACCGTCTCCTTCTAGTTGTTTGGAGCCACTCAGCCCCAATAAATCAGCGCGTCGCGCCCTTCTGTCATCAGCCGCACCTTGTGCCCCACGGGCAGCAGCACCTTGGTGGGCAGGTGGCCAAACGGCAGGCCGGTCAACACGGGCAGCTTGAGCTGCGAACGCAGCCAGGCCACCACGGCGGGCATGTCGAAGCCCCGGTCGTAGCCGGGCACCAGCTTGTAGCCGCTGAAGCTGCCCAGCACGATGGCCTTCTGGCGCGCCAGAACGCCGGCGTGCAGCAGTTGGGTCAGCATGCGCTCCACACGATAAGGGTGCTCCGCCACATCCTCCAGGAACAGCACACCGCCTTTGACCTCGGGCAGGTAAGGCGTGCCCACCAGCGAGCACAACACGCTGAGGTTGCCGCCCCACAGGGTGGCGGGCGCGGTTTTCCAGTTGTCCAGCTGCGGATGGGCCTTGAGGTCGGCCGCAGGCAGGCGCCAGCCGGCGCCTTCGCCGTGGCCGTCGATGAGGTCGTCAAAACAGGCTTCCATGATCATGTCGGGCGAACCGTCGGCCTCCACCTGGCCACCAAAGTCCTCGCCCACCGCCGGGCCCGCCCACGTGGTCGCCCCCGTTTTGGCCAGCACCGCCATCTGAAAGGCCGTGAAGTCGCTCAGGCCCACCCATTGCGTGCCTTTTTCAATGCTCTTGGCAACGGCTTTGAAAGGCAGCTCGGGCAGGATGCGGGTGAGGCCGTAACCACCGCGCGAGATCATCACCACGTCGGCGCCACTGGCCGCTGCGCGGCCGATGGCGGCCAGGCGTGTGGCATCGTCGCCGGCAAAACGCTGGTGGTGGCTGCGTGCGTCGGCGTCCAGCTCGACCTGATGGCCCAACGCCTTGAGCCGTGTCAGGCCACGCTGGAACGCGGCCTTGTCGCGCACCGAACTGCTGGGGGAATGGATGTAGATGTGTGCCATGGGCGTCTGGGGACAAAAAATCAAGCAGAAAACTGGGACAGGGCGGCGCGGGCGCACGCCTCGTCGGGCGCGGGTGCTGCGCTTGGGCAGATGGCGGTATTTTCCAATGCGGCCCGCCAGCGCAAAAAGGCGCGTGGCCCGGCGCGGTGGCCCTGGTCGGGGAATGGGGCGTCCGCAGCTTGTCGGGCATCCTGGTCGTTGGCACCTTCGGGAGCTACCGCCCAATGACCCACAAAACGTTGGGGCGCCGCCTGCAGCAGCAGGTCCCCCAGGGCATCGCCCTGAGGCATCACCAGCACCACGCGCTTCAAATCCAGGTGGGTCAACAGCTGCAGCAGCGTCTGAAGGTGCCACTGGAGGCTGTGGACAGCTTCTTTTTTGGGCTTGTCGCTTTTGCCGAAGCCGATCAGATCGGGCGCGACCACTCGGTGTCCGGCGGCCAGAAAGACCGGGATCATCTGGCGGTACATGTGGCTCCAGCCGGGGTGACCGTGTTGGCACCACCACGTCAGGGGTGCGTCTGGTGGGCCTTCGTCCAGATAGTGCAGACGCAGGCCGGCCAAACTGGGCAGATGGCTCACAAACCGCGGCACCCAAGGGTAGCCGGTAAGGGGGGCAAAACGTGCCTCTGGCGTGCGCAGGGCATCCTCCCGCAGCGGGTGGGGGTTGTTGGCACGCTGGGCCAGGCGCCGATGGGCAAAAAAGGCCTGCAGCAACTCGGCGCCCTCTTCCTTGAGCACGCCACCGCACACCTGTGTCTGGTGGTTGAGTCGGGGTTCACCAAACAGATCGACCACCGAACCGGCGGCGCCAGTTTTGGGCTCGCTGGCGCCAAACACCACGCGGGCCACACGTGCGTGCAGCGCGGCCTGCGCGCACATGGCGCAAGGCTCCAGCGTCACGTACAGCTCGCAGCCGTCCAGGCGGTAGTTGCCCAGGCTTTGGGCACCATCGCGCAGCACCAGCATTTCGGCGTGTGCGCTGGGGTCGTGTGAGGTGATGGGCTGGTTGTGCGCGGCGGCCAGCACTTCGATGTGCTCGGCCCGGCGGCGCACCAGCACAGCGCCCACCGGCACCTCACCCGCGTCCGCGGCGTCACGCGCCCGTGCCAGGGCCAGGCGCATGATGTCCTCGTCCGTGGCGTGTGGGGGCAAAAAGTGGTCGGCCTGCATGGGCCGCCAGTGTAGGTCAGGCAGCAGGCAAGGCCTGTCGCGGGGCCATGCCGAGATCGTCCATCCACCGCCCCAGGGCCTGCTCATCAGGGGAACCCGCGCGGTAGGCCGCCCGCATGGCGGCGTGCGATTCTTTGCGGTGCTGGTTGAGCTTGAGCTTGCACTGTCGCGCCCGCACCTTCAACTCAAACGCCACGATGCCACCCAGCATGCGGTGGGCAAAGTCCGGGTCGAGGTCGCGCCACTGCTGCGCGTAGGCGGGTTCGTGGTCCGCAATGAGTTGTTTGAGCAGCGCGTCCTTGGCTTCGTCGCCGTCCAAAATGCGGGCCTCCACCTGGCAATGCACCGCGAGGTAGTTCCAGGTGGGCACGCGGGCCAGGTCGGGGTAGACCTTGGGCGAGAGGTAGGCGTGTGGCCCCAGAAAAGTCACCAGCGCTTGGGGCCGCCTGGCCAGATAGCCCGCGTGGGGGTTGGCGCGGGCGCAGTGGCCCAGCAGGGTCCAGCGCTCCCCCTCTTCCTGCAGGTGCAGGGGCAGGTGCGTGACAAACGGAAAACCGTCGTCGTCGTTGGAAATCAAGCTGGCGAATGGGTGCTCGCGCACCAAGCGGGCGGCGAGCGCCGGGTCATCGGATTTGAAGTGGGGTGGCAGGTACATGGGGGGGCTCCTCAGCACTAACTGTAGCGCCCCACGTTTGTGTCATGTTTGCTGCATTGGCATCACATTGATACGCGTGCACACCCTCGCGATCTGATGACCGCTCGAAGCCATCAGGTGCCAGCCGTCGCCTGACGTTCAATCACTCCCACTCCATCATCAACAAGCCTCCCAAACCCGCATGGTTAAAGGACTTGGCTGTGATCGACATGGGGCCATACCGTCGCTTTTACCGTCAGAAGCGCAGATCTTTTGCTGGCGCGGGAGATGGAGCGATTTGCGGGGAAGCGATTCTGGCGACACCATCATCAATCAGGGTCTAGGATAGCGGAAATCGGCCCTCGTCAAAAGCAAAGCGCAACCATTGATTGCGCAACGAAGCCGCAATAGACGACATCCGCTAGTCGTCGGTTCCTCGCTCCTGATGCCGCCACGCTTCCAGGAACTCAGTGACCTCTGGAGATGTACCTCCAGCGCCGACCTCCTCCACGCGTCGCCGAAACTCCGCTACATCCATCAAGCGGTCTAGGCTCTTCACTTGTGCCCGAGTCGTCCGCTTCGCCACAAGATCACCGAGGCCACCTATTCCAAGACCCTGACTCCAGCCGTACGAAGTGAATGCAACGGCGAACTGATTGACCCCCTCGTCGGTAGTCAACTGCGCGGCAGTCCATTGTTTGACCGCCGCACCGTCGTCGTTGACCAGCTCACGCCAACGATACAGCAGATGAGCCAGATCTTGACTTTTGAGGAGCGAGGCATCTTTCGAAGCATCCGCGATCCGATCCCCAAGAAGTTTCCGCAGCGTCTCTGCATCAGCGGCAGTCGTCAGACACTTGTCTTCGGGCTCCGGCTCCCTCCCCTCGCGAGGGTGGTAGTCTGTCCACGCCGAATCAGCAAAGCTGGCCAACCACCCCAACGAAGCTGTTTGGCATGCGGCGACGTAGATGGCTGACCGCTGCTCCAGCGTAAGACGGTCCCTTGTAAGACTGCGCAACAGCCAATGCAAGCGCATTTCGTTGCTTGCCATGCTGAAGGCCCCGCCACGGTCTGCCTCGACATTGATCTCATCGGCCACCGCGAAGAGTCCTTTCAGTAGCGGTTGGATATGCGCCGTGTCGACCTTCTCGGCATGCAAGTTGAGCTCGTCAAGTATCACGGCCGCCTTCGTTCCACCTGAAGGCCGTAGAACTAGGGCAGCCCTTTGCATTTCGGCAGCGATAAACGCGGAGTCCTGCGCTTTCGCAATCAGTGCATCCAGTTCCGCTGCAGAAAGAACTTCCGCGCCTATGGCGAAGCGAAAGTACGCATCGAAATGAGATGCTGAACAGACACGCCGCTCGACGGCCCATCGGCGTCCGAAATCCCCACCATAGTGCATGTTTCCCCAAACAGCCTCAAGCACCGGAAACATCCTCATCATGGTGTTGCGCAGCCGCTCGCGCTGAGCGCCCACAGACGAACGCAGCAGCAAATCTTCGTATTCCTTTGCTCGCGCCCCTCGGTCATCGCGCTCGCCACCTGCCAGGCGGCACAGACGATCCTTGTTCTGGCGGACTGCGCGGTAAATGTCTGGGTGCAATAGCCTTAGGGCAATGCTGATCAAGGTCCACCGTTGTCGCTTCTCAAACGTTATCCGCAGATGAAGCAGCAGACCCTGGCAATGGCCGCAGATCAAGACAACGGATTCGAGCAGTCGCGCAAGCCCACCCGACGTGAAGAGTTCTTGCGGACCATGGAGACAATAGTGCCTTGGGCCGCCCTGTGCCAGGTGATAGAGCCGCACTACCCCAAGGCCGGCAACGGCCGTCCGCCCATTGGGTTGGAGCGCATGCTGCGCATCCATTTTCTTCAGCACTGGTTCAACCTGGCCGATCTGGCGTGCGAGGAGGCTCTGTATGACAGTGCCAGTCTGCGCCGCTTTGTGGGGATTGACCTGGGCCGCGAACGCGTGCCCGACGCCACCACGCTGCTGAAGTTTCGCAAACTGCTCAATGAGCAAAAACTGGGTGAAGCCCTGTTTGCCAAGGTAGGCCAGCAATTGCAGGAGCGCGGCTTCAAGGTCAACACCGGCACCATCGTGGATGCCACGATCATCGCAGCGCCCAGCTCCACCAAGAACGCCGACAAGGCGCGCGACCCCGATATGCACCAGACACGCAAAGGCCAGCAATGGTATTTCGGCATGAAGCTGCACATTGGCGTGGACAGCCAAAGCGGGCTGGCGCACAGCGCCGTGGTGACGGCGGCCAACGTGCATGACAAACACCCTCTGCCCAATCTGCTGCATGGCAATGAGCGGCGTGTGTACGGCGACTCGGCCTATGCCAGCCAGAAAGCACTGATAGCGAGCAAGGCCCCCAAGGCCAAGGACTTCACCAACCAGCGCACCCGCCGTGCAGGCGAGGTGGACGAAGTTCAGCGGGCCAAGAACCGCAACAAATCGCGGGTGCGTGCCCGGGTCGAGCATGTCTTTGCGGTGGTCAAGCGCCTGTGGGGATTCACCAAGGTGCGCTACCGCGGGCTTCAGAAGAACGCCACGCGGGCGTTCACGGCCTTGGCGCTGGCCAACATCTACCTGGGCCGAGGGCAATTGCTGGGACAGGTGCGCCCGTAGGGGTTTGAAGGGGGCTGAAAGCCTCCAGAGAGCGGGCTCAGCGGGCCGAGATTCGGCAGCGTTTCACGCCATTTGGCATTCAAATGGTTCGTGCCATGGATTGACGCTACTTGATCAGCATTGCCTTAGAACTTCCAAGGCGACAAAGTCTGCTGGATCGACTTCGCCCGCTACCGCGGGCCAAGTTACAGCCAGCGAATTCGTGAAACGTGCTACGTCTCGTGGGGTGCGCATTTCGGGTGCCACCCCTTCGTGAAAGATGTTCATGAACCGGAGCAGTCGCTCCTCCGACAGGTCGCCGCAGATGGCTCCGATCTGTGCAAGAAGATGCCGGTGGACATCGGTGGTCATCGGCTCCGGCAGCTCGAACGCCGCCTGGACGATCTTCTCCAAGTAGTGCGGCCCCTCCGAAGGAAACCGCTCACTGACAATCTTCTCAGCCAGTTGCCGGTCGTACACCAGCAGGTACATGACATTCGGCAAGCGACCGACCGACTTTACCAACCGGAAAATCAGCAGCGCCTCGTCTGGCGAGAGCCGATCAATGTCATCGATAACGACCAGGAACCGCCGAGGCTGCTCCGCCAGCGCTTTCGAGAGGTCTGCATGCAACTTCTCCACGCCCTCCTCTTGCTGGATCAATCCACCGAGCCATTCCATGGCCCCACCAGCCACACCGCCCGCGCCGCCTGCACCCGCAAGATCTGCCGCACTGCCCAAGACCGCCCCGGCCTTCAAGAGTCGGGCGCCGAGCTTCGGGAGAGACTTTTTCAGTTTCTCTCCCAATGTCGGCGACAGGCCTGCATATAGCTCCCGGAAAAAAGCCAGTGCAAGCGCCTCTTCACCCCGGAACCACCAACAGGTGAAATCGATGACCGCAATGTCACCTCCTTTCACGGCACCATCAAGGTGGTGTCGGATGAGGTTCAAGGCGCTGCTCTTGCCGGAACCCCAGGGCCCGTTCAAGGCGATGACGGACCCCGCCGGGGACTTGATCTTGAGAATGCTCTTGGCTAAAGCCGCAGCAAACGGATCGATCCCAAAGCGGTCTTCCGATGGCGTTGATATGGGTTGGTCATTGTGCGAAAGATCATTCACGATTGGCCCCGATCCTTGATGATGGTCTGTATTTGTCATATGGCATTCAGGACGCTTCCGAAATGCGCTGAACGACAAGCGCCAGCAGTTCCTGCGCTTCCTTCGTCCGGATCAGATGCGGAGAATGAGGACGGGCTGTGATGATTTTTCCCAGTTCCATCGGTTCGACAAAGCTATAGCTATTTTTCGGCGCTTTACCAGCGCGTTGAGCGCCCTCCCACTTCAAGCTCATGAGCGTTGATTCGCAATGGTTGCAAATCCGTGTCAGTGGCGCCCAAGCGCCGCGCCCGGTTACGAGCCTCATCGCAAATATAACTTTGCCCTGCTCTCCCACGTACACCAGTTCATGCTTGCTGCGCTGGCAAATAGGGCAGCACCAATCCTCTGGCAAGGCCTCCCATGAGCGACCATGCGACTCTTCGGTGCGC
Organism: Hydrogenophaga atypica; assembly: GCF_042665215.1. NCBI lineage: Bacteria > Pseudomonadati > Pseudomonadota > Betaproteobacteria > Burkholderiales > Comamonadaceae > Hydrogenophaga > Hydrogenophaga atypica. The sequence goes on from NZ_JBHTCA010000010.1 coordinate 26,362, forward strand.
AACATTGCGAGGTAGTTCGCCGGAAGCATCTTTCCTGGTTTCTGCGTGACCTGCCGCCATCGCGACAAGTTCGGAGCCGAGACCTTCGTGTTGGCGCCCAGCGCCCTCAGCAGCGGATCGGCATATGCCCATCGGGCGATCTCCGACTCGACGCCCCGTCGAGCGAAGCCAAAAACGGGAATGGGATCAGTTGCTCGCGCATGAGGTTCATACCAGTGGGCATCGGTCGCCGCGGCCTGAGCTACCGCGCGGATGAGCTTCATGCGCAGTTTGTAGGCAGGTTCTGCTTCTTCCCACACCGCCCCTGCCCGCGCCGGTTCAACCAGATGCGGACGGTGATCGGCGGAACTGATAAAACGTCTGATCTGTCCAATGGAGAATGAAAAGTATGACGGCGATCCGGCCAGTTTCTTTGCTTCGGTGTCGGCGTTATTGCAGTCCTCGCATACCAGGACCTCAGCGTATGCGGCAAAGGCATCGCCCATGCGCTCCACCAGTCGCCATCCATCGATTTGTTCCACGCGGGTGCCAGCAACTTCAAAGGCGCTGTGGAATGCAGCCTTCATGGCTTCGCCCATGTGATCGTGGTGAACCACCAGTTTTGCCAGGATCTGCCCCTTCTTGCCCACCCGGGAGACCTGAAACTTGGATCGGCCGCAACACGGGCAAATCCAGTCCTGCGACGATCCGACCCAGTTGCTGTTCATTTCGAAGTCTGTGACTCCATGTCGAGCGCGAATGCGCTCAGATAGTGGCGACTCCACACCGTCCAGGCTGGTGATATCCCCGGTTTTGACGGACTCGACGAGGGCAGCCATCGCCTCTTTTCGGAGTTCTATTTCTTCGTTGAGTGTGTATGGCCCCGGATGTTCGAGACACCACTTCATGAAGCAGCTTTGCTCGTAGCGTTCTTCACTCATGGTGCACTGCGCCGCTCGTCAAAGAAAGGACGCCGTGCTTCTTCAACAGCCGATCGAAGAATGTCGCTGCTACTTGTTGGGCATTAGACCCGACAGTCCAAGACAGCAGATCGACATCCATGAATTCTTGGCCACCGAAACGGTAGACCTCGTATCCCGCCAACTTCAATCGACGATCTTCCATCGCCATCTCCGCATAACGTTTTGAGTTTGCGATGTACAGGTCGGGGTCCGCTGTATCCTGCACCGCATAGTGATGCCGACCATCTACTTCGAGGACGATGCGGGCGCCCTGGGCAAGAATCAACAGAAAATCCATGCGCTGGCGCGCTAGGACTTGTTCATCCCCCCGCTCTCGCCGCGTATATGGGTCATAGTGCAGATAGACCTGCGGAAGCAGGACGGGCATCTTCGAGCCGAGCAGTGCCCCATAACGCTCGTAGTAGCAATGAAACAGTGCGTATTCCCCCGCCGACTGGGCACTACGCACCGACTGCAGTAGCCGGCGATACAACTGCGCCTTCGCAGCGCTGGCGTCGGACACCCCATGCGCCTGTGCCCACCAGTCCTGTAGATCCTGCCAAAGCAGCAGCCCTGAGCTAGGCAAGGGTCGATCAAAGACCAAGACCTTATCGGCATTTTTCACGATCTCCACGTCATTGTTAACGGCATCGCGGAACACCAACTGCGGCTTCTCGCCGATCGACGCAAAAATGAGATTCTTCATCTCACCTGCCACGCCGAGCTGACTACGGACAACACCATAGATTGCATAGCCGGACTCGGCGCCGATCTGTCTGACCGTGAAGCCGTCGCGTTTCAAGGATTGAGTGATGCGCTCTGCAAGTTCTCCCTGCTCCGCATCACGTCGGGTCATCGGATGGAGCAGCTTTTCCAGCAAGCCGAAGAAGCGGGCCTGGCTGCAAGTCAGAGCACCGCAGCGAGTCAGCAACTCTTCGTGCGACCAGTCATCGTTGCGAATGCAATGCTGAACAATCTGCCGCTCAAGACTGTCGCATCCGAGGATGCCCCCAGGGTCATCCCGGATGATGCTGACGCCAAAAATCTCGCTCAGGCTGTCGAGCAATGGCAGTTCGCCGAACAGCAGCGACAGCGGATTGATCGCCTTCAAGACATCGCGCCGCACCAGTTCGCTGATCCGGTGCTCGGCATGTCGAGTCATCTCGCTCACGGTGTCGCTCAGGTCCTCGGAGGCACACTCAAGGAGGGTCGCCTCAGCGACGTGCAGCAGATCAGCCCGGCTCAGTGACAACAGCCTGCTCTTCACATACATGCGCTTGCTGCCAAAGGCTTCCGTCCCGTCACTCTCCTCTATCGAGCCCTGGATGCCGAGGCGCACACATGCCGCGGGGACGTTATATGCCTTGACGCTGGCCGCAATGGCTTCCGCGATGTGGTCGCGCAGCGTTTCCAGAGGAACGACGATGGCCATGGTCCGCGGAGTCAGTAAACAGCCATCGATCAGTGCTGCCTGCTTTCAGCCAGCAGGGCTTCGAATCTTGGAGACCGAAAAATCTCCTTCGAATCAGGATACGTCTTCAGATATCCGGCATGCTCTTCAGCCGCCCAGGGCACGAACACAATATCCGTCACCCCACTGCTGGCGACGATCTTGTCCATCTTCTTCGGATCGATGAAAGCCGCCAGAACCGGGCCTTCAAGCCTGCGAATCTGGATCTTCTCAGTGATCAACTGGATCACGATACCCCTGAGGTCGAGCTTGTTGTCCCTGTCGAGCACGCGCACAACGTCTTCCCCGAAGACAGTGCGAACGACACCATCGAGATTGTTCTTGGTGTGAACGGCCAAGCCCATGACGGTGCATCCGCGCGCCTTCATCAGGTCGCCGCATTTCATGAAAGCGGCGCGCAGCGCCTCTTCGTCGGGTCCGATGGATGTCGTGTAATACCGATCCAGCATGCGCTTCCTCACATTGCGTCGATGTATTGATGAATCCGGGCCACCAGCGCATCGAAATCCGGCTGGCCTTGGTAGTACAGCGCCTGCGTCTTGCGGTATTCCAGCGCGAAGCGCTCACGTTGTGCAGAGTCGCCCAGGACAAAAGCCGGGTTTCGGGCGATCGCCTGCTCGTCTCCGCTCCGAAAGCGCTGCGCCTTGCGCTCCTGGTAGGCGGGCTCCCGCATGAAGGCCTGCACCTCCTCCAAGCCGAGAAGGCAGTACACGTCGTAGTAGTGCCGCAGGAAGTTGCCGGGAAACGCCTGCGCTTCGCCCAACCGGCGGAACTTGGTGGAGATCGTCTGGAGCTTCTCGACGAAGGTGTGCGTCGGCGCGTAGCAGGGTACGGCTACTGCCCGGTTGTCGAACAGGTCGACGCCTCGGTCTCTGGCCACATCCAGCGCCCATGAGGAGATGGTGACCGGCCGATTGGGCGCCGTGTCATCAAACCCCAGTTCCAGCAAGATGCCGTCCTTGACGCCAGCCAATGCCGATGCACGCGGCGTGTAGATCAGGCGGATGCCGGCGCTACGCATCTTGTCGTCGTCGAACTGTGTGTCGCGCTCCACGCTGTCGATACCTGGGATGCGAATGCGTACCGCCAGTTCGTCGTAGTAAGCGCGGCGCGAAACAACGTGCGCCGGCTTGTCTTGGTTGCGGCCCGTCTTCACATCCATGCCGGCGGGCGGCTCGATGCGTATGTCGATGTCCTCGGAGAAGCGGTGGATGACACCGAAACCTTTGGACAAGGAGGTGCCGCCTTTCAGCTCGAACTGGAAGCCCTGGGCCTGCAAGCCCCACAGGCAATGCATGATCCAATAGTCCTTCTCGACCAGCATGGGATCGAGTCCGCGCTCGTCGGCGACGAGCGCAAGCAACTGGTCGAAGTCCCGCCGTGCGTGCAGGAAGTCAGGCATCCATCCACTCCCGCAGGCGCTTGCGTGTCGCCACGCTGCCAAAGCTGTCGGCTGCGCGTTGCAGGCGGGCCGAGTCGAAAGACGGCAGCTTGCTGCGCGCCTGGCGCAAGACCGCATCGCGGTCCTCAGCCAACTCTTCGAGATTGTTCAGCAGGTCGACATACAGAAACTCGGGTGTCAGCTTCTTCGGAAAGCGCGGCTTCATCCTGAAATCGAACTGCCGGTTGCCGAGCCGAAAGACGCCATGGCGCTTGTGGTTGTAGACCAGCGTGCGGTTGTAGAGCTGGGTGGTGCCCAGGCCCACGGCGTTGTAGGCCGATGGAGAGAACACGAGAAAGTCCTTGTCGCGCAGGAAACCTCCCACCACTTGTTCATCGGCAGGCGGGAGTGGACCGAAACTGGACTGTTTCGGCGCGTGGTACAGCCCCTGGGCGAGCTTCTTCAGCTTCCCGGTAGCCACCAGCTCACGCAGATGCCTATCCACCGCGGTGGACAGGCGTGCAAGATCCTCCCGCCGATAGACGCGGCCGGCTTGCAGTTCGTCCGCAAGGTGCGCAGCGGCGCCGCGGAGGGACTCTGCAGAATTCGCAACAGTGGCAGACATGGCTAGTTTTTCATTGAGATTTCATGCATTTTACCGCTTTCCGCCGGCCACGTCTGCCCCGAAATGCACCTTACGGGGTTTGCCCGCTGGCCGGTCCAAGCCAGTTTCCTTGACCGAACCATCTGTGATCGCCGCGACATCCCGCATCTGGTGACGAGCAGTGCGATAGAATTCCTCGGTGCGTTCGTCGACGCCAGCTGCTCACCATGGCCCACCCGGTTCGCCGGGACGACGTGAAGACCTTCGTCTGAGCTTCCCATGTTTCGCGGAGCGCGGCAGTGAGCACCGGGTACATCCGCGGCAACATACAGGAACGCACCATGGAATTCATCTCCACCACGGCAACCGCCGCCGAAAAACTCAAACGTCTGGCCAAGACGCTTCGCAAAACCACCCGTACATCGCTTGCCGTCGCGCTGGATGCTGTCGCCAAGCAGCACGGCTACGAGCACTGGAAGCATGTGACGGTATGCATCGAGCAGACAGCCAATGTCAGTCTCAGCAAACCGCTTCCCGAGTCGCTAAAAGGGCTTCTGAATCGGGCAGCCACACGCAATCCCGCGTCGAGCGACTCACAGAAGGCCTTCGCTCAAGGATTTGTCTTTGCGATGGACGTCAAGGACGCAGAACAGCTTTCCCTGACATCCGAGTACGCAGAATGCGACGACGGGTGGTACCTCGCGGCCAGAGATCTATGGCGGGGGCTGGTCCACTACCGTGACGACGAGACGGGCACCACGCTTTTCGAGACACAGTCACCCGAAGACTTGGCTAGCACAGCGCTGGACGACCTGCAGAACTACAGACTCTTCCGCTACTTGGGCGCGGCCGCTCCCGCCTCCCTTGAGGAGGTCTACAAGCAGACCAGCGAGCTCTCGTTCTTCCCGCCCACCCACATCTGGCTTGGCGGAAAATTCATCGACATCGGCGAAGTCCCCGAGATCCGGGTAGATGGCCAAGTGGTGTTCTCGACCACACAGGGTTTCGCCGAGCTTCCGTCAGACGACAAGCGCACCCGCTTTGAAAAGTTCGGCCATCTCTTGAATGCAGAGGAGCGAGCGTTGTTCGACAAGATGACGGTGAAGGAGCAGGACTCCCTGCTGTTCCAACTGGAAAAGCAGACGTCGGTCGGTCAGGCGCGATACCAGCCGGTACAAAGTTCAGTGACGTCGAACTGGCGGGACGCCAAGAAAATCTAGCTCTTTGGAGCGTCCTCTGCGGTGTCCTCGCCTGGTCGATCGTCGAACCACCATTTATCGATGGCTTCACGGTCCTCCAGGTGCGACACCCAACGGTTATCGAACTGCACATCGATGCTGAAGATCGGATGAGCGTCGTAGGTAACCTCATGGTCAAAGAAGCGTCCTTGCAGCGCGTCGCAATGAATGCAGCCGTTGGATAGGTAGGGCTGTCCTTCCGTTCGGCTGTATCGCGGCTTGATCGGACCAATGCCGTGGGGCGCCAGGAGCGCGGCCGGCAACGTAGACATCAACAGCGCGCCCCCCCTACCCTCATCATCGAAATCGTAGATCTTGGCCGTGACATCCGCGGCGCCCTGAAGCACCCGGCTGGCGGCGAAACACAGATCGATGACGAGGCCTGTCGTCTTCTTACAGCGCCAGCACTCGGTATACGCCGCGCAGACGTCCAGCGGCAAGGTGCGCTCGACCTGTGGCGCAAAGCGCAGCTTCCCGCCCAATGCCCCCTCGACAAACCGGCCCAGATCGATGTGCTGCCGCCAGTAGTTCGGATCATTGCTGTTCTTGTTGGTCGCGAAAGCTGGATGGTAGTAAGGCCCCGGCAGTGACACAACGCACATGTTGGCGTCGGCATCATGGCCGAGCCTGAATGCCGGAGCTGCCTTTTCGACGGGAATGCTCTGTTGCCGCATCAGCCACAGCGTGCGAATCCCTGCAGCCTGGAACACAGATTGAAAACGGGAAACCTCATCCAGCGGCAAGCGCCCCCATTGAAGCTTGAACGCCACCGGCTTCCCGCCCTCTCGGCTTGCCAGCACATCGACCGTCCACCCGTCTTCTCCACTCGATGTTCCAGCCGCTTCGACCGAAACATTCCAACCCGCCCGTCGCACAGCCTTGGCGATCACCTCCCTTGCCAGTAGGACCTCAGCCGGGTCCGTACCGGCCGGACAACTTCCTTTCTTGGCATGCGCGAAGTACTGTGTACCGAGTTTTGTTTGCCGAAGAGTCACGTCAGCGCCGCAGCACGTCATCTTCAACGCACGATCCTTGCGGTTTCGAGCCCGCAGGTCTTCCCAGCCATCAGCATCGAAATCGATGGAGAGCAGTTCTTGATCGCCTGACTTGCATTTGAACGACATGAGTTTTCGTGCGTTTCCTTGATAACCAGCTACGGAGCCGGCGTAACGGCATCCGCCTCAAACCAGTTCTCAAGCGTTGCCATGGCTCCGGGTGACAGGAGTTGGGTGAAGAGGATGGCGAGCCGCTTCTGGGGCCTGGAGCAGGCGACGTAGAACAGGTTGCGGTTGCGCTCGAATGCTTCTTCCTTCGCGGCGGGAACCGCCTCGACGCCAGCAAGCTCTAGCATTTCACCGAAGTTGTATTGGTTCCAGCCGCGCCCGACCACAACCAGGACGTTCTCGAACTCGGCTCCCTTGACACCGTGCTTCGTCTCGAACGGCGAGTGACCATCGAGGTAGCGGCGAAGCGCCTTGACCTCGGAATAGGCGACGTCTCGCAGCTCCTCCAGTTCTTCCAACACCCGTGGCATTTCGATGCCCGCGGCCTTGTCGAAGTCACGCAGTTCTCGCTCACGCTTCTCGACAGCGTCCGGAAGTCTCGGCTTTCGCTGAGCACGCAGGTGTTCAACAACCTGCCCTACAGTTCCACCTTCGCGAAGAGCCACCAACTGCGTCATGGCATCGTGCCATATCGTCTTGTCCGAATGACTGCGCATCTGTGGCGTGGTGCCGCCTAGCGCTTCGAACATCGCCCCATACCTGCGGGCAATGAAGGCATCGCATGCAGGCTCCAATTGATCTACAAAGAAGGCAATATGGTCATGCTCCTTCTTCGTGAACGCATCGTTGAACCGGAACGTCGCTGCCAGATTTGAATAGCCCTGCTGGCTTGCTAACAGCCGATGAGTCAGCATAAGAATCTTGGTGTGGCTAGGCGAAAAATCCCACCCAGCCTGCTCCAACGTAACCTTGACGCGCTCCAGGGTAGCCTGTGCGTCAGGCGAAGGCAGATCTCCACCCCAATGCGCGCCCTTTTGCCGTTGCCCTTGCCAATGGTTCGTGTGAAAAACGCGAACCTGACCTTTGCGGATCTTCAACAAATTGCTGCAGTTCTGGTCGCATTCGATTGAGAGAGTCGACGACAACCTTGACCGAACGGAAGTTGGCCTCCTTGCCGATCTCCGTCACGCTTGCATGCTCCAGCTTGCCGCACCCACCGCCGTAGATTTTCTGCCAATGATCACCAAAGAAACCAAACAGCGGCGCGCCGGGCCGCCCGAGAAAATGGGCCTTGATCGCCTCGACCCAATCGCTGTCCGTGTCCTGGTACTCATCGACCAGAATGATCGGAAAGCGATCCGCGATCATGCGACGGAACTTCTCGTGCGCCATAAGCGAAATCGTGAGCGGCAGGACATCGTCGTGGTGGATGAAAACGCGATGGTCGCGAATGGAACGGTGCCCAAGGCTGTACTCGATGGCGCGTGTGCCCACACTTCCGCCAACCTCTTCGATCTTCTCCCTCCAGTCAGGCATCGCTTCGATGAGCGCCCTGAGCGGCTTCTGGATGCCGCTGATCAGCGACCAACAGAACGCGTGGTTGGTCTCGCAAAAGACCATGGGGCTACGGTCTGTCCTTGCTGCAATCTCGTCCTTGGCAACGTTGGTGAAGGTGATGCACGCAATCTGCTGACTGCGTTTCGGAAAAATGTCCTTGTTGCGCTCAATCAAGAACCGGAGCGCCTTGATCAGCGAATACGTCTTGCCAGCACCTGCGCCCGCCTCCAAGCGAAAGCTATTTCCCGCGTCAAGGCAGGCATACATGGCTTCGAGCGCGCGCCGGCTGGCGGCTTCTGCCGGTGACTCAACCTCAGGCATGACCGACGCCTCCTTCCACGGGCGGCACAGCTGCTTCAACTGCCAGCGCCAATGCCGGATCGGGAGCGACAACATCGCCGCGAGCCAGCCACCGAACGCCGTCCACGATGTACGCCGGTGCGACCCACTCCGTCTCGGCGATCGCATGCTTCAATGCGAACTCCGACTTCTTCCATTCTTCCGCCTTGCTTCGGGCTTCCAGTTCAAGCCCTTGGGGAGTCTTCTCGGTCAGGCCGAACAGTTTAGGATTTGCGAGGATGAACGCGTCTTCGAACGTTCGCCCGCAGGGATCACCCTCTTTCTCGGCGCGTTGATAGGCGATGCGATTTCGCTTGAGCACTTTGCCGGCGTCTTTCTTGGCGAGCAAACCCGCTAACGTGAAGGGATCGTCCTCGGAAAACCACGCCTTCAAACAGGCGTTGCTGGAATACGTGCCGAGGTGAACCGCACACGCCTTGCCACCGGGTTTCTCGACAGCGTCCAGATCCGTGATGATCAGACTGCGAAGTTCGAGGAACTTCAGCAAATCGAAGAACAGATGCGCGTAGGCACCACCGACCTCCATCACCGTCACGTATTGGCTCGACAGCTTTGGACTCTCGGGGTCAGCCACTTCCAGCTTCGCGATGATGACCGGAAGCAATAGCCGCTCGCTCAGCCCCTCGACAAGAACCGCCTTGTCTGCGAAGAACAAGTCACAGCGCGTCAACGTCATGTACTGGTGAAGAAATTTCTTGTCTTCCGGCTGTATGTCTTTGAGCCCCTTGCGCAAGTCCTTGATCCTAGTCGTCCGAATTCCTTCCTGAGCCCCTGGCGCCGGTGCGCCAAGGAAGTATCGAATGCTTTCGAAGCCGGCCGCATTGGCGATGTGAGATGAATGGGTAGATACGACAAACTGAACGGGCCAAGGCCTCTTGTCCTGCGTGCCGTCAACCAGTTGCTGCGCAATTTTGGCCAGTTGGCGAATGAAGACTTCCTGCATCTGGGGATGCAGATGCGCTTCGGGTTCCTCGATGAAGATCAGGTGCACGCCCGGCTCGGTAGTCTCTGCGCGAAACGCCTTGTAGAAGCCGGCCAGTTGCAGCAGGATGAAGATCAGGTTGCGAGCGCCTAGGCCGTTGTATGACTCGGGCAATGTGATGCCGCCGTAGCCCGCGTAGCGAACCTTGGTGAAATTCGAGAGCAGCTTTCGGACGTCAAGAAGGGTTTCAGTGTGCAGTTCCTGTCCCCCCAGCCCCGGGTAGCCAAAGGTCTGCAGCGCAGGAATCAGGCTTTTGAGTTGACCACCGAAGTTCGCGTCGATCTGGGTCTGGATGTCCTGGACAGCGCCTTTCAGCGCTTCGGCAATTTGCTTGTCCGCAGTATCAGCCGACGCCGAGGAAGCTGTCGCAAAAAGGCCCTCCACGGTCTTGGCCAGCACGTCCGACTCTCGCGACGTTACATCGTCGAGGCCTCGCTGCGCATTGATGAACCCGGTCTTGACTAGGCCTCGCAATGCGCCTGGCAGCAGTTGACGGTGATTGTCCCGATCATTGGGATCTTCAGCCCAGATCTTCACGCTGAATTCGGTGGGTATTCGCTCACGCAGCACACGGAAGAATGCGACTCGCGCTTCGGGAGTTAGCGCCTCTTTGGGCTGACCCTCGAGAAAGCTCGCCAACTGGCCGTCCTTGAGTTCATAGCGAACCACCACCAGTGCGTCGGCGCACGCTGGATCCAGATCGATCACGAAGGGACCCAGAGGACCTAGCTGAGGCTGCGCGGGGTCGTACGTGAACTTCAACCGCAGTTCAATGGTCGGGATAAGCGCGCGGATGGCATCTTCGTCGGCACCCTGGTTCAGCGCTTCCAGAGCTTCGCAGAAGTGGTCGTAGCAGGCACTGGAAAAGTCCTCTAGCTGAAACGCTGCGCTGCCGTCAGCCAGGAGACGCCGCATGACTTCCGAAAGAGAGGTTTTTCCGCTGTTATTTCGGCCAACGATGACGGTCGTTTGATCTTCCAAGACGAGGTCAACGTCTGCCAGAAGGCGGAAGTTCTTGATCGCGACTTGATGAATGAGCATGTGTCCCCATTTTTTTTGGCAGCACTTGGAAACTCAATCGCCGCGCTTTTAATTTACACATTTTCACATATTAAAGGGCTACAGTGATTGAACGGCTGGTCTACTTTCTATGTGCGAGTTTGTTTCTAGTTCGTCGAACTGACAATGTATGTACGGATGCATCAGGTCGGCCAAGTCACTTTGCCCGGCCCAAAGCGTTCGATCTGGGCCGAGCGCTGCCCTTCCTTGAGTCGCGCCGTCAACAGGCCGCGCCATGTGCCTTGCACGCGGGTCTTGAACTTGGCCACCCGCCGATAGTCGGGCGTCGTCAACCATGCGTCGCCGTCGGGTCCGTCAATCTCGATCCGGTAGATGCCTGCAGCCGGCGCTTTGTCGGCGGCACCCAGGGACAAAGCGCGGGCTCCGCTTCCGACGCTCCACTTCTGCTGTACCCCACTCAGCATTTCGTCTCGGAAACACTGCCAAAGCAAGGCCGTCTCGGGTGTCGGAAAACCGCCGGCATTGGTCAGGTCTGCCATTTCCTCGCTGGCCAGCCACTCGCGCATACCAGAGACGGTGACGAAAACGGCGCCTGTAGCGCGGATTGCCGCCATGGCGGCTCGGCGTGACGGCAACCCTGCCCGTATGAGCATGGACATCATGAGTTGAGGCACGTCGGTTTCCACCGATGCGGCGCCGCCTCCGGAAACGATCTCCGACGACCAGCCCAGTGTGACCCTGCGGGTCCTCAGCGCTTCGAGCGCCCAGACCAGGCGGTACGCAAACGCATCTTCAACGATGCGCATGTTCTTGGGGCCGATGACATTCACGCCCGTGCCCGACACCCATTCCTTCAGAAGATCACCCCAGTCTGCCGGAAGCGCGTTCTTTTTGTCGGGCACGAAAGGACGGATAACGAGCAGCCGCGCGGCAAGTTGAACAAGGACGGCGGCAAGCTCCTCCCCGTCGTCGCGCAGTGCTACCTCGTCAGCTTGATCGAGCAACTCACCCAACACGTCAGCCATGCTGTCGATAGCCAGGCCGGCTTCAAGCCCCACCCCCATCGCGTAGTGCCCTTTTCGAACGTTAGGCGTGGTGTGACTCCAGATCACGTTCGCGCGGGCCTCCAGGATCGCCTTGTGCGCCTGTTGCTCGGATTCATCCTCCCTGCCAATCTGGCGAGCCCAAAGCGACCCTTGCAACGCTTCGTCGAGAAGGCGCGGCAAATCTTCGCTATCCGCGTCCAGCGCTTCGACCAAGCCCAACACTGTCGCGTCGAGCTTCTCGATGAGATGCGACATGGGCTCTTCCTCGATCTTCTCCTCTTCCTCTTCGTCGCCATCTCCCGCCGGCTCGAAGATCCCGAGCAGCAGGTTCTCCTCGGCTTGCGACTTCCACGCTTCCCGTGAGCTCGACAGATACTCGATGGCGTCGGCACGTTTCAACACGCCTTCTCGCGCCAGTCGCTCAATGATTTCGGCAATGATCTGATAGAGCCCGCTTTGCAACGTGCGTGCCTTGGCTGATTGAACGAGACTGCGCCATTGCGTCAGGCGCCAAGTCGGCTTGTCCAAGATCACATGAACGACGAGCCCTTCGACATCGACAAAGGCTCTGCCGGCGCGGCCCGCAACATTGGCAAACTCTTCGCCTGAAATAACCTTGCCTGATCGCACCAGGTACGGCACAAGAAGCACAGCAGCGTTCAGGTTCAAACCCTGCGAAAGCGTCGGCGACGCCACGATCACCTTCAGCACACCCTTGGCAAGTAGCGCTTCGAGTTCTCGAAGGAACGGGCTGGGCAGGCGGCCATGGTGAACCGCAACGCCCAATTTAAGGCAAGCAACCGCAGGGTGCTGTTCGCCCAACCACTCTCGTCCAACTTCGAGCGCCCGTTGCACCGACGTTTCGTCGTCGAGCAATGTCGGCAGGTAGCCGCGACGGTGTAGCTCAACAGCCGACTCTCCGTAGCCTTCGACCCAGTTGGCTTGCGTGGAGAAGATCAGTGTCCGCTTGCCTTGCTCAGCAAACCGCCATGCTGCGAACAATGTCAGGTCCTTGGTCTTTCGAGGGTATGGCGTCCGGTCTGGCTTCCGCGGCGGAATCTGTTCAATGAATCGGGCCAGGAACGGGCCCTGCTGCTCAAGGTCATAGTTGAGCTTTGCTGCGTCGCCCTGCCAGACCAACGTACCGAAACGCTGCCGAGTCGGCCGCCAGGATGATCGCACCGGCTCGCCTTCAACGTCACTGCGAATCCAGGCCGTCAGGTCTTCGAGCTGCTGACCATCTGGAAGAATGGCAGACAGGCACACGATTCGCCGTGGACCTGCATCCGCCCGGCGCAGCAGCTTCTGCACCAGAATCTCATAGCGAATCTCTCGCTCGGTTGGACCAATGAGATGGCCCTCATCGAGCACGACCAACCCGATGTCGTCGATCAGCGACGCGTCATTGCGCAATGCGAAGTCGAGTTTTTCCGGGGTGGCGATGATGATATCCATCGACCGCAGGGCATCCTCATCACCCGCTGACAAGCCACTCGCACCGTAAAGCGAGGAGACCGAGAATCCTAGCGGTGAAAAAGTCTGCCGAAAGGTTCGCTCGGTCTGCGCCGAAAGCGCGCGTAGCGGCGTGACGATCAACACGCGCTTACCGCCTGCCAAGCACATCAGGGCGGCGATCTCTGCGATGCGCGTCTTCCCCGCACTGGTTGGCAAGGAGACGACCAGATCGTCGGACACATCAGTGGATCGCTTGGCGGCTTCGCGCTGCGATGGCCACAACTCGAGCTCGGCGCTCTTGCGCGCGTACAACGACGCGATGAAAAGCCGCCGCAACTCGGCGTACCGCTCCTCACCGCCCTCAGGCGGATCGCTTGGAAGAGTCTCGTGCAAGGAGTGCGCCCATAGATCGTCGAGCATGTTCCGGCACAGCCGGACAATCCACCACAGGGATACCGACGCAGCTGCATCTGCAAGGTCGAGGGCTGTGTCCAGCAGTTCCTTCGCGGTGTCCAGCAACGACACCTCGCCGGTTTGAAGGGCAAAGTCGAAAAACGCCAAGGCGCGGCAGACCACGGTGTTGAGGACGATCGAAATCGCCTCGTCGGAATCGATTTCCCCATCCTTCAGCAAGGCGGAGACGCTGGCATCGTCGTTGTCTTCATCCAGCAGTTGGGATTTGACATACGTTCTTAGACGATCAAGGTCGCGCAGGATCAGAAGGATCAACGCGGCTTCAGCCGCGTTGGCATTGAGATCGGAGACTTGCTGTTCGCCGAACAGCGAGTAGGCGATCGCGGAATAGCCCGCGAGATGGTAGGCAGCGCCCGCAATCGTGCGGTAGAAGCCACGCTCCTCAGCCTCTGGGGCGCCATTGCGAACCAACGACTCAAAGGCATTGCCGGCGCGCTCGAACGCACGCTGGCAAAGAGCCGATGTGCCGTCGAGTTCGCGCAGTGACAACGCCGCACGCAAGATCGAAAAGCCGTGTTCTGCAAGGTCGATGTCAATCTGCTCGCCGAGTGGCGGTGCATCCTCCGGCAGCACCCCCGCTTGACGCATGATCGACCATGCCGCGCCGCGGTCCAGCAGCCGCCCCCAAACACCGTCTTGCGTCGCCCTGGCCAGGAAGGCCTGCAGTTCATCACTTGTTTCCAAGATTCATCGCCTCCTCGTAGACTTCGGCAATAAACGCTTGGTGGTCTTCGATGTGAAGGCTGACGACGTGCTGGTTGCGGTCATGGCCGGCCTCCCCCAAATCCTTCTGCAGCTTCGCAGCCGGCGCGTTGCCGGACACGGTGAACAGCATATGGTCGATGCGATTGGCGCGCAGAGCTTTCAGCCCGACCTCGTCGCGGATCGTCCGGCCGAGTTCGACATCATCTTTGTCGGCGCTTTCGAGGAGCCGATTCGCGATGAACAGCAAGGAATCCGGCGTGCAGCGGCCACCGTACCGGTTCAGGGCTCCACGCGCTTCGGCAATCGTCACGTTGCCAAGGTTCGCGCGGCTCTTCGACTCGCCCTTTAGCAGCCAAAGCTTTTCATCGGGGTCGTAGCCCACGCCGATGAAATCGTCGCCGCGCATTGCGACCTCCCGCCCATCTTTGAAGCGCATCCGCCGAACGGGAACACGAAAGCCCATGTCCTCTTCAACCAGTTCAGAGGAGAGGATTTCGCCGAGATCTCCGGAGCGCGCGCGTTTCGACTGAGGCAGCAGTGCCCTCAGAATTTCGGAGGCGCCGTCGTACCCAAGGCGGGCGACATCGTCAGCGATCCGGTCAGCCTGGTCGTAGTGCGTCCTGACGGCTTCGCCCAGTTGCGTAAGAACAGCGGCACGGCCGCCATCTTTCTCCGAGTATGTTCGGAACGTTTTCTTTTTGCTTTTGTCCTCGGTGCCAGCGCACCAAGTCTTGAACAATGCCATGTCTCCTCCTGCTTAAATTTCTGTGAATTTCTGTCGAGGTGGCTGCCAGGGTCAGCGCCTCCACATGCAAGACGATGTGCTAGTCTTTGGTGGCTCGGAATTCCAGCCCGACCTCCTCCATCGTCAAGGTCGCAACCGTGCCACTAATCAGAACGTACTGCTCGACATATGCAGCAAACCGCTCCTGGAAAATGTCCAACCCTCTCACCATGGAAGTTGTCCTTTCAATTCGTCCAGAGCGAGTTGGATTCGGTCGTCGGCGTTCTCATACAGGCTGAGCGTGAGCGAAAAAGTGTCCACCGTGTTGGAGTCCGGCACCAACGCCGGGCTGTAGTTCCAGAGCTGCCATTCTTGAGCGCCCGTTTCGGGCTCAGGCAACTCGCGGACGCCAGCATCCGTCGCAGCCTTCCAGTCGGCAGCGGTCAGCGCATATACCGGCCATTTCGGCTCGCTTAGCATGGAATAGCGCGCGAGCGCGCTCAGGCCCGCGAGGCGCCGGGGCCGATGTGCGGCGGCATCATGGGTTGCCACCCAGACCGAGCGCCTGACCGGCGTTCGCAGCGCAGGTTTCGCAAGCTCCCAGGTCTGCTCCGGTGGGAGTTCCATTCGCAGCCAGCGCGCACGGCCGACCGTGTATGCGGTAGCCAGCCCGGCCGCAGTCAGTTGCTTGACCGCGCATGACAGCGTCATTGGCGTGTAGCCCAAGGCGAGTGCGACCTTGGAAGGCTTCCAATCGGACTGCCACGGCTGGCGCAGCAAGGCGGTAATCAGCATGGCTTGCGCGGATGGGCTCAGCACTTCCGCGGCCGAGGTGCGCTGCCGAAAATACTCGCGCAGGTCCAGGCCTAGGTCTGGCAGATAGAGTTGGTTGCCAGGCACGATGAACGGGACTTTTTGCTCGATCAAGCGTCGCCGGTCATAGGAGGCCAATGCATCGGTGACGTAGATCGCCGGCTGACCGGCCAGGGACTTAACCGTGTCCAGCAAGGTCCGGACTTCGCTGAGGGACTGCTTGGCCTCCGCGGGCCTTATCGCCAGGACAACGGGCTGCCCCACCAGCTCTATCTCGCTGAACTGGAAAGCGTCGCGCAGGAAGTGCGGGAGTTCGTTTGCACGCATCCACGGCTTCACACCTGGGGCGTCAATGCCTAGGACTTCCTGAAGGTGACGCAGCACGGCGGTCGCGAGGGTCGGCAAGACTTATCCTATTTGCATATTTTCGCACGATAACATACAGAATGTTATCGTGCGAAATAGCGTTATATTGACGCTATCGACTGTTCACAGTTTCATGCAGAGCCGTGAGACGAAAGCCCTACATGCCAAAAGCCAGCGAGACGTTCGACAGCTCTATCAAGGATGCGGTGGAACTGCTCGATCACTTCAATTCCATCAACATTCTTCCCCCGCCGCAAAATGCGGAGGTATTGAAACGCGCAGGTCTCATCATGGCTTGCACTGCATGGGAGACCTACGTGGAAGACCGTGTGCAGGAAGCCGTGCAGCAACGGCTGGGCGAAGGCAACGACAGCTTCCAGAATCGATTCCTGCTCCGGCATTTGCAGACGACGCTCAAGCAGTTCAATAACCCCAACTCGGAGAAGACCTGCAAGTTGTTCTCCGATTTCCTCGGTGTCGACGTGGCGGCAGGCTGGCAGTGGAACAACTACGACAGTGCCCGCGCTCGCGTGGAACTCGATGCGCTCATCAAGAAGCGCGGTGAGGCGGTGCATCGCTCGAAGGCCCCCGCCGCTGGAGTCCCGGCAGCACACCTCATTCGGAAGGACGAGCTGGAGAAGGCCATTAGGTTCCTTAAGAGTCTGGTGGAAGCCACGGAGAAGGCTACGAGCGCTTGACCTTGGTAAACGCGCACAACACTGATAATTCAATATGCCAACTTACGCCAACAGCCGCATGCCGCCCCCAAAGTCTTGGGACGAGTTCGAAGCCATCGTGTGCTCCGCCGCCAAGATTCGGTGGAAGAGCCCAGATTTCACTCAGCATGGCAGGCAAGGCCAGCGACAAGACGGTGTCGATGTCTATGGCAAAGATGACAAGGGCCGCCTGGTCGGCTAACAGTGTAAAAACACTTGGTCAGGTGTATCGACAACGACTGTCCAGGACGAAGTAGACAAGGCAGAGTCCTTCAAGCCGTCATTAGTGCATCTATACGTTGTCACGACAGCTGACACTGACAAGAGCCTCCAGGTGTTTGTGCGTGAGCTTTCTGCGGAGCGCATGAAAGAAGGAAAATTCGAGGTCTCGATCCTCTTCTGGAATGATATTTGGCACGACCTCACGCTGGACGAATCCAGGCTGTTCCAACATTACCCGCAGCTCAAGCCGGAAGCGTCAGCTACCAAAACCCCCTCACATGACCAGCGCCTGTACGAAGAGCTGAAGGCGACACTTGGCTTTGAGCCAGCGGTGCGGCTCCTTCGCGATCACGACTTTGGTGGGCCATTTTTGCGCAAGGCCATTCAGCCGCTCTTCGACTTCTACGAAACCTGGGACCAGCCGGAGAAGGAGTTCATCGACAAGGAACTGCAAGCGGGCCTGGTCGCCTTGTACGGAACGGCTCGCGACTTGTCCAATCACGTGGTCGAGAAAACTGTTCCAGTTGGAAACGGCGACTATGCCTCCGTGTTTTCCGACAACCAGCGAGCCGCTGGCCCTCGGCCTGAATGGGTTCTTGAGGAAGCCCGAGTGCTGAATGCGCAGGCCCACCTATTCGTGCCGATCTACGAGAAATTCATGCGTCTGTGCCGCGAGAAGTTGGTTAGCTAATCAGTGGGCGGCATGTACCCGAACGCTTCTTTGCCGCTTCAAGGGGTCTTCGTCAAACGACGTCGCCCGCCAACGCCGGCCCCAGTACACCATCTCGGGTACGAGTGTGTATGACTGCTCCATCACGACGCATCGGCAAGCTGACAGGGAAGACTGTCAGCTGGTACGAAAAGAGTGGAAAGTTATCCAATCGCCACTGCCTGTATTGTGGCATCGCTGTCGGTGGCGAATCCGACACGCCGTCCAATAAGGAGCACTTGATCGGAAGAAATTTTGTTCCTTCCGGATCAATGGGTGGGGACGCCTTTAACTTCCTGTTTCGAGCATGCGTGCAGTGCAACAGTCGCAAGGCAGTTGCTGAGCGGCACATTTCAAGCGTCACACTCATTAACGGCCCGGGGCGACAGCATGACCCGCGGGCAGCCGCAGTTGCCGAGCGTAAGGAGATCAATGATTTCCATCCTGACAAGCCCGGAGTGGCGATGGGGCGGGCGCACGATACCCTCTCCATCAATAGCAATCGACCTGGATTTTCAATGTCGGTCGGCTTCACATCGCCTCCTCGTGCAAACGACGCTGCCGTGGCAGAGATCGCAGTCAGTCACGTTCAAGGCCTCTTCTCCTTACTTACGACCCACAACTTTCAGGAGGCATCTACGTTGTGCTTGCTTCCCGCGCGGCAAGTGAGGTTGATGGGGGCTTATGGGCGGAGCGACTGGGGAAATCCTCATCTGCTCGAAGTGACGCGCAGAACTCAGGCATGGTCATGCCAC
Source organism: Hydrogenophaga atypica (assembly GCF_042665215.1). NCBI lineage: Bacteria > Pseudomonadati > Pseudomonadota > Betaproteobacteria > Burkholderiales > Comamonadaceae > Hydrogenophaga > Hydrogenophaga atypica. Next base: position 44,905 of record NZ_JBHTCA010000010.1, read on the forward strand.
GCAAACATCATCTCAGCCGACGGATATTTCAAGGCGACGATGCGCCGGCACGAGACACAGGGCTGGTTTTGGGCGCTTGAGTGGAACAAGTTCCTGCGTGTCGCCGGAGGAATCGCTCATGGCGAGATGGAGCTGTTCGAGTCATTGCCTGACGAGAAATGGTTCACCCTCCCGGGAGGTCGTGATCGAGCGCGAGAGGAGCTGCCCCTCGCCGACGAGAACGATGTGTTGTTCACAGGTGCGGTGAAAGATTCGTTCCTCTAATTTGCCGCTGCCGCCGAGCTTTCTGTTAGCGGGACTTCGCCGATCAGAATAGTTCGGCTTCCATGCATCTCCCGGCGATGCCGGGCCGCGCTGTACGTGCTGCGCATCGAGCCACCCATGGCGTCTCGCCCCTTCGGCTCCCATCGCTGATGCCTTCGCGGATTTTCCGCTGCGCGCTGCGCTTGCCAATGCGGGCGTGGTGGGGTGTGGGTTGAGGCTGGCTTGCTGTTCCCTTCATCCTTGCACACCGTTCTCGCGGTCAAGGTCTGCGCGTGCTGCGCACGCTGGCGTCCTCGCGGCCGTCTTCGAACCTGTGACAGCTGCGCTGCGGCGTGCCGGTTCCGGTCTCGGGCAATCCCGCCCGATCACTGGAGTTCGCTATGTCGCACGATCTGTTCTCTTCCCTCGATTCCTTCGTTGCCGCCTCCTCTGCGGCTTCCTCCCTGCTCGTTCGCGATGTCGCGGGCGAGTACCGTCCGGCCGAGGCCGACGAGGTGCTGCAGGCCGCGCAGCGGGTGCTGGCGGGTTCGGTGCGTGGGACCGACGTGCTGACGTCGCCGGCGGTGGTCAAGGACTTCCTGCGGGTACGTCTGGGAAACCTGCCGCATGAGATCTTCGCGGTGGTCCATCTGGATGCGCAGCACCGTGTGCTCGACTATGTGGAGATGTTCCGGGGCACCGTGAGCCAGACGTTGGTGTATCCGCGGGAGGTGGTCAAGGATGCGCTGAGCCGGAATTCAAGCGCTCTCCTACTCGTGCACAACCATCCCAGCGGATCGCCGGAGCCTTCACGGGCGGATGAGCATCTCACGCAGACGTTGAAATCGGCGGTGGCACTGGTCGACGTGCGCGTGCTGGATCACCTGATCGTGGCGGGCGATTCGGTCCTGTCGATGGCCGAGAGGGGGCTGATGTAGGCTTCGAGGGCTTCGGCCCTCTTTGTTTTCTTTTCATCGTGCGCGCCATGCGCGTATGCCGAGCTCCGGGGATGAGCTTATAAGCTCATCCCTGCAGCACCTTGCTTTTCCCTCTTGTCATGAGGCTGTAGAGCCGTTGTCTGAACAGCCATTCAGCAAGGTGTGCCGAGGTAAGCAGGTTCGAGATGCCCAGCCGACCTCGCAGTGACGGCGGCGTCCGATCATTTCATCGTCCTCCAGTTCGTGTATGCGCGTGGCAGGCGTCATGTGCCGGGCCGCATTTGACCGGTCACACGTCACTGGAGCTGCAGGCTACGGCCGTAGCCCTTGGCCAGGCGCGGCGCCATCTCGGGAAAAAGGACACCGAGCACGGCGTCATAGCGCGCAGGCCGCAGGTGCGTCTCGTCGCCGGCATCCACCTTGTCGATGATGCCTTGCCGCCAGGCGGCGTAGCGCTCGGCTTGCTTTGGAGTGAACTGGGTCTCCAATCCATAGGCCTTGACGGCCATGGGGTACAGCGTGTGCCATTGCTGGTAGCCGGGGCCGCTTTGCGTGATGGCGTTGAGCACCTGGTACCCCGTATCGAATGCATAGCCGACGCCCCGGTCGTGCTGGATCGAGAGCAGCCGTGAAACGATGCCGGCGACACCCACCATCTCCGGGTCGGCGGCGCCCGGATAACCATGCGCGGCAAGGGCTTCTGCGGCCTCCATGAGCCGCAGCCAAGGCTCGCTGTCCTTTCCCAGCAGTACAGGCGCTGGGCCCTCCCCTCTGTGTGCCCGCCGGGCTTTGTCGATGCGGGTATTGGTGTCGTGGAACTCCGTGGCGGCGGCCAGATAGATCGAGCCCCATTCCGATGCTGGCGTCGCGAGCAGCCGGGGACGCCGCAGTTCGGCCAGACGCTCTTGAAAGCGGACAGTGACCGGATGCTGGTCCAGTTCCGCTTCGAGAATCTGGCGACGGAGCCGCCAGGTCGGGTGGTGAATCCAGCGCTTGCCGATGGTTTCGTTCACCACCAGATGGCGCAGGCCTTCCCGGGTCACCCGGCCGCCGAGCGACCCTATGTCGATTTCCAACGTCGGCAGGTTAAGTTCCCGGATGCGACGCAGCTTTTCCTGATCTATGCCGTGGGTCACGGTGACCTCGATCAGCACGGTTCGAGGCCACTGTTGGCTGCTGTGGGTGTCTTCTACCAATTCCTCGAAGGCATCATCGAGCCGGGTGTCGGTGGCACCGAAAATGAAAGGGCGGGGTTCGCGCAACGTGCAGATGACGTCGGGGACGATGCTGCCCTGGCGTTGCTCCAACCGGGTGTTTTCCAGTGGCAGCGTCTCGGATGATGTTCCCCACTGAGCACGAAGCGTGTTGCCCTCCCATTCGCCGCCGAATTCGTCGGGTGCATAGCGGGTCACTTCGACATCGAGGCCGGGCGTCGTGATCTGCGACGCCTGTTCCAGGATCGCTTTGACTTCACTGTGCAAAAGGGTCTCGCGGCGCCATTGCTGAGCGACGGATGGATCCAGGTTCAGGGGCAGACCCCGATGAAACAGTGCTTCGTCCGCTTCCCCCCAGGCATCCATGGCGTCGTGCGCGGTCTGGCGGGCCTGCGCGCTCGCGGCCGCGTGCAATGCCTGGTCGTTCCAATGCGCGCACCAGCGGATGTCCGGAAGCAGGCGCAACCGCGCACGAATCTCCTCCGGCGACATCATCGCAATAGCGGGGTCGGAAAGGGACAGCGTGACGATAGCCCGCCCATGGCCATCGCTGCCTGCATCGCGTTGCCCGGTGAGATCGACAATGAGTTCCCGGCCATCTGGCAGCGTCAACAGCGCCGTGGCGTGATCATGGAGTACGGCGCTGACAATGGAAATACGCTCCTCGCCTGTCTCCGCCCAGCCCTCATAGCCCTGGCCGCTGAAGCCAGTGGCGGAGGCCGACATTCTGCGTCTGGGTAGATCGATGAAGCCCTGCTCCTTCAAGTGTCGAATCGCGGCCAGCCGCGCGGCAACGAGGGTGCAGTCATCTTTCTGGGCGCCTTTGGGGTGGCGGAAATGCGCCGTCGGATTGCGGCGCAGAGGTTGCCCCGCCAACACCGGCGTCAGCGAAAGGTTGCAGGCCGGGCATTGGCATTCGGCCCCTCCTTCGATGATCTCGGAGTCGTGGATGTAGCGTGGCTCGCCGGTGCGCGAGTCGTGCCCCCATTTCAGCGGCACGGTGGCGGCATTGGGCACGGGACGCGTCGGTGCGGTAGGGGTGTCGACCTGCCAGATGCTCGAACCTTGCGCCATTGCCACCTCTGTGCTGCGGGAAATTCATCCGTGCCTCAGTTGTGGGAGCTGGCCGTATTGTTTGCGGCTGGCGTACGGAGTGAGGTGTCGAATGCTGTGCTGACCAAGGATGCTACAGGTCCTGGCAGTGCTGCACTCCATCCTGGGCGTCTCCGGCCAAGGAGCTATGGCCGGCCGCGCTGTCGTGCTGCGCATCGAGCCACCCTGCCCTGCGGTCCTGGTGTCTCGCCCCCTTCGGGCTTCCATCGTTCCCTCGCTCCGCTCGGCTGACGCCTACGGCCCGGCTTCCAGCTTCGGGCCTGCGCGCTTGCGCTTGCCGTGCGGTCGGCGTGTTGGAAGGCCGTTGCCTGTCCAGCCATCTTTCCTGAACTCATCACCTTGCTCGCGACTGTAGCCCGCGGCCGTGTGCCGTCAAGGCGCGCCAGGCCGTGTCCTCGCTGCGCTGCGGGCCGCACCAACCCCGCGCTTGTCTCCTTGACGGCCCCCGTCCACGGGCTCCCTTTCGTCGCGGGCGATGAACTCAGGAAAGACGGTGGCAACGAGGCCAACCGGGTTCTTCGTGCCGACCGCACCAAACAGCCACAAGGCTGGGCTTCGAATCTAGGAATCCGGTGTGCGGTTTCTTCAACGGCCTTTTTGTTCAGGAGAAAGACATGCTTGCATCCCGATTCGCCAACCATTCCCCCGCATTGCGTTCCGATTCCCCCTTGTCGGATGACCAGATCCGGCGGGTGGCCCCGTCCATCTTTGCGGATGCCCCGCATGAGAGCCGTTCCGAGCGGTACGCCTATATCCCCACGGCCACGGTGTTGATCGAGCTTCGCAAGGAAGGGTTTCAGCCTTTCATGGTGTGCCAGACCCGTGTTCGCAACGAGGGGCGGCGTGAGCACACGAAACACCTGCTGCGCCTGCGCCATGCCAGCCAGATCAACGGAGCGGAAGCCAATGAAATCGTGCTGCTGAACTCGCACGATGGCACGAGCAGCTATCAGATGCTGGCCGGGCAATTCAGATTCGTCTGCGCCAATGGGCTGGTGTGCGGTGACACCGTGGCCGATGTACGCATCCCCCACAAAGGCAACGTGGCCGGGCACGTCATCGAGGGGGCCTATCAGGTATTGAGCGGCTTCGAGCGCGTGAAGGAATCCCGCGACCTGATGCGCGGCATCACCTTGGACGATGGCGAATCGGAAGTGTTTGCACGCGCTGCGCTGGCCCTCAAGTACGACGACCCGGACAAGCCCGCGCCTGTCACGGAGTCGCAAATCCTGATGCCGCGCCGATTTGAAGATCGCCGCCCTGACCTGTGGAGCGTATTCAACCGCACGCAGGAGAACCTGACCAAAGGCGGATTGCATGGCCGCGCCGCCAATGGCCGCAGGCAGCAAACCCGCCCCGTGCAGGGCATTGATTCGGACATTCGCCTGAACCGCGCTCTGTGGCTGCTGGCCGATGGCATGCGCCAGCTCAAAGCCTGAACCCCTCTGACGTTTTCCCCGCCGGAGGGGCGGTTCCCCTCCATTCCCTTGTGTCACTTGATTGGAGATTCACCATGAACGCCGTTACCACTAGCGAAGCCCGCGCCGTCAACACCACCGCCAGCAGCGCCTCCAATGCACTGCAAGCCGCCGACGCGAGCAAACACATGATTCTGGTGCCGCTGTCGCGGCTGGTGCTGCGCCCTACGGGCCGCAACGTGCGCAAGACCGTGCCGCGTATGTCAGTACCTCAGTTGGCCGCATCCATCCAGCGCGTGGGCCTGCTGCAAAACCTGATCGTCATTCTTGCCGCCGATGGGGAACATTACGAGGTGGTCGCGGGTGGCCGTCGCCTGGCCGCCCTCAAGCTGCTGGCGAAGAAACACCGCATCGCCAAGGATTGGGACGTGCCTTGTCTGCGCGTGGCCGATGGCACCGCACGCACCGCCAGTCTTACTGAGAACGTTCAGCGCGAGACCATGCACCCGGCAGACCAGTTTGAAGCGTTCGCCGCGTTGGTGGCAGAAGGTCGGCCCATCGAGGACATTGCAGCGGATTTCAGTGTTACGCCGCTGGTGGTGCAGCGCCGTTTGAAGCTGGCGAATGTTTCGCCGCGCTTGATGGCCGACTACCGCGCCGATGCGGTCACGCTCGATCAGTTGATGGCGCTGGCCGTCACGGACGATCACGCATTGCAAGACGCCGCGTTCTACGATGCGCCGCAGTGGCAGCGCAGCCCGTCCGCGCTGCGCGAACGCCTGACAGAGCGTGAAATCGACGCCTACCGGCATCCGCTGGTGCGATTCGTCGGGCTTGATGCCTACGAGCAGGCGGGCGGCGGGATTCGGCGCGATCTGTTCGCGGAGGATGATGCGGGCGTGTACCTCAACGATGCGGCCTTGCTGGAGCGGCTGGCGCAAGACAAGCTGGCGGGCATCGCCGCCGAGGTGGGCCGCGAAGGATGGGCATGGGTGGATGCCACGCCGGACATGACCCATGCCGACCTGCACGCCTTCCAGCGTGCGCCGAGGGAACGGCGCGAACCGAACAAGCGTGAAGCACAGCGCATCGAGAAGCTGCACGCCAAGATGCAGGGAGTAGCCGAAGCGGTGGATGCCGCCATGAACGCCGAGGACGAGGACAAGGCCGACGCGCTGCAAGAGGAAGGCGAAGCGCTGGGTGAACAGTTGCAGGTGTTGGAAGACGGCTTGCAAGGTTACAGCGACACCGCGCGTGCCGCCGCCGGGGCCATCGTCACCATCGACCGCAACGGCGAGGCCGTGATTCATCGCGGGCTGCTGCGCGAAGCCGAAGCCAAGGCGCTGCGCACGCTGGAGAAGCTGCGCCAAGGTTTCAGCGGCGAGGGAGCCGGGAACGACGACGAAGGCGACACGGCAGACGAAGCGCAAGCCCCTGCCATGTCCGATCGATTGGCGCAGCGCCTCAGCGCCCATCGCACCGCCGCGCTGCAAATCGAAGTCGCCCGGCATCCGCAGGTGGCACTGGCCGCGCTGGTGCATGGCATGGTGCAAACCGTCCTGCAGGAACGCCACTACGGGCAAGACCTGCCGCTGGGCGTGCGCCTCACGATGCAAGACCGGTTGGAGGGCATGGCCCCGGACTGGCCGGAATCACCCGCCGCCGTCGCGCTGCGCGAACTGCAACAGGTGGCGGGCAAAGCCCTGCCTGAGGACAACGCAGAACTGTTCACCGCGCTGCTGGCGATGGAGCAAGGTGAACTGGTCAAGCTGCTGGCCGTGTGCATGGCCTCGACGGTGGACGTGGTGACGCCGCGTGCCACAACCCACCAGCCGGGCGCGGAACTGGCACAGGCCGTGGGATTGGACATGGCCGCATGGTGGAAGCCGACCGCAGAAGGCTACTTCAAGCATGTTTCCAAGGCCGCGATTCTGCAAACCGTGGGCGAGTTCGCGCCGGATTCCGTCAACCGGCTGGCGAAGCTCAAGAAGGCCGATATTGCCAGCGAAGCGGAACGGCTGGCCAGTGGCACGGGCTGGATGCCTGCCATCTTCAAGGCCGCAGGCCCGGAAGCCGCGCCGGAGAAGACGCAGGCGCAGGACGCTCCGCAGGATGCCGAGGCAATGGCGGATGAACCCGCAGAGACATTGGCCGCTTGACCCTCACCGCAGCACAGCGCCCGGAGCCATCCGGGCGCTGGCATGCAAGGAGCCAGACCATGCCCACCGACAACTCCACCCAAAGCCGCCCGCGTATGGCGGCGATCTACATGCCCGGCACGGTACGCGGCTACCGTCCGTCCTCGGGCTGGACGGCCCGCGCCGACCTCACCGACATTCATCCCATCACGGGCCGCGCGTTGGTGCGCGCCGTGTGGTGGATCATCGAGACGAAGGAATAACCGCGATCAGCACCGCGCCCAGGCCGTTCCGCCCTGGACGCGGTGAACTTCAAAATCCGGGCGCGGCGGTGGCCGCGCCCGGTGTCGAAGGCATTGCTGTATTGCGCAACGCCTTCGGGCAATGGCCCGTCCAGGGCCAGCACCAGGAGGTGGCCGGGCGGCACGCCCGGTAGTTGCAGCGAAGTCGAGCTTTGCCGCCAGGGAATGGAATATGACCCGTGCATGCACAGGTCCCAGCCTGCACGACTACTGAGGTTGAGTAATCAACACCGCTTCGCGTTCGGGAAGACGCTGGAGCGGCAAGAGATCCATAACATCGCAAAACAGAGCGCGGTTCTGCCAGTCGCTGCGGTCGCCGATCACATAGAAGCGCCGCTTCGCCCGCGTTGCCGCCACGTTCAGCAGGTTGGGCTCCGAGACCGCCCAGTCGCGTGCGCCGGGACCTTCGGTATTTCCGCCCAACACCATGATGACAACCGGCGCCTCCTTGCCCTGCATGGTGTGGATGGTTCCGGAAACCATCGTGTCGCCAAGTAGGCGTTTGAGGTTTTCCTGGACGGCCTTGAAGGGCGTGATGACCGAGATGTCGGCGGCATTCACGCCGTCCTCGCACATCAATGCGAGCAGTGCCCGCAGGGCATTTCCTTCGGCTGGCACCCAGTTCCCGTCGGATGTTCCGCTGGCGTGGATCCATCCCGTCGGCAGTCGGGCGCGGGTTTCCTTGTCGGCTCGCGGTGCGATGGTGCCGTACACCATGGCGCCGTCGTAGGCGATGCGGTTGGCAAGCCCGTGCATCGGCTTGTCGCAGCGCCGGTGCACGACCAGTGGCAACCCCACCCATGTCTTGCTGTCGGCCGGTCCCGCCATGCGGCCCCACGTCGTAGCCTGGTCCGCCAAGGTCTGCGCAGACTGTCTGTTGGGGAGCCAATGTGCATCGACGCGGTAGCGCGTGCGCATGTGTTCCAGCACTGCGTCGGACACGGTAACGATGGGCTTGAGCTGCAGGGGGTCGCCCACCAGCAGCGCGCGCTGGGAGCGCCACAGTGCGCCCACCGCCGCTTGCGGGGCCGCCTGTCCGGCCTCATCCACCAGCAGCCAGCCGATTTCCCCGGGGCCCAACGAGCAGAACGAGCGTGCGAACGAGGCGAAGGTGCTGCTGAGTACCGGCACGACCATGAACAGCGAAGCCCAGGCCGAGCGGATCGCATCACGCGAGAGCCCCTGCAGGCGCGGGCCGGTCAGCAGCGCGTTGATCAGGAACAGGTTGGAGCGAATCCGCGCGGCCTCGAGTTCAAAGAACGTTCGATGCAGCTTCAGTGCCTGGATGAAGACGCGCGCACGGGCTTGTCGCCAGCCCTCGATGTTCCAGGGCTCGGCCAGTTCAGTGGCGTCGCCGCGACCGATGACGCCACTGCGTAGCCATGCCAGCAGATGGTCGGCTCGACAGGCGGCGGCCAAATCACTGGCTTGTTTCGTCAGGGATTGATCTTCCGCTTGCCATTGCCGCAACGCCTGCCGTGCAGCAGTGATCTGCCGTTCCAGTTGTTGACTGGAGACCTCGAACTGCTTGGCGAGCCGTGCGACCCGATCAGACTCGACCTTGGCGTAGTCACGTTGGTCTTGTAGCAGCTTCAGCGCAGCGTTCCAGGTGCGTGACGCCCCCCACAGGCTGCGTAGGTTTGCCCAGAACCCAGGCTTGCTAGCCTGGTGCTGTGCAAGCTCTTCCAGCGCATGTTTGAGCGCCGCGTTGGCGGGGCGGCCTTCCTCGGCATCCAAGGACGCTAGCTGTTCTGCCGTGCGCGCCAGGTGTTGTTCGAGCGCCTGCACAGTGGCGGTTGCCTCGGCAATCTTCCTCCTGGTCGATTGCAGGGCCTGGATGAGTGCGCGGATGCGGCAAGCATCGGCGCTTGCGGCGCGCACCTGCGCTTTAGCCGCCTCGTACTCCGCAACTGCTTGCTGCCACAGTGCCTGGCGTTGTTCCGGCCCACGCTCCTTGTTGCGCTGGCTGTACGTGCCAAGCCATGCCATGAGGCCTTGCGGGATTTTCTTTTGCTGCGAAGGCGCTTGCTCGCCATCGGTCTCGGCTGCAGTGGCTGGGTCAGCAAAAAGGGCCTTGGCGACATTCTCATCATCCGTCTCGTCGCTGGCTTCCTTGTTGTTGTCCACCCTGTCCTGGCCGGTCGACGGACCTTGACCGTAGAAGTAGCGGTCCACGAACGTTTTACGCCGCGCCTTGCTGCCCAGTGCGCCAGAGATCAATCCCCAGGCCGGTTTGCCGGTAATCAGTTCGCCCAGGTCAGCGAAGTGCTCGGCCTCGGGCAGCCAGCTCTCGTCGATCTTGTCGCGCTGAGGTAGTTCGAGGGTGACGTTCTCCACGGCGCCGTTGTTGGACGAAGCGACCACGATCTCGAAACCGTACAGCGAGGGATTGAGCTTGTAGGCTACCTGCTCCTTGCCACCGGCGTTGCTGGCTTCGCGTGCGTTGCTGGCGAAGCCATCGGACGCACGGCGCAGCGTGGCAAGCACGTCGGCTCGGCTGGTGATGATGGCGGCGATCAAGTCGCGCAGCAGGGTTGTCTTGCCCGTGCCCGGTGGGCCATTGATCCCCAGCAGCCCTTGTCCGCCAGCAAGCGTGGACAGAACGGTGTTCACAGCCAGTTGTTGGGAATGCACAAGCCCCAGGTGCCGCTCGGAAGGCCAGCAACTGTCGGCATAGGCCTGTGGCATCAGCCGCTCGATCAGCGACTGGGAGGCAACGTCGGCGTCGATGTGCAGGCGTGGCTGCGGATCATGGCGGCGCAGATATTGGTTTAGGGCAATGCTGATCAAGTAGCGTCAACTCCATTGCACAGCCATTTGAATGCCAAATGGCCCGCAAAGATGCCGGACTTTGCCCCACAGGGCCTGTTTCGGGAGCCTTTGAGCCCCCTTCAGACCCTTACGGGCGCACCTGTCCCTGCAGGCGCCCTCGGGCAAGGTAGATGTTGGCCAGCGCCAAGGCCGTGAACGCGCGCGTGGCGTTCTTTTGCAGCCCGCGATAGCGCACCTTGCCAAAGCCCCACAGCCGCTTGACCACCCCGAATAGATGCTCTACGCGAGCGCGGATGCGGGACTTGTTGCGGTTCTTGGACCGCTGCGTCTGGTCGACCACCCCGCACCTGCGTGTGCGCTGGTTGGTGAAGTCTTTGGCTTGGGGCGCCTTGCCCCGGATCAGAGCCTTCTGGCTGGCGTAGGCCGAGTCGCCGTACACGCGCTGCTCGTTGCCATGCAGCAGATCGGGCAGCGGGTGTTTGTCATGCACGTTGGCCGCCGTCACCACGGCGCTGTGCGCCAGCCCGCTTTGGCTGTCCACGCCAATGTGCAGCTTCATGCCGAAATACCATTGCTGGCCTTTGCGGGTCTGGTGCATGTCGGGGTCGCGCGCCTTGTCGGCGTTCTTGGTAGAACTGGGCGCGGCGATGATGGTGGCATCCACGATGGTGCCGGTGTTGACCTTGAAGCCGCGCTCTTGCAGTTGCTGGCCTACCTGGGCAAACAGGGCTTCACCCAGTTTGTGCTCATTGAGCAGCTTGCGAAACTTCAGCAGCGTGGTGGCATCGGGCACGCGCTCGCGGCCCAGGTCAATGCCCACAAAGCGGCGCAGGCTGGCACTGTCGTACAGGGCCTCTTCGCACGCCAGATCGGCCAGGTTGAACCAGTGCTGCAGGAAGTGGATGCGCAGCATGCGCTCAAGGCCAATGGGCGGGCGGCCGTTGCCTGCTTTGGGGTAGTGCGGCTCTATCACCTGGCACAGAGCGGCCCATGGCACTATTGTCTCCATGGTCCGCAAGAACTCTTCGCGTCGGGTGGGTTTGCGCGAATGCTCGAATCCGTTGTCTTGATCTGCGGCCATTGCCAAGGTCTGCTGCTTCATCTGCGGATAACGTTTGACCCCTCTCAATGGTGGACCTTAATCAGCGTTGCCTTAGCGCTTCGCTCGAGACGCCTTGGCGGACGCTGTCGGCGACAACTGCCAAGTCTTCGAGCAGGAAGCTGTTGAGCGGATCGTCCTCCGAAGCGGGCTTGTCGGGTTTGACCGGCTGGGAGCGGAATCGCAGTGACGGATGCCCTTCAGCTGGAAAGAAGTCCGCCAAGCCGAGGAACTGCAACATCCACAGGGTGAAGTCTCGCAGGGCATCGCCGGAAACCCGCCCCTGGAGTTGCGTTTGTGCCTGCTCGGCGGCGGCCCGTTGATCGTCCTCGAATCCGTGCGTCCAGTCCCGTCCCGCCAGCGCTCGCCCGAGGAACCAGACTTCGCTGGAGAGCACGAAACTGTTTTCCACCAGTTGCCCGACCATGGTGAACTTCGCGGCAAACAGCGCCGACTCTCGGTGTTGCGGCTCGCGGTAGCCCTGGTCGGCTCCGCATAGTTCCTTGAGCGCCGCGGCGACAAGCCGGCTGTCGTACAGGTGGGCATAGAGCGTGTGGCTCCATTCGCGCTTGTCGGGAAGCGCTTGCTTGCTGACGATACTCCCGGGCGCCCAGGGAGGGATGGGGCGCGTGCTGGGCGTGTCATGAAGGAACGCCCCATAGGGGCTGCCGCGCTTTTTTATCTTGGGGGCCGATTGCGGCTGCAGCATTTCGACTGCATGCCAGTAGCGGACGATGTTCTCCTGCTCCATCAAGATTTCTTCCCTTTCATTTTTTGTTTTCTCTGCGCTCCGTGCAGCGGGCATTTCGCCCCATCTGCTGGAACTGCCATGGACGCTGCACTTGTGCGGCTTACCTTAGGTATGCGCTGATTTTCCATAATGTCATGCCACGGCTTCCCCACGGACGCTGTACCTCGCCATCGTGGGGGCTGACGATGCGGGATGTGTGCAGCGTGTCGGCGCAACGCGCCGCCGGGCTCTCGGGCTGCGCCCCGTGCCGACTTCGCCGTCACGGCCATTCGGCTTCGGTCCCTCACGCCTTCGCGCCTGCGGCGCTGCGCGCTGCGCTTGCCTCCAGGGGATCGGCGCAAGGCCCATCCCCGCCGCGCGAGCTTGGCGCCCCTCAAATACCGCCGAACCGGCTGAGCCGGATCGGACAGGCCAGCGCCCCGCCGCAATGGGCCGGGCTGGGGCGGGTACGCCGGTGCTTGCTGCGGCAGGTTGTGTGAATGCTTGCCGTCCTCGACGCTGGCGGGTCTCGCCCATCACGTCACGAAGGATGGTTCACGGACACGGTACCCGGCCTCGCCATGGCGCTTCCATTCCACATTTCAAGCACAGCGCCACAAGATGCGGCGAGGCGTTCTCGCCCTGGTCGGTTGGGGGTGGCCCTTGCCCGTATCAGGGGCGTGCCAGTGAAGCCTTCATGCAGGGATTCCGAGTCGGCCCTGTCTCCTTTCGGAGTGGTTCGGCCCAAGGCGTCCTTGTGTTGTTGTGAATCCTGGCGGTGGCGCGGCTGCGCCTCGGGCTTCATGGCTGCAACCGTCCGGAGAAAACAATTTCCCCTGCTTTGTCACTGCGTTCGGCGCATTCCTCGCGGGACAAATTGTTTTCTCCTCCCGGTTCTCCACTGCGTTGCGACCACAAGCGGTGCAGCCCGCCCGTCCCCCGCCGGCCGGATCACAACAAGGACGCGATGGGCGCGAACCTTGTTCAACCGAAAGGAAAAATCATCATGGCCAACATCGGCACCTTCACCGCAGACAAAGACGGCTTCACCGGCACGCTTCGCACCCTGACGCTCAACGTCAAGGCCAAGCTGGTTCCCAACGACAAGGGCGGCAACGAGAACGCCCCGGACTTCCGCATCCAGGCGGCCGGTTATGACGTGGGCGCGGGGTGGCGCAAGACCAGCGAGGCCGGGCGAGCCTACGTGTCCTGCACCCTCGATGATCCTTCCTTCCCGGCGACGGTCTATGCCCGCCTGATCGAGGGCGAGGACGGCACGCACGACCTGATCTGGTCGCGCAGCAAGCCGCAAGCGGCCTGACGGCCATCCAGTGCCCCGCCGATTGCGGCGGGGCACTGTGCTGATGCAGCTGAGTGCCTGATCGACCACCGGGACGACAAGGTTTCAACGCTGCAAACGTGGCCCCTGCGAACCGCAGCAGGCGGCGAGTAGTGAGTCAGCGCCAAGCGTTGGGATCGCTCACGCGAGGCTTTCCATGTGCTCCTGATAGCACTCCAGCAGCACCGCCGACAACGCCGCAATCTTGGCCTGTGGTGCTTCCTTGCGCCAGACCAACCGGGTCTTCACCCGCCCGAATTTCGCACGCAACTTATGCACACTGAGCCGGTCGCGGTCGGTGTACGTTTCGAGCACGCTGTGGGGTACGAGAGCAACCCCCATGCCCACGGCCACACAGCCGAGGATCAGGTGGTACGAGCCGACTTCCACGATCCGCTCGGGGATGACGTGGCCGCGTGCAAACCAATCCTCCAGCCGCTTGCGGTGCGGGCATCCTGGGTGAAACGCGAGAATGGATTTTGAAGGCAGGTCCTTCGGTGATGCGATGGTGCCGTGCTTCGCTTCGGCGACGATCACCAGCTCTTCATCGTAGATCGCCATCGTCTCCAGGCGGCGATCAGATACAGGGTCTGCAATCAATGCGGCATCGAGTTCGGAATGGAGAACCTTGTTGACCAGATCCCGGGGATCGCCGGAATAGAGTTCCAGCGCCACGTCTGGATACCGATCATGAAAACGGCCCAGCGGGCCGGGTAGCCGGACCGCCGCCGTGCTCTCCATCGCACCAAGCCGCAGCACGCCGGTCGGCTGGTCCGCCTGCACCGCGCTGGCGGCCTCCCTCGACAACTCAACAATGCGCTCCGCATAGCCGACAAGGATCTTGCCGGCAGGAGACAACTGCAGTCGCCGGCCCTCGCGCAAGAAGAGTTGCACGCCGACCTTGTCCTCCAAGACCTGAATGCGCGATGTGACGCTGGACTGTGCGCGGTGCAAGACCTCGGCAGCACGATTGATCCCGCCGGCCCGCACGACGGTCAGGAAGATTTGCAGGTCGGAAAACTCCATGGATAAATCGCCTTTGTAGAACTGTTTGTTCTCCATTAATCATTATTCATGATCTCACGTTCTACCTACAGTCGTGTTCATCTGCAATGCAATGGACTGGAGCAACTATGAAAATCGGCGTCATCGGTATCGGCGTCATGGGCGAACCCATGGCGAGGAATCTCCACAAGGCGGGACACAGCGTCACCGTCTACAACCGCACAGCCAGCCGCTGCGACGGTCTGCATGCTCTTGGGATCGTGGTCGCCGAGACGGCCCGGCAGGCCATCGAGGCCTCGGATGCCATCGTCCTCATGGTTCCGAGCCACGTCGAGGTCGATGAAGCGCTGCAGCGCACGGCCAACGGAGCGATTGCGGCCCCTGTGAAGGGCAAGACCATCGTGCTGATGTCAACCGTTGCGCCAGCCTACTCGGCCGCGCTGGGCGACAACCTGGCAGCGGCCGGCGCTCGATACGTCGAAGCGCCTGTCTCCGGCTCGAAACAACCCGCCGAGACAGGCCAGCTCGTGATCCTCGCGGCGGCGGCCGATCCTGCGCACATCGACGATGTGCAGCCCCTGTTCGACGCCGTGGGCAAGAAGACGGTGCGGTGCGGCCCCATCCCTACGGCGATGCGCATGAAGCTGGCCAACCAGCTCCTGCTGATCGCCTGCTTCGAGGCGATCACCGAAGCCACGCACTTCGCTGCGGGCATCGGCCTCGATGTCGGGCTATTCCTGGAGATGGCCCAGGCGGGACCGCTGGCCAATGACGTGCTGCGCATGAAGGCGCCGAAGATGCTGGCTGACGACTTTACGCAACAGGCGCCCATTCGCCATGTCGTGAAGGACATCGGCCTGGTGTGTGACGAGGCCGCCCAGCGTGGGCTTCGGGTGCCTGTCGCGGAGGTCAACCGAACCCTGTTCTCCGAGGCCATGCAGTGCGGCCAGGCCCAGGACGACGCCGTAGGCATCGTCAAGATACTGCGCAAGGGACGGTAGCCATGGCTGCGATCCCCATTCCCATCACGGGACTGGCTGGCCGGAAGAGCCTGGGCATTGGTGTCCTGTGCGGCCTCGCCGTCGCCCTGATCTGGTCCGGCTGGTCGGTCGCGACCCGCTTCGCAGTAACGACCAGCCTCGGCCCATACGACGTGACGTTCCTGCGCTTTGGCGTCTCGGCGCTGCTGCTGTGGCCGATCCTCGTGCGCAAGGGCCTGGGCATCGAGCAGATCGGCATCGTTCGGCTGCTGGTGATGGTGCTGGGTGCCGGCGTGCCTTTCATGCTGCTGGGCTCCATCGGCATGCAGTTCGCACCGGCCTCCCACGTCGCCACGCTCATGATCGGGACAATGCCGATCTGGGTGGCCTTGCTGTCCGGGCTTCTGTTCGGCGAAAGGTTCACTCGCCAACAGTTGGGCGGCATGGGCATCGTCATCGCTGGCGTGCTCTGTATTGGCGGCTATGCGTTGATCGCGAACCGGGCGGCTGGCGAGTGGCGAGGCGATCTGCTGTTTCTGCTGGCGGGCCTGTTCTTCGCGAGTTTCACCGTGGCCCAGCGGCGCTCGGGTGTCAGCCCATGGCATGCGACCGCACTGGTGAATTGTTTCTCAGCCCTGCTGTTCACCCCGATCTACTTCCTCTGGCTCAAGCCACAGATCTTCACGGCACCGCCTGCAGCGGTGGCGTTCCAGGTCGTGGCGCAAGGCATCGCCGTCGCGATCCTGGGTATGTACTTCTACACGGAGGCGGTGCGCCGGTTGGGGGCACCTCGGGCGGCGATCTTCGGTGCGCTCGCGCCAGCGCTGACGGTCCTGATCGGCATGGTCGCCCTCAAGGAAGTGCCTGCGTGGCTAACCATCGTCGGCATCGCGCTCGTCATGTGTGGTGTCGCATGCGTCGTGACGGGCGGACGGGCGAAATCGAGTTAGGAAGGGGCGGCATAGGAGCTTTTCCTACGCCGCCTAACGCACCACTATGACTGCAAGCCCCTGAGCCGAGCTGCAGCGTAGGGAGCAACTGCAGTGACTAGTAGAACGACTGGCCAGATGTTGCCATCCTTGAACGTATACGCCTCCAGAATGGTGGCCCACGTCTTGCCCTGAAACCGACCGAATGAGAGTTCGAAAGCGAGGGTGAGGGCCACCCAAAATGCGCCGAACCCCATGAGTTGCGCTGGCCGGTGAGCCCCCAGCCATGGCAAGGCAAGAAAGGTGATGACCAGAATCAAGGCGGAAAGCAGTACCCCACTCAGGAGGAGTCCTGGTGCCTTGCCGAGATGAGGGATGAGAACGCTTTCACGCAGAGCGCCGTTGGCAACGGCGCAGAAAAGGATGACGAGCCAAACGGTGAGTGACTTTGCTATGAGTGCCATCGCCAGTCCAATAGCGCTTGATGCTTCAGTTCAGCAGCGGACCGATTCAAACGCCGCGTCCGCTGCAATTCAGTCGCGCCAGCTTACCCTTGTTCGACCAAACTGGCTCACACGCGACTATGGCACATTGCCTTGCTTCGCCACTGTCTCCAGCTCCCGCCGCACCTGCGCAAGAAGCTGCTCGGCCTGTTTTTGGCTCTTGCCCGCATAGGCCAGCGTCAGCAGCGTGAGCGGGTGCACCTCCATCACCTCGCACAGCTCGGCCAGCTTGTGCAAGGTGGGGCTTTTGAGGTCGCGCTCCAGCGAACTCATGTAGGTGCGGCTGGACACGTCCGAGAAGGCTTCCTGGCTCAGACCCCGTGCCTTTCGGATGGTCTTCAATGCCTCCGACAATGTGTGTTTCGCTGCCAACCTTGGATCTCCCTAAAATCCAAGATGACATCCGATTGCGCTCTATAGGGCTACAATCTATAGTGTTCATTGTTTGAGACTTTCCGCTTTCGTGCCTTTACGGAAATCCGCATTGACGGATTCCCACGCAAGCGCAGAATCGCCTCCGTGTTTTTCTGGCAATGCTGATCAAGGTCCACCGTTGTCGCTTCTCAAACGTTATCCGCAGATGAAGCAGCAGACCCTGGCAATGGCCGCAGATCAAGACAACGGATTCGAGCAGTCGCGCAAGCCCACCCGACGTGAAGAGTTCTTGCGGACCATGGAGACAATAGTGCCTTGGGCCGCCCTGTGCCAGGTGATAGAGCCGCACTACCCCAAGGCCGGCAACGGCCGTCCGCCCATTGGGTTGGAGCGCATGCTGCGCATCCATTTTCTTCAGCACTGGTTCAACCTGGCCGATCTGGCGTGCGAGGAGGCTCTGTATGACAGTGCCAGTCTGCGCCGCTTTGTGGGGATTGACCTGGGCCGCGAACGCGTGCCCGACGCCACCACGCTGCTGAAGTTTCGCAAACTGCTCAATGAGCAAAAACTGGGTGAAGCCCTGTTTGCCAAGGTAGGCCAGCAATTGCAGGAGCGCGGCTTCAAGGTCAACACCGGCACCATCGTGGATGCCACGATCATCGCAGCGCCCAGCTCCACCAAGAACGCCGACAAGGCGCGCGACCCCGATATGCACCAGACACGCAAAGGCCAGCAATGGTATTTCGGCATGAAGCTGCACATTGGCGTGGACAGCCAAAGCGGGCTGGCGCACAGCGCCGTGGTGACGGCGGCCAACGTGCATGACAAACACCCTCTGCCCAATCTGCTGCATGGCAATGAGCGGCGTGTGTACGGCGACTCGGCCTATGCCAGCCAGAAAGCACTGATAGCGAGCAAGGCCCCCAAGGCCAAGGACTTCACCAACCAGCGCACCCGCCGTGCAGGCGAGGTGGACGAAGTTCAGCGGGCCAAGAACCGCAACAAATCGCGGGTGCGTGCCCGGGTCGAGCATGTCTTTGCGGTGGTCAAGCGCCTGTGGGGATTCACCAAGGTGCGCTACCGCGGGCTTCAGAAGAACGCCACGCGGGCGTTCACGGCCTTGGCGCTGGCCAACATCTACCTGGGCCGAGGGCAATTGCTGGGACAGGTGCGCCCGTAGGGGTTTGAAGGGGGCTGAAAGCCTCCAGAGAGCGGGCTCAGCGGGCCGAGATTCGGCAGCGTTTCACGCCATTTGGCATTCAAATGGTTCGTGCCATGGATTGACGCTACTTGATCAGCATTGCCTTCTACAAACCCGCCGATGCGGCTTTGTGTTTTCATGCTTCGGCGAATTCGAGCAGCAAGAAGGGAGTGCCATGAACCCACTCATCACCGAGGACGAGCGCAGGCAGTTGCTGGCCCACGGC
This sequence comes from Hydrogenophaga atypica, assembly GCF_042665215.1. NCBI lineage: Bacteria > Pseudomonadati > Pseudomonadota > Betaproteobacteria > Burkholderiales > Comamonadaceae > Hydrogenophaga > Hydrogenophaga atypica. The sequence continues at coordinate 63,430 of NZ_JBHTCA010000010.1, forward strand.
CAGGCCCGCGGCGCTGGCCGGGTCATCGACCCGCTGCCCGTCGTGCGGCTGTTCACGCCGGATGCACACGCCACCTGGCTGCTGGCCGCGCTCGATCCTGCAGATGGCGATACCGCTTGGGGCGTCATGGACGTGGGCATCGGCATGCCCGAGTTGGGTGAGATCAAACTTTCGGATTTGGCCTCGATCGTCGGTCCGAACAAGCTGCCCGTGAGGCGGGACCGGTATTTCCAGACAGCGCGCCCGCTGTCGGAATACCTGCGGCTGGCCCAGGAGAACGGTTCCGTCGTGGACTGAACCTCTCACGCCCCGGCCAAGCCGGGCGCATTGAGACTATTTCTGTCTTATTTCAGACCTAGCCGGTCTGAATCCGCACTCTTGCGGCCAAGCGCCGTGCTTGTGCTGAAAACAGTCACGATCTTTCACGCGGCTTGCGGCACGGTGATTGATATCGCGTGACGCTTTGGGATTGCGCGGTCGTCGTATTCGGACGAATTTCGCAATGCATCGGAGCCCATCGGTATTGACACGCAATGTTACGACTCCCGCATTTTGATGGCAATGGGCCATCTGCGACTGCCTTGTGTTGAACGCCCGTTACGACGTTCCTGATCTTCAACAGGAGCTTGTCCATCATGGCCGATCCGCACCATCTCGCGCACTGGTATCCCACCGCCGCCTACCTCTACGTCCTGGGCCTGGATGCACTCGCACTGGCCTGGGAGTACCTGCGCCGCCATCCCGATTACCGGCTCGAATGGCTGCACCGCCACCGCTGGCCACGAGCGGCACCACCCGCGGCGCATCGCTGGGGCTTGCGCCTGCTGGAAGACCCGGCCTTGGATGCGCGAGACGCGCATCCAGCCTGGTTTCCTGGCCACGCTGCCGTGGTGCAGCTCTACCCGGACGCCGATCCTCCAGTGGATGTCGAGCTCTTTGCGTTTTGGCGCATCCCTGGTCACAAGCAGCTGGTCCATGACGGCAAGGTATTGGCGCTGATCGCACGCAGCCCTGGCCGCTGCCTGCGCTTCGCACTGGCGCCGGGCCTGGAAGATGGCATGGCCGTGGCCTGTGCCCATCGTGGCGGCACGACCGCGAGGCTGGCAACCGATGCCGCACCCATGGCACGGCCCAGGCCGCCCCCTGCTGCGATGATGGAGCTGCACACCTTGCAGGCGCTCGACGCCACCCTGGCGGGCGCATCCTTGCGCGAAATCGCCGAGGGTTTGTTTGGTGAGGATGCAGCGGCCGATTGGTACAGCGACGGCGGCCTGCGTTCCAAGGTGCGCCGCCTGGCGCGGCGCGGCGATGCGTTGATGCGCGGCGGCTACCACCGCTTAGCACAACTTGCACCGCTTGAGAAGGGTCGTTTTGAAGGGGACGCAAAACGACCCTGAGCAACAGGGCTTCGTTTTCTGAGACTGCCTCCATCCGGTTGCGCTGTGTGGCCGGAGCTTTGAAAGCTATGGAGGTTCTCACCATGCGCCCTGCTCCCTTGCGGCCTGCCGCCGCTCCCGCAACCAACACCACTCCCGCTGCGCAGCCCCAGCGCTATCTGACCAACGACGAGGCCGCCGACTACCTGCGGCTGTCGCCGCGCACGCTGGAGAAACAGCGCGTGATGGGTGGTGGCCCGAAATTCCGCAAGTTCGGCCGCCGCGTCATGTACGCCGTGGCCGACCTCGACGCCTGGGCCGCCGAGCGCAGCTTCGAGAGCACGTCCGATCCCGAGTACGCCGAGCAGCACTCGGCGGACAGCCGTGCGCGCTGACCGCTGGAGCGCCGGAGGCCATCGCCATGTCCAGCCCATCGCTGCCATCGCGGCAGCGACCGTCGCAGGAGCGCGAACAGCTCGATCTGTTCCGCGCCCTGCCGGGCGACATGGCGCCGCGCGACAGCCAGGACCTGATGGCCTTTCCATTCTTCTCACTGGCGAAGTCGCGGCGCTCTGCGTCGATCAACTTCCAGGCGGGCGGCGTGACGATCCGCGTGGAGGGCACGCAGGAACACGGCATCGCCACGATCTGGGATGCCGACATCCTGATCTGGGCCGCCAGCCAGGTCGTGGAGGCACGCGATGCGGGCTTGCGCCCTTCGCGGCTGATGCAGGCCACGCCCTACGAGATCCTGCGCTTCATCGGGCGCGGTACGTCGCTGCGCGACTACCAGCGTCTCAAGGCGGCTCTGGATCGCCTGCAATCGACCACGGTGGCGACGTCCATCCGGGAGACCACGGGAAGGCGGTTGCACCGCTTCTCGTGGATCAACGAGTGGAAGGAGTTGGCCGACGCCCGCGGCACGCCACTGGGCCTCGAACTGATTCTGCCGGACTGGTTCTTTGCGGGCGTGCTGGATGCGGCACTGGTGCTGACCATCGACCCGGCGTACTTCCGGCTCACTGGGGGCATCGAACGCTGGCTGTACCGCCTGGTGAGAAAACACGGCGGACACCAACCCGGTGGCTGGCAGTTCGACTTCCAGCACCTGTACCGCAAGTCGGGCAGCGTGGCGCGGTATTACGACTTCGCGGCCGATCTGCGAGCACTGGTGGGCCGGCAAACCATGCCGGGTTATCTCCTGGGCATCGAGCATGTTTGTGGCATTTCCTCGCCACTGCTGACATTCCGGCCTGTGCCGCAAACGGCACGGGGATAACTGCGACAAAGCCTGTGGACGGACTCGTGCTATCAGGCAACTCAGGTATCGTGCTATCAGGCAACAAATCCTCGTGCTATCAGGCAACAAAATCGGCCGCAAAGCCAATAACGGCGCGGGTTTCGGCCTCTCTTAACTTCCCTAACTTAAATTCTCTAACTTTTAGTAGAAGCGCGCCGTTTCGGTGGACAACCGCCGAAAGACGAAAAGCGCAGCAAGCCAGAAGCCCAAAACAACCCCGCTTTGCAGTGCAAGTGCAGGCCAGCCTTCCAGCATGGAGGGCCGCGCCATGATCGTCGCCTTGCTCAACCAGAAAGGCGGCGTGGGCAAGACCACGCTCGCCACGCACATCGCCGGAGAACTCGCGATGCGCGGACAGTCGGTCATCCTGCTGGATGCCGATCCGCAGGGTTCATCCCTGCACTGGACGCAGCGCCGCAGCCAGCAGGGCTTGCCAAGGCTGTTCAGTGCTGTCGGTCTCGCACGCGAAACCCTGCACCAGGAAGCCCCAGAACTCGCCAGGCGGGCCGATCACGTCGTCATTGATGGGCCGCCCAGGATCGCGGCCTTGGCGCGCTCTGCGTTGCTGGCGGCGGACAAGGTGCTGATCCCGGTGCAGCCCAGTCCCTATGACCTGTGGGCCAGCGCCGAGATGGTGGCGCTGATCCGTGAGGCCCAGGTCTTCCGCCCGCTGCTCCGCGCGGCCTTCATCATCAACCGGCGCGTCAGCACCACGGTGATCGGGCGCGAGGCGCGGCAGTCGCTGGCCGAGCAGCCCCTTCCTGCGCTGCGCGCGGAAGTGCGCCAGCGCATCGTGTTCGCCGACAGCGTGGCCGCTGGCCGGCTTGCCAGCGAGACGGCGCCGGACAGTGCCGCCACGCGCGAAATCACCGCGCTGGTGGACGAACTGCTGCGGTGGCCGACATGACAGCGAAGCCGCCACCCAACAGCAAACGCGCTGCCAAGCGCGTGGGCATCGGCGCACGCCCGCCCGCGAATCCGCATGCCGAGGCGTGGATTCGTCAGGGCGATGTCGATGCGCTCAACAAGGGCGACCTTTACACAGCCCGGTTGACCCTCGACATCACGCCCGCCATGCGCTCGCGCATCAAGGTGTCGGCCTTCACGCAAGGCGTGACGGTGGCCGACCTGCTGCGCGGTCTGCTGGAGCGGGAGTTTCCGGAGCACCGCAGGGAGAACACACCATGACCGCATCCACTTCGTCTGCCACTGACGCTGCCACGGCTGCACCGTCGCCGTCACTCGCGGCGCTCACTGGCCGGCCTGCCGGAACGCCGCTGACGCGCGTTTCTCTGGCCTACGTGGAACACCGGATCAAGCTCTACCTGCGCTTTGGCGAACCGGCGCGCACGCTGCGGCTCGACCGCTGGCGCAGCGTGGCCGTATTCCTGCCGAACGCCATGTTCTGCCGCATCCGCTGGGAGTCCAACGACTACGGCACGATCCGCTGGCAGCTCATGGTGATGCAGGCTTGCACGCCGCTCGATGCTGCGCAACGCATCCCTGGCGTGCAGCCGGGCGCGCGCCTGCTGCTGCACGCCGAGGGCGACAACCAGGTCCGCGCCGTGCTGGAGCGCATCGACGCCATCGAGAGGTTGGGCATTGCGCCCGCCGCCGCATCACCCGCGTACTGGCGCACGCTGGGCAACCGGCTCGCTGCGCGCTTGCCGCTGCCCGAATACACCGCCGAGCGACACGCCGCCTGGCTGGCCGGGAGGGTGCTGCCATGACGACCACGACAGCATCACTTTCTCGCTCGCCTGTGCACTCACGTTTGCGCGCTCGCCGCGTGCTGGCGGGCCTGTCCGTCTGTGGCCTCGCTGCGCTGGCCTGGGCGGCTTTCGTGCACCCGCTGCCGCGCCTGGTCTACAACCCGTCCGACAGCGTGGCGGTCGGTTGGTATCGCGTCGATCCGCGAGGCCACGGTGCCGCCTCGCTGCTTGTGGGCAGCATCGTCCTGACCCGGTTGCCAGCCGACGCTGCCGCGCTTTCTGCGCAGCGCGGCTACCTGCCGGCGCGCATTCCGCTGCTCAAGCGCGTGGGCGCGGTCGCACCACAAGAAGTTTGCGTTTTCGGCGCATTGGTCTGGATCGACGGCGTGCCGGTGGCCGCCGTTCGATCCGCTGACCGACTGGGCCGTCCGTTGCCATCCTGGCCGCAGTGCCGCCGCCTTCAGGCTGGGGAGATTTTCCTATTGAGCACCACCAATCCGGCGTCGTTCGACAGCCGGTATTTCGGGCCGGTCAGCACCTCCGCCGTGATCGGCGTGGCGCACCCGGTCTGGCTGGAGTCACGCCCATGATGGCCGCAGATTTGCTGCACGCGAGCGTGCATCGCATCGTGCCATCAGGCGTGTCGTTCTGCTGGCCATTGTCGCGTTGTCGCGCATACAGTGCAGATGCGTTCGCATTGCACTTCGCGCTATCCCACGGGTTGCATCTCGGGTTGCATTCTGCGCAGCCCACCAACGTGCAGATGCCTTGCCGCGAACACGGCCGGTCTGTGGCCGTCGCCGTGTTCGCCAGTGCGCTGGCTGCATGTGCAGCAGCGCCACCGGGCCGCAGTTGCCGGGAGTGGATGCGGGAGGCAAATGCGGAAGGCAAGACAAAAGGGGGCGGCACCGGCCCGCCCGCAAAGCCAGTCTGCACGTGGGGGTGGCGCGGCACACGCCTGCTTCGCCGCCGTGCCGCGTGGAGCGCGAGGCCCGCGCCAATGCGGGTATGCCCGCGTGCTTTGCACGACCGGACACGCCAGAGCTTGCAGGGAGCACAGCCATGAGCGAGCGCCGCGATGACGATTTCCACATCCGCCCCAGCGCCCCGAAGAACCGGGGCCAGGGATTCGTCTCCAAGGTGCTCAAGCAGGCCGGCAAAGCCAGCAGCGGCAAGTCCTCGGTGCACCGCCCAGGGGGAGCTGGCAAGGGTGCTGGAACCGGCCAACGGCCCGGCTCGCGCCTCGGGCGAGGTCACACGGCTGCCCGCTTCGCGGGCGCGAAGTTGACGCCCATGTCGCGGCGCGTGACCATCAAGACGCTGCTGGTCAATCAGCAGCGGGCCAACCCGCAATCGCTCGCTAAACATCTGCGCTACATCGAACGCGACGGCGTGGGCCGCGACGGCGAGCCGGGCCGGGCCTACGGGCCGCAGACCGACGAAGCCGACCTCGATGCCTTCAAGGAACACTGCGACGACGACCGGCACCACTTCCGCTTCATCCTCTCGCCCGAGGATGGGGCGGAGCTGGAAAACCTGCGCACCTACACGCGGCACCTCATGGGGCGCATGGAGGCCGACCTGGGCACGAGCCTGGAATGGGTGGCCGTTGATCACTGGAATACCGACAACCCGCACACGCATATCGTCGCGCGCGGGCGCGATGACACGGACAAAGACCTCATCATTTCGGGTGACTACATCGCCGACGGGTTCCGGCACCGGGCCGCCGAACTGGCGACCGAATGGCTGGGGCCGCGCACCGAACTGGAGATTCAGCAGGCCATGCTGCGGGAGGTGGGGCAAGAGAGGTGGACGAGTCTGGATCGCACGCTGCAACGCGAAGCCGGCGACGACGGCCGGATACAGATCGAACGCTTCAACGAACCGCGGCTGCAACGCCAGCGCCTGCTGCTGATCGGCCGGCTGCAACGCTTGCAGCGGCTGGGCCTGGCCGACGAGGTTCAGCCCAGCACCTGGGCCGTCCATGCCGATGCCGAGAAGACCTTGCGCGCCCTGGGCGAGCGCGGCGACATCATCCGCACGATGCAGCGGGCCATGCGCGGCGAGGCGCGCGAACTGGCGGTGTTCGAGCCGGGTGAAGATGGCCGAACCATCCTAGGTCGTGTGGCTGCGAAGGGACTGGCCGACGAACTGCGCGACCGGGGCTATCTGGTCATCGACGGCGTGGACGGCAAGGCCCACTACGTCGCGCTCAATGCCGGCGACGAACTGTCGAACTACCCCATGGGTGCGGTGTTGGAAGTGAAAGGATCGGCCGACATACGGGCCGCCGACAGGAACATCGCCGCGCTGACGAGCGATGGGCTGTACCGCACCGACCATCACCTTGCTATCGCACAGGGTCAGGCCATGCCGGGCCGCGACCCGCAAGAAGTGGTGGCGGCCCACGTTCGCCGGCTGGAAGCCTTGCGCCGGGCTGGCATCGTGGAGCGTGTGGCCGAGGGACTATGGAAGGTGCCGGGCGACCTGCCCGAACGTGGCCGCCAGTACGACGCGCAGCGCCTGGGCGGCGTGGCCGTGGAGCTGAAATCCCATCTGCCCATTGAGCGGCAGGCCCGCGTCATCGGCGCCACCTGGTTGGATCAGCAGTTGATCGGCGGCGGCAAGGGTCTGGGCGACCTGGGCTTTGGCAGCGAGGCCAGGCAGGCGCTGCAGCAGCGAGCCGACTTCCTGGCCGAACAGGGACTGGCCGAGCGGCGCGGGCAGCGCATCATCCTGGCGCGCAACCTGCTGGCAACGCTGCGTGGCCGGGAGGTAGCGCAGGCCGCGAAAGACATTGCCACCGATACCGGCTTGGAGCATCGCCCCTTGGCCGACGGGCAACGCGTGGCCGGCATCTACCGACGTTCCGTCATGCTCGCCAGTGGGCGATACGCCATGCTCGACGACGGCATGGGATTCAGCCTGGTGCCTTGGAAGCCGGTGATCGAGCCGCGGCTGGGGCAGCAGATCGCCGCGACGGTGCGGGGCAGCAGTGTTTCGTGGGAGATCGGGCGACAACGGGGGCAATCCTTGAGTTGATTACTGCATCCTGCAGTTGATCGGCGCAACACGCGCTGCGCCAATCTGAGCGGCGAGTTCTCCGCCTGGGGCAGCCGCACATGGTCGATCGGACCGACTGCCGCTGTTCGACCGTGGCCGCCGCAAGAGCGTGGGGCAGTTGCGCGAGCTGGAGCAGCAGGAAGTGGCCGTGTACTACCAGAAGACCGTGCTCAAAGCCTGGCAGGAGATCGACGACGCGCTCAGCGGATACACAGCAGGAACGTGAACTGCAAGCCCGGACGCACAGCGCCGGCCAAGCCTACGAACTGGCTCGGGCACGCTACGACGGCGGCATGGCCGACTTCCTCTCGATGCTCGACAGCCAGCGCAGCTATTTGCAAGCGCGTCGCGCCCTGGCTGCCAGCGAAGGGCGCCTTGGCACCCGCTACGTGATGGTCGACAAGGCCATTGGCAATGCACAAATATCGGAAGGTGGCGAGACGAAATGACGAACCGCGTTAGCGCATACCCCGAGCGCTCACATCAACTGTTATTAGTTGTGGAGTAGGTCTTCTCGCATGATCGGGAACACTGCGGGGATTCGTCTTACCGGCTGCCCGCAGGGCAGACGCATCCAACGACGCGTTGGCACGTCTTTCCGCGCCGGAGAGAAGTATTTCAGCAGCCCTGCTAAGTCCTGGATGGCCTTCGACCACGGGCACTGATATTGAGAACGGCAGCTGTAACAATGACAAAAATCCCACTCAACTGTGCGAGTGAAACCTTTTCTCCAAGAGCAAGCCACGAGAGAAGCAGGGAGAACACGACGGTCATGTACTGAAGGGACGCTGCAACGATTTGATCACCAGAGCCAAAAGCCTTTGACACGCCAAACTGCCCCAGGGCTCCCAAGACCCCGGCTAACATGAGCAAAAGATAACCTTGAATGTCATTGCTGATATGGCCCTGCGCCAGCGACGTCAGAGGGAATGACAGGATGGCGGCCATCGTCGAAAAGTAGAAAACCATCTGCCATTCATTCTGGCCAGAATTTTTCAGGACACGGACGTCCTTGAATGCAAGTGCTGCAATCAGTGAAGCACACACACCTAAAACGACTGGAAATACATCGCTGGATCGCAGGCTACCGCCGAAGGGGTTCAACAGAACAATCACCCCAAAAAAGCCAAGAAGGATGTATGCGATCTCCTTCTTCGATGGCTTGTTGCTGGAACTTTCAAAGAGATAGAGGATGAGTCCCAAGAAAAGAGGGGATAAGTAGTTCAGCGTGACTGAGACCCCCATGGGCAAAACCCCTAGGGTGTAGTACCAGGTTGCCATGGACACTAGTCCGAAGAGGCTACGTCGGGCATGGATACCGAAGACATTCGTCCGTAGCTGAAATCGAAGAACTGACCTGATCAGCAGTACGAAAAAAATGGACGAAGCAGACCTTATGAACAAGATATCGGGTACAGAAAAGTGCTTTGCTTCCAGCTTGATGATGAATGCCATCAACGTGAAACTACTGGTCGCGAGCAACATCCAGAGAATGGAGAACATGGAAAAAATCGCAATACCGACGTGGGGAGCTTTGATAGCCGATATGGACTCCAATTCGTATTGGGTCTCTCATTGCTAACGGCATGAGAAAATCTTAGGCAACGGCTTGCCCTGACAGCAGACCCCTTTTTCCGGTCTTGCCAGACCTTCTGGAACTGAGTCAAATTGGTCTGGTTCGACTCGGAAAAGTGGCACACAGTCAATTGCATGCGATTGATAGACTGCTGTCGCACTATTTGTCTTTCGGCTTTATTCCTCCGCCTATATGCCTACGGTGACCGGCCGGGCTCTGTAGCAGTTTCATTGAATATGACCGCCGAGTTGCGTCGCGACGCCCCACTCCATTTCTGGCGCGGTGTATCCGTACTTAGTGTTGGCGAACAGGGGTTGCCATATGGACGATGAAGTGCTTCCGACAGTCAGTGCTCTTCTCCTTGAGCAGGTAGATAGCAACGTCTGGAAGGCCATTGAGGCCGAGCGGGGTCGGCAGGCACGTTCGATTGAACTGATTGCGTCAGAAAACTTCGTTAGCCGAGCGGTGCTCCAAGCCCAAGGATCGGTGCTGACTAACAAGCATGCTGAGGGCTATCCGGGAGCTCGCTACTACGGAGGATGCTCGCACGCGGACGCGGTGGAGATTCTGGCCATCGAGCGAGCCAAGGCACTTTTCAACTGCAGATATGCCAACGTGCAACCGCATTCAGGAAGCCAGGCCAATCAAGGCGTGTACCTCGCATTCCTTGAGCCCGGAGACAAGATTCTTGGCCTTGACCTGAGGTCCGGTGGGCACCTGACCCACGGAGCGCGCGTGAGCTTGTCGGGCAAGTGGTTTCAGTCAGTCTGCTACGGCGTGGAGCCCATTACGGAACTGGTCGATATGGACAACGTCGCGCTCATAGCCAGAAAGGAGCGACCCAGGCTCATCATCGCGGGAGGATCGGCCTACTCCCGGGTGATTGACTTTGCGAGATTTCGGGACATCGCCGATGAAGTGGGGGCGATTTTCATGGCCGACATCGCGCATGTGGCAGGCTTGGTCGCGGGAGGTGTCTTTCCCTCGCCCATTCCCTATGCGCATGTCACCACGACGACGACTCACAAGACCCTTCGAGGCCCACGCGGAGGCATGATCTTGAGCAACGATGCCGAGATTGCCCAGCAGATTGATGCCGCAGTGTTCCCTGGGCTTCAGTCGGGGCCGCTGATGCATGTCATTTCTGCTAAGGCTGTTGCCTTGGGTGAAGCCCTCCATCCCACGTTTCGTACATACGCAAAAGCGGTGTTGGAGAACGCTCGGGCATTGTGTGATCGGCTTGCTCAAGGCGGACTCTCCGTTGTATCCGGTGGAACGGATTGCCACCTTGGCGTGATTGATCTGCGCCCTTGGGGTCTAACAGGAAAGTCCGCAGAAATGGCGTTGGATGAGATTGGCATCACCGTCAACAAGAATACCGTTCCCAACGATAATGCCGCGCCTCTGGTCGCATCAGGTATTCGAGTAGGCAGCGCCGCATGCACGTCCCGAGGCATGGGAGTGGATGAATTCAGGGAAATCGGCGACATGATCCTCGCAACGCTTGGAGGGGTTCGCAGTGGAACGATGAACGCCCACACGCTAAAGGCTATTCATCAAGGTGTGTCAAACCTGACCAGGCGCTACCCACTTCCCTATTGACCTCGGCCGACAGGCACCGGCATGCTGCGAAGGGCATTGGCCAAGCACAAGATGGCGGACTCGATCTCGTACGCAGTCAGCGACGCGTAGCCCAGCAACCAACCCGGCTGCTTGTGTTCGCCGGCGTACAAGCGGCTGAGTCCCGGCAATACGACATTGACAGCGGCTGCCCGACGTATGGTGTCTTGCTCCGACCATCCGGGCTCCAGTAGACACGGAACCTGCAGCCCACCCGCTGGGCGTGGTGCCGTGACGATTCCCGCCAAGTGTTTACCGATGGACTCAAGGATGACCTCGCGGCGGCTCGCGTACAGCTTGCGCATGTTTCTCACGTGCGAGTTGTAGTGGCCGTCTTCCATGAACCTGGCCAGCGTCAGTTGCAAAATCTGCGGGGTGTGACCGTCCATGATGCTTCGCGCATGGGTGAACGCCTTGACCAACTCCTGTGGCAAAGCGATATACCCCATGCGTAAACTTGGATAAAGCGTCTTGCTGAATGTGCCGATATAGATCGTCCGTGCGTACTTGTCCAATCCTTGGACGCAGGCGGTCGGCATGCCGTCGTAGTGGAATTCGCTGTCGTAGTCGTCTTCGATAATCCAGCGGCCGTTTTCCGCAGCCCAGTGAATCAAGTCCAGACGACGCTCCAACGACATGGTGGCCCCCGTGGGGTATTGGTGTGACGGAGTCACGTACACACAAGTCGCGCCACTGCGGTCTGCTCGCAGCAGATCCGTGCGGATACCTTGTGCATCCACGTCAATCGGCGTGATTTTGGCTTCTGCCGACTCGAAAGCCTTCTTGGCCCCGAAGTACCCAGGATTCTCCAGCAGGATCGGTTTGCCTGCATCCACCAGCAATTGAGCGCACAAGAATAATGCCTGCCGGGTACTGCTCAGCACCAGGATCTGCTCGGCCGAGACCTTTGCTCCACGCTCCAGGTTGAGATAGGTTGCGATGGCTTCGCGCAGAGGTTTTGCCCCTTGCGGGTCACCATGTAAAAGCACGCTGGTGCGATAGTCCTTGAGTGCCTGGCGCTGCAGGCGCTCCCACACATCGGTAGGGAAGGTTCGCGTCTCTGGCAGACCTGTGGCAAATGCCTTGATTGATTGCTGATCCGAGATTCCCTCACTCTCGAGGATGACGTTCCCCCGCCGGCTCAAGCCCACACCCGGTGCCTGTGCTCGTCTTTCATGTTCTTGGTATTTCACGCGCCGCCGAGGGTGCCCTCGCAATTCCGCGCCAATGGTCTCGGAAACGTAGCTCCCTGATCCCTGCTGCCGAACGATGAACCCGTCTCGGTGCAGTTGCATGTACGCATTCTCGACCGTATCGCGTGCGATCCCGAGTGACTCGGCAAGCGAGCGCGTCGCCGGCAGTTTCAACCCAGGGGGCAAGGCGCCATCAAGGATCAGCTCGCGCATGGCGCGCTGCACACGCTGGTGCAGATCGAGTAACTGGAACTCCGCATCGTTCATCCGAATTCGCAGCGTCTCTAGCTCGAATGTTTTACTCATATGGTCTGCTCCTTGAAGTCAATGGTCCATCACTATGGCAGGCCATCTTATCGTCGTCGCTTGCCAAATGGTCTGACGTAAATCAAAAAAGTGTATGGCTTGCATAGTCCACTAGAGGCCTATAAACACAACTTCCATTGAAGCTCGGCGTTCAAGTAGTAAAGAGGAATTAAGAAACACCATGTCTCCATCCGACTCACATCCATCCCTTCGAATACGTGATCTCACCCATCCGGTCGTAGCCGGCCTGATTTCGGTCATCGTCAACTACGGCGGCACCTTCATCCTGGTGTTCCAGGCGGCCAAGGTCGCGGGACTGAGCCCGGAGCTGACGGCCTCGTGGGTGTGGTCGATTTCCATCGGCGTGGGCGTGACGGGGATCATCCTGAGCTGGCTGACGCGCGAGCCCATCATTACCGCCTGGTCCACGCCAGCGGCGGCGTTTCTGGTCACGGCGCTGGCGACCACGCCTTATGCCGAAGCGGTGGGCGCCTACATGATTTCGGCAGCGGCATTTGTCGTGCTGGGGCTGTCGGGTTGGTTCGAGCGCTTGATCCGCCTGATTCCTCCGGGCGTGGCCGCAGGTTTGCTCGCGGGCATCCTGCTGCAATTCGGCATCAAGGCTTTCGGCGGCATGAGCATTGATCCGGTGCTGGCCGGCTTGCTGATCGTGACTTATGTGGTGCTCAAGCGCTTCAGCGCGCGTTATGCCGTCGTCGGCATCCTGGTGTTGGGCTTGCTCTTTCTGCTCATGCAGGATCGCGTGGATCTGTCGGGACTGAGCTTGAAGCTCGCCGCTCCGCTTTTCACCATGCCGGCGTTCTCGCTCAACGCCTTGCTGAGCGTCGCCTTGCCCTTGTTCCTCATCACCCTGACCGGCCAATACATGCCCGGCATGCTGGTGCTGCGCAATGACGGCTTCAAGACCAGCGCCAACCCCATCGTGACGGTGACGGGTCTTGGCTCGCTGCTGATGGCTCCGTTCGGCTCGCATGCCTTCAACATCGCCGCCATCACGGCCGCCATCGCCACGGGCCGAGAGGCGCACGAAGACCCGTCCAAGCGCTGGATCGCGGGCATCGCCGCAGGCGTGTGCTACATCCTCGTGGGCGTGTTCGGCGTGACATTGGCCGCCGTCTTCATGGCATTCCCTGCGACCTTCATCACCACGCTGGCAGGGCTGGCACTGCTGGGCACCATCGGCGGCAGCCTGGCCACCGCCCTGGCCGACGCGAAGACGCGCGAAGCGTCGCTGATCACCTTCCTGGCTGCCGCCGCCAACATCTCGCTGCTGGGCATCGGTGGCGCGTTCTGGGGTCTAGTGATCGGGCTGGTCGCCTATGCCGTGCTCAATGGCGCACTGCCGCGCAGCGCGCGGCCGGCCGCTGCGGCTTCGACCACCGAGCCCGCGATCAAGAGGGAGCGCGCCAATGCCTGAGCCATCGGACACCCAGACCCGTCACGACCAGCATGGCCGCTATCCGCAGGCGGCCACGGTCGATGACTTCCGGCACAACCTGGCAGCGGTGCGGGCTCGCATGGACGTCGCCTGCCACCGCGCCGGACGCGATCCGGGGGGAGTGCGTCTGCTGCCGGTGAGCAAGACCAAGCCCGAGGCCAGCCTGCGCCTGGCCTACGCGGCGGGTTGCCGCCTGCTCGGCGAAAACAAGGTGCAGGAAGCTTTCGGCAAATGGGAAGCTATGCAGGACCTGACCGATCTGCACTGGTCGGTCATCGGCCATCTGCAGACCAACAAGGCCAAGCTGGTGGCGCGTTTCGCCAGCGAGTTCCAGGCACTGGACAGTCTGCGCGTGGCCGAGGCGCTGGAGCGGCGCCTGCAGGCCGAGGGCCGTGCGCTGGATGTGTTCGTGCAGGTCAACACCTCGGGCGAGGCCAGCAAGTACGGGCTGTCGCCCGAGAACGTGCAGGGCTTCATGAAAGAACTGCCCTCATTCCCGGCGCTGCGCGTGCGCGGGTTGATGACACTGGCACTGTTTTCCGCTGAAGCTGAAAGGGTGCGGCAGTGCTTCATCCTGTTGCGCAATCTGCGCGACCAGTTGCGGCAAAGCGCGCCGGCAAGCATCGGGCTGGAGGAGTTGTCCATGGGCATGTCCGGCGACTTCGAGATCGCCATCGAGGAAGGCGCCACTGTGGTGCGCGTCGGGCAGGCCATTTTTGGCGCGCGGGCTATGCCGGACAGTTACTACTGGCCGACAGAGACAGCGGGGACACAGGCATGACCGATACACCGTCTCCTGCCCTGCTGCCGTTGCGGCCCGACGTGGTTTCGGTGCAATCGCAGGTGGTTTATGGCCGCGTGGGCAACAACGTCGCGGTTCCCACCTTGGAGTCACTGGGCCTGTCGGTGGTTGCAGTGCCGACCGTCGTGTTCAGCAACACGCCCCACTATCCGACGATGCACGGCGGTGCGTTGCCTGTCGAATGGTTCGAGGGCTATTTGCAGGATTTGTCGGAACGCGGGGCGCTGCACGCACTGCGCGCCATCTTGGCTGGCTACCTGGGCAGTCCGGGGCAAGCCAAGGTGCTGGCCCGCTGGACGCAGGGCTTGCAGGCGGAGCGCGCAGACCTGCGCGTGGTCATCGACCCCGTGATGGGCGATCACGATCACGGCATCTATGTCGATACCGACATGGCCGAAGCCTACCGCCAGCTTTTGCTGCCGCTCGCTCACGGACTGACACCGAACGGGTTTGAGCTGGCGCACCTGACAGGCCGCCCGGTCGATGACACGGAGAGTGTCGTTGCCGCTGCCCGTACCTTGCTGACCGGTTGCACTCAATGGATCGCGGTGACCAGTGCAGCACCGGATACCTGGGCGCATGGCGAGATGCAGGTTGTATTGGTTACCCGCGCGCAGGCGCACGTCATCACGCATGCGCGCATCGACGCCGTGCCCAAAGGAACTGGTGATCTGTTCTGCGCTGCCTTGACGGGGCATTGGCTCAACGGTGCCACCTTGCCCGAAGCCATTGCCAGGGCTTGCCAAACGATCGTGCAGGCGCTGCGCCACACCCACAACGCGCAATGCGCGGAGTTGGTGCTGCCGAGCCGGGTGGCAAGCCCCCAGGCCAACAGCCAGACCCACGCACGCGAACTGGTGCGTATCCGTCAAGCGTTTTCTGAATCCCACTGGAGTCACCGTACATGCAACACACCACTTCCCATTTGATGCGGGCCTATGCCCGCCAACCCGTCTCCTTCACACGCGGCAGCGGCGCGCGTCTGTGGGACGAGAGCGGCGTGGAATACCTGGACGCCATCGCGGGCGTCGCCGTCACCAGCCTGGGCCATGCCCATCCGGAGATTGCCGCCGTCATTGCCGAACAGGCCGGGCTGCTGCTGCACACCTCCAACGTGTTCCGCATCGACTGGCAGGAGCAACTGGGCGAACGTTTGTGCGCGTTGGCGGGCATGCAGCGGGTCTTCTTCTGCAACTCTGGCGCCGAAGCCAACGAAACTGCGCTCAAGCTCGCACGCCTGCACGGGCACCGCAGGCAGGTGGCGCAACCCCAGATACTCGTGATGGAGAACGGCTTTCATGGCCGCACCCTGGCAACGCTCTCGGCCACCGGCAATCCGGCGAAGCAGCAAGGCTTTGAGCCGCTGATGCCGGGTTTCCTGCGGGTTCCCTATGACGATATCGAGGCAGTTCGCCGGGCGGCAGACCAATCGCCCAGCATCGTTGCGGTGCTGATCGAACCTGTGCAGGGGGAAGGCGGCATCCGCGTCGCCAGTGCCGACTATTTGCGGCAACTGCGGTCTTTGTGCGATGAGCGTGGCTGGCTACTGATGATCGACGAAATCCAGGCGGGCATGGGCCGCACCGGCGCGTGGTTCGGGCACCAGCATGCGGGCATCACACCCGACGTCATGACCTTGGCGAAGGCGCTGGGTAACGGCTTTCCGATCGGTGCCTGCCTGGCGCGGGGTGAGGCGGCCGATCTGTTCTCGCCCGGCCAGCACGGCTCCACCTTTGGCGGCAACCCTCTGGCCTGCCGTGTGGGCTGTACGGTGCTCGACATCATGGCCCGGGACGGCATGCCGCAGCGGGCCGCCGTTCTGGGAACGCGCCTTCTCACGGGCCTGCAAAAGGCATTGGGCCAGCACCCGAGTGTCCTTGCGATCCGGGGCCAGGGCCTGATGGCGGGCATCGAGCTGGACAGGAGTTGCAAGGAACTGGTCGGGCGGGCGTTGGAGGAGCAGCGCTTGCTCATCACGGTGACGCGCGATACCACCATCCGGTTGCTGCCGCCGCTGATCTGCGACGAAGCGCAGATTGACGACATCGTGGCACGTGTCGCCCGCTTGCTGTCTTCGATCCCTACGCTCAATCCTGCAGAGCCTACCCTCAACGATCTCGTCGATAGGACACCCCACCATGTATGACGCATCCCTCGCCCTTATGGACTTTGACCCCGAGCTGTCGCAGGCCCTGCAGAACGAAGAGCGCCGCCAGGAGGATCATGTCGAGCTGATCGCCTCCGAGAACTACGCCAGCCCGTTGGTGATGGCCGTCCAGAACTCGGTGTTCACCAACAAGTACGCCGAGGGCTATCCCGGCAAGCGCTACTACAGCGGCTGCGACAACGTGGACGTGGCCGAGCGCCTGGCCATCGAGCGGGTCAAGGCGCTGTTCGATTGCGACTACGCCAACGTCCAGCCCCACGCCGGCGCCCAGGCCAACGCGGCGGTGTTCCTGGCCCTGACCAACCCTGGCGATACCGTGATGGGCATGAACCTGGCCCAGGGCGGCCATCTGACCCACGGCAATCCGTCCAACTTCTCCGGGCGCCATTACAAGATCGTGCCCTATGGTCTTGACCCTGAGACCGGCCTGATCGACTACGACGAGATGGAGCGCATCGCGCTGGAGACCCGACCGAAGATGCTGATCGGCGGTTTCTCAGCCTATTCGCGCCATAAGGACTGGGCGCGCATGCGCACCATCGCCGACAAGGTAGGCGCGGTCTTCTGGGTGGACATGGCGCATGTGGCAGGCTTGGTGGCAGCGGGCGAGTACCCCGATCCACTGCCGCATGCCCACGTGGTCACCAGCACCACGCACAAGACCCTGCGCGGCCCACGCGGCGGCATCATCCTGGCTAAGGGGCAGGACGAGGACTTCTACAAGAAACTCAACTCCGCTGTGTTCCCGGGCATCCAGGGCGGCCCATTGATGCACGTGATCGCCGCCAAGGCCATCGCATTCAAGGAAGCGCTACGACCCGAGTTCAAGACGTACCAGCACCAGGTCGTGACCAACGCACGTGCCATGGCGGCCACGCTCCAGCAACGCGGCTACAAGATCGTGTCAGGTGGGACCGACAACCACCTGATGCTGATCGACCTGTCCGCCAAGCCATACACCGGCAAGGACGCTGACGCCGCACTGAGCGACGCTTACATCACCACGAACAAGAACTCGGTGCCCAACGACCCTCGCTCGCCTTTTGTAACCTCAGGCGTGCGCATTGGCACACCCGCTGTGACCACGCGAGGCTTTGGCGTGGCCGAGTGCGAGCAACTGGCCGGCTGGGTGTGTGACGTGCTGGATGCGCTGGAGACTGGTGGCAGTACGCTGACAACGGTGCGTGATCGGGTGCGTGAACTGGTGGTGGGCTTGTGCCAACGCCATCCCGTGTACCGGTAGCGGTTTTGCACATGGAATTGCGGCATCTTCGTTGCTTCATGGCCGTGGCCGAAGAACTCCACTTCGCCCGCGCGGCCGAGAAGCTGCATATGGAGCAATCGCCGCTGTCGCGAGCCATCAAGGAGCTGGAAGAAGACCTGAGCGAAGTGCTGTTTGCCCGTACCACGCGCAGCACGCGATTGACCCGTGCGGGAAAGCTGTTTCTGGAGCACGTGCCGCGTGTCTTCACTGCCTTGCAGCAGGCGCGCGACAGCGTGAAGGCAGCGGCCAACGGCTTCCACTGCCAGTTGCGGATCGCGCTGTCCGATGGCATCACGCCCTCGCGCCTGCCCAACCTGTTGGCACTATGCCGCCAGGAGGAGCCCGAGGTCGAAATGCGCTTCTTTGAGGTTTCCCTGTCGCAGCAGATCAAGGGGCTGCATGACGATCTATACGACGTTGGATTCGCTCAGTCGGATGAGGTCGGTGATGGCATCGTGGCGATTCCTGTGTGGAGCGATCCCCTCATGGTCGCCGTACCGGCCCGGCATCCGCTGCTCAAGCACAAACGTATCCCTCTGGAAGAGCTGCTGCGTTATCCGCTCGCGCTATGCGATCCGCAGGCATGCGAAGGCCATGCTAAGCACATCGAGCGCGTGCTCCGTCAGGTCGATACAGAACCGCTGATTGCTGAACGGGTGGCCTCATGCGACATGATGATGGTGCTGGTATCGGCGGGACTCGCCCTGGGATTGACCAGCAAGATTCACATCACCACCAGCCGGGAAATAGGCGTGGTCGCGCGTCCACTGGCCGGGCGCACGCACATGGTCACGACCTCTTTGCTGCGTCCGGCGGGAGAGGTGTCGGAGGTGCTGGCTCGCTTCATCGAACGAGTGCAAGCCATCGAGCCCTCCGAAGGCGACAGGCCCTTGCCGGGCGATCACCCCAATTCACCGAAGGAGTCCAAGCCATGAAGAGAACCATTCCATTCGTATTGGTCGCGGTACTTTCTGCCTGCGGCCTATCGGATTCCCCTCCGCAGGTAAACATCCCGACAGTCGAAGAATTGGCTGCTGATCCCCAGCGACTCAAAGAGTTGCGCCAGCAGTGTAAGACCGATCGCCCCATACTGGGTGACGTGTTGTGCAACCGGGTGGCCGAAGCCACAAGCCGCCGATTCTTCGGTGACGGCAAAGTGCCTTACACGCCACCGAAGGAGCCACCCAAGTTCTGATCGTCTGCTGTCTGCAACGAATCCCGGTTTTCTTTCTCCACACGCCGCAGCGCGCCCGCGCTTGCGGCTTTTTTTCGTCTTTCGCTTCTGCGCGAATTCTTGTTTTCTTCTCGACCTTTGTCCCGATAACGGTCTTTGACCGGCACTGACCCGGCACCGATCCTGAAGCCTGCGGCACATCGTTGTGCCGCGTTTGGAGGCAGGGTCATGCAAGGAACGAACGTGCTGTTCGGTCAGATCGCCGTGGTATTCGGCATCGTGATCGCCGGAGTGTGGAGCGCGACACAATGGACAGCAGCGGCCCTGGGCTATCAACTACGCCTGGGTTCGCCCTGGTTCGATCTGTTGGGCACACCGATCTACCACCCGTGGAAGCTGTTCGAGTGGTGGTTCTTCTTCGATGCCTATGCGTCCCACATCTTCGACGTGGGCGGCGCCATTGCCGCCGGCAGCGGTTTGCTCGCCGTGGTGGTCGCCATCGGCATGTCTATCTGGCGCTCGCGCCAGTCGCGCCTGGTTACGACCTACGGTTCGGCACGCTGGGCCGACGCCAGCGACATTCGCAAGGCAGGGCTGACCCAGCCCGCTGGTGTGTTCCTCGGTCGGCATGGTGATGAGTACCTGCGCCACGAAGGGCCAGAACACGTCCTGACCTTCGCGCCCACGCGCTCGGGCAAGGGCGTGGGCCTGGTAGTGCCGACGCTGTTGTCGTGGCCCGCATCGGCCGTCGTTCATGACATCAAGGGTGAGAACTGGCAGATCACCGCAGGCTGGCGCAGTCGCTTCAGTCACTGCCTGCTGTTCAACCCCACCGATGCCAAGTCAGCCGCTTACAACCCGCTGCTGGAAGTGCGGCGCGGCGCGCATGAAGTACGCGACGTGCAGAACATCGCCGACATCCTGGTCGATCCCGAAGGCGCGCTGGAGAAGCGAAACCACTGGGAGAAGACTTCGCATGCGCTGCTGGTCGGTGCCATCTTGCATGTGCTTTACGCCGGTGAGGACAAGACGCTGCGGGGCGTGGCGAACTTCCTCAGCGATCCGGCTTGCCCCTTCGAGCTGACGCTGCACCAGATGATGACCACGCGACATCTGAGCAACGAGCCGCATCCCGTGGTGGCCTCCGCTGCCCGTGAAGTGCTGAACAAATCGGACAACGAACGTTCGGGCGTGCTCTCCACGGCGATGTCGTTCCTCGGCCTGTACCGTGATCCCACGGTGGCCGAAGTCACCTCACGCTGCGACTGGCGCATTGCGGATCTGATTTCTGCTGAGTACCCGGTATCGCTGTATCTCGTGGTGCCGCCTTCGGACATCTCGCGGACGAAGCCGCTCATTCGCCTGATCCTCAACCAGATCGGTCGGCGGCTCACGGAATCGCTCGACGGCAGCGACGGCATTGCGCGCCGTCACAAGCTGCTGCTGATGCTCGATGAGTTCCCGGCGCTGGGGCGCCTGGACTTCTTCGAGACTGCATTGGCCTTCATGGCCGGCTACGGCATCCGCAGCTTCCTGATCGCGCAGTCGCTCAACCAGATCGACAAAGCCTACGGCCAGAACCATTCGATCCTCGACAACTGCCATGTGCGGGTGACCTTCGCCACCAACGACGAACGCACCGCCAAGCGGATCTCAGAAACGCTCGGAACCGCTACTGAACTGAAGTCTCAGCGCAACTACGCGGGTCACCGGCTCGCGCCGTGGCTGGGCCACCTGATGGTGTCGCGCCAGGAGACGGCCCGCCCGCTGCTAACACCCGGCGAAGTCATGCAATTGCCGCCCGATGAGGCTGTGGTGATGGTCTCCAGCTTGGCTCCGATCAAAGCCAAGAAGCTGCGCTACTACGCGGACAGCAACTTCAAGCACCGCGTGCTGCCGCCGCCCGTGCTTGCTGCGGGTCGCTACGCCGACGTGCCTCCCTCGCGTGCCGACGACTGGAGCAGTCTGGCGATTCCCTCCATGCCGATCGCAGCTCTTGCCGGTGCAGTCGACGGCGTCTCTGCTGCGGCCGATGACGGCGGCCCACGCCGCCAGCCCGAGCTTTCCGAAGTCTCCGAATACCAACCCGAACAGGCATCCGCAGTCAACGACCTTGCGCTGCTCGATGACGACGACGCGCCGCTTCCGCTCCCGCGCCAGCTTGACCCAGCGCTGCAGCGCACGGCCCGGCTGGCATCCCTCGACCCCAACGACGGAATCGACCTATGACCCAACACCGCCTCAACGTGTTCATCCAGCCCGAGCACAGCAAACGGCTTGATGAACTGGCCGCCAAGAAAGGCGTGTCCAAGTCCAGCATCGTCGCGGCGGCGCTCGCATCGTGGCTGTCGCCCGATGCCGCCGACCAGCGCGAAGCGGCCATTGCCAAGCGGCTCGATCGCCTGTCACGCCACGCCGAGCGTCTGGAGCGCGACCAGAACATCCAGATCGAGACACTGGCGCTGTTCATCCGCTATTTCCTGACGGTAAGCACGCCCGTGCCCGAAGCGCATCAAGACGCAGCTCGCGCCCAAGGCAAGGCCCGCTTCGAGCAGTTCGTCGAACAGCTCGGACGCCACCTGCTGCGCGGGCGCAGCCTGGTGCGGGACGTGGTGGAGGAACTGCATCCTGATCCGATGCGGATGGATGACGCGGTGGCACATACCGATGAGCGGGAGCGTGCCTCATGAGCGCCGTTCCCCAACTCCCGGCAGAACCTCGTTCATCGGCCGCTACGTCGCTGGATCGCCGCATCCAGATGCTGCGTACCGCCATGGGGCCGCTGATCGCCGCCGCGCTCGAAGACCCGGACGTGGTGGAAATCATGCTCAACCCGGATCGCACCTTGTGGATCGACCGACTTTCATCGGGGCGCGCACCAATGGGCATGGAGCTGTCCGAAGCCGATGGCGAACGCATCATCCGGCTGGTGGCTGCCCACGTCGGTGCGGAAGTGCATCGCGGCCAGCCCTTGCTGAGCGCCGAGCTGCCCGAGACGGGCGAGCGCTTCGAGGGCATCCTGCCGCCGGCCGCGCCAGGGCCAGCCTTCGCCTTGCGCAAGCGCGCTGTCGGCGTAATCCCGCTGTCGCGCTACATCGAGGACAGAATGATGACCGTCGCGCAGGCGGACCTGCTGGTGCGCGCCGTGCGCGAGCGCCAGAACATCCTGATCGCGGGCGGCACCAGCACCGGCAAGACGACGCTGGCCAATGCCTTGCTTGCGGAAATCGCAGCAACGGGCGACCGCGTGCTGGTGCTCGAAGACACGGTGGAGCTGCAATGCGCAGCCCGTGACCACGTGCCACTGCGCACACGCCGAGGTGTGGTGTCCATGCAGGAGCTGGTGCGCTCTTCCATGCGACTGCGGCCAGATCGCGTGGTGGTCGGCGAGGTGCGTGGTGCCGAGGCGCTGGATCTCATCAAGGTCTGGGGCACGGGCCATCCGGGCGGCATCGCCACGATCCATGCCGGCTCCGCCATCGGCGCATTGCTGCGCCTGGAGCAATTGATTCTCGAAGTGGCGGTGAATCCGCCTCGTGCGCTGATCGCCGAAGCGGTCAATGTGGTGATCCACATCGCCGGGCGCGGGCGCAAGCGCCGCATCGAGAGCATCGCCCACGTCGTCGGCTTGGACGGCGTGGGCTACCACCTGGCGGATGCGATGGAGACGCCGTTTCCTGAGCTGCCATCGCAGTCCGACCTTTCTTCCCTGTCCCTCAATCACCCTGGAAAACCTCCATGACGCACGTTCCTGCTTTCCGTCTTTCCGTAAATCCGCTTCCCCGGCCCGCACGGCTGGATGGCCTTACTCGCCCGGCGATGCAGGGCATGCTGCTCGCGGCGCTGATGCTGCTGCTTGCTGGTACTGCGCAGGCCGCTGGCTCCAGCATGCCCTGGGAAGCGCCGCTGCAATCCATCTTGGAGTCAATCCAGGGGCCAGTGGCTCGGATCGTCGCGGTCATCATCATCATCGCCACGGGTCTCGCGCTCGCCTTCGGTGATACCAGCGGAGGCTTTCGCAAGCTGATCCAGATCGTGTTCGGTCTGTCCATCGCGTTCGCGGCGTCGAGCTTCTTCCTGTCGTTCTTCAGCTTCTCCGGTGGGGCCGTCGTATGAGCAGCCCGGATACCTTCGCGGCCGGCTTCGAGGTGCCCCTGCATCGCTCGCTCACCGAACTGATCCTGCTGGGCGGTGCACCGCGCACCGTGGCCATTGCCAACGGCACGCTGGCCGCCGCCGTGGGCTTGGGCCTGCAACTGTGGATTCCGGGCGTGGTGCTCTGGATCGTCGGCCATTCGCTGGCGGTATGGGGTGCGCGCGTCGATCCGCAGTTCATGCAGGTCTTTGCGCGGCACATCAAGCACCGCTCACTGCTGGACGTGTGAGGGGAATGCCATGCTGAACCTCGCCGAGTACCGTCAGCGGCCCGCACTGCTCGCCGACTGGCTCCCTTGGGCCGGCCTGGTGGCGCCGGGCGTCGTCTTGAACAAGGACGGCAGTTTCCAGCGCACAGCCCGGTTTCGGGGGCCGGACCTCGACAGCGCGACGCAGGGCGAGCTGATCGCCACATCGGCGCGCTTGAACAACGCACTGCGCCGCTTGGGATCGGGCTGGGCACTGTTCATCGAAGCCGAACGCCGGCCCGCCGCCAACTATCCACACTCGGACTTCCCCGAGCCACTGTCCTGGCTGGTGGACGAGGAACGCCGAGCCACCTTCGAGGACTCGGGCAACCACTTCGAGAGCGGCTATCACCTGACGCTGGTGTACCTCCCTCCGGAAGAATCACGCGCCCGCGCGGCGGGGATGCTGTACGAGAACCGGCCCACCGAGGGCGTGGACTGGCGCGAGCGCCTGACGGCATTTCAAGCAGAAACGGATCGCGTCTTCGATCTGCTCGATGGCGTGATGCCGGAGATCGCGTGGCTGGATGACAGCCAGACGCTGACCTACCTGCATTCGACCATTTCAACACGGCGCTACCGCGTGGCCGTTCCGGAAGTGCCATTCCACCTTGATGCGCTACTGGCCGATTCCGCGTTCATTGGTGGGCTGGCTCCGATGCTGGGCGACCAGCACCTGCGCGTGACGACGGTGCGAGGTTTTCCGACCTCGACCTGGCCGGGGATTCTGGACGACCTCAACCGCCTCGGCTTTGCGTATCGCTGGAGTACGCGCTTTCTCTGCCTAGACAAAGCCGAGGCGGAAAAAGAACTCGCCCGCCTGCGCCGCCAGTGGTTCGCCAAGCGCAAGAACGTCATTGCGCTGCTGCGCGAGACGATCTTCCAGCAGGAAAGCCCGCTGGTCGATACCGACGCCAGCAACAAATCGGCCGATGCCGATGCAGCGTTGCAGGAGCTGGGCAGCGACCAGGTGGCCTTTGGCTATGTCACCGCCACGGTGATGGTGCTTGATGCTGACCCAGCGAAGGCCGACGAGAAGCTGCGCATGGTGGAGCGCGTCATCCAGGGTCGGGGCTTCGTCACCATCCCAGAAACGCTCAACGCCGTGGATGCGTGGCTGTCCTCTATTCCCGGTCATGCGTATGCGAACGTGCGCCAGCCCATCGTCTCGACGCTGAACCTGGCGCACCTGATGCCGGTGTCCGCCGTATGGGCCGGGCCGGAAAAGAACGCGCATCTTGATGGCCCACCGCTGATCGTGACCCGCACCGAGGGCGCGACGCCGTTCCGGCTGGTCACGCACATTGGCGATGTGGGCCACACGCTGGTGGCTGGCCCCACGGGCATGGGCAAGTCGGTGTTGCTCGCCACCTTGGCGATGCAGTTCCGCCGCTACCGCGGTTCGCGCATCTTCGCTTTCGACATGGGGCGCTCGATGCGCGCCACCATCCTGGGACTGGGCGGTGAGCACTACGACCTCGGGATGGATGGCGAGATCGCTTTCCAGCCGCTCGCGCGCATCGACCGCGAGAGCTACCGCACCTGGGCGGCCGAGTGGATCGAAGGCCGCTTGCTACACGAAGGCGTGGCAGTCAGCCCCGACGTGAAAGCAGCCATCTGGTCGGCGCTCGGCAGTCTTGCTGGTGCGCCCGTGGAGCAGCGCACGATGACCGGCCTGTCCGTGCTGCTGCAATCGAACGCGCTGCGCCAGGCGCTTGCGCCCTATGTGCTGGGTGGTGCCCACGGCAAGCTGCTGGACGCGGATTTGGATCGCCTGGGTTCCGGCTCCGTGCAGTGCTTCGAGATGGAGGAGCTGATGCACAGTAAGGCCGCCGTCATGGCCGTGCTGCATTACCTCTTTGCCCGGTTCGATGAGCGTTTCGACGGTGCGCCCACGCTGCTGATCCTCGATGAAGCCTGGCTGTTCCTCGACGACCCGGTGTTTGCTGCACGCATCCGGCAGTGGCTGAAGACGTTGCGCAAGAAGAACGTGAGCGTCATCTTCGCTACGCAGAGCCTGGCGGACATCAAGGATTCGAGCATCGCACCGGCCATCATCGAAAGCTGCGCGAGCCGCATTTTCCTGCCCAACCCGCAGGCGACCGAACCGCAGATTCGCACGATCTACGATGGCTTCGGGCTGAACTCTCGCCAGATCGAGATCGTCGCCACCGCGCAGCCCAAGCGGGACTACTACTACCAATCCCGTCTCGGCAACCGCCTGTTCGACCTCGACCTGGGGCCGGCGATGCTGGCCTTCGTGGGCGCTTCCATACCGCAGGACCAGCGGGACATGGACACGGTACTCGCTGCGGCCACTTCCTCTTCCTTCCCATTCGCAGCCCTCTGGCTGCGCCATCGCGGCTTGCACTGGGCCGCCGACCTGCTGTCTTCGTTTCCGTCCCCCCACCCACAGGAGAACCCATCATGAAAAAGCGTCTTATCACCGCTGTCGTCGCGACCATGCTTTGCGCTGCGACCACTGTCCATGCGCAAAGGGTCGTGATTGATCCCACCAACCTCGTGCAGAACACGCTGACGGCCATTCGCACGTTGGAGCAGATCAACAACCAGATCCAGCAGCTCCAGAACGAGGCGCGGATGTTGACGAACCAGGCGCGAAACCTTGCCAGCCTGCCGTTCAACGTGGTGAGCCGGCTGCGCAGCAATCTGGCACTGACTCAGCGGCTGATCGCCCAGGCCAAAGGCATGGCCTATGACGTGGCGAACATGGACCAGATGTTCCGGCGCCTGTATCCCGAGCAATACGCGGCCACGGTGAGCGGCGACCAGATGTACCGCGATACGCAGGAGCGCTGGAAGAACACGCTCAATGGCCTGCAGACCACCATGCAAATGCAGGCCCAGGCCTCGCAGAACCTGAGCGATGACGAGGGTGTGCTGGCCGACCTCGTGGGTAAGAGCCAGTCGGCTGAGGGCGCGCTGCAGGCCATGCAGGCCATGAATCAACTCTTGGCCTTGCAGGCCAAGCAGTCCATCCAGACCCAGCGACTGCAGATCACACAGGACCGGGCGGCCTCGCTGGAGCTGGCACGGCAGGCCGCCGCCGTCGAGCGCGGCCGCGAGGTGACGCGGCGTTTCCTGGGTACGGGCACGCCGTACACGCCGCACCCCATCAATTTCTATGGCAACTGACGGGTACGGCTATGAACGACGTTTCGGTCATTGACCGCTTCCTTGACACGTTCTCACGCTACATCGATTCGGGATTCGGGCTGCTGCAGGGCGAGGTCGCCTTCCTGACCGCCACGCTGATCGTCATTGACATGACGCTCGCTGGGCTGTTCTGGGCGATGAGCCATGCCGGCGGCCAAGGCGAGGACGTGATTGCCAAGCTGATCCGCAAGGTGCTGTACGTGGGCGCCTTCGCCTACATCATCGGCAACTTCAACATGCTCTCGGGCATCGTTTTCCGCTCCTTTGCCGGGCTGGGCCTGACGGCCAGCGGTTCGACCTTGAGCATGGGCAACTTCCTGCAGCCGGGACGGTTGGCCAAGGTTGGCATCGATGCAGCCGCGCCCATTCTCGGCCAGATCAAGGAGATGGCAGGCTTCCCGGAAGTGTTCATCAACATTGCCCTCATCGCCGTGCTGTTCCTGGCCTGGATGGTGGTCATCATCAGTTTCTTCGTGCTGGCGGTGCAGCTCTTTGTGACACTGATCGAGTTCAAGCTGACCACGCTCGCCGGTTTTGTACTGGTGCCGTTCGCTCTTTGGAACAAGACGGCCTTCCTGGCCGAGAAGGTCTTGGGCAATGTGGTGTCCTCGGGCATCAAGGTGCTGGTGCTTGCCGTCATCGTGGGCATCGGCTCAGGCTTGTTCTCTCAGTTCACCATTCCGGCCGGAGCCGAGCCCTCCATCGACCAGGCGTTGGTCATCATGCTGGCGTCGCTGTCCATGCTCGCGCTGGGCATCTTCGGGCCAGGTATTGCGACCGGATTGGTATCGGGTGGACCGCAGCTCGGCGCGGGTGCGATGGCTGGGGCTGCCATCGGCGCGGCCGGAGCCGCTGTCGCGGTCGGCGCTGCGGCTTCTGGCGTGGGCAGCGCGGTAGCCGCCGGAGCCCGCATGGCACCTGCCGCCGCCAAGGTCGCGGCGAGCGGCGCTCGCTCGGTGGCATCGACCGGCAGCAGCGCCAAGTCGGCATACCAAGCGGGCTCCGCTGCGGCCGGTGGTGGCCTCAAGGGTGCTGCCGCTGGCGTGGGCAACGTCGCCAAGACCGGCGCGCAGGCGGCCGGGCAGAAGGTGGCCGATGGCGCACGCTCGATGACAAAACGCGCCGCAGCCGCGTTCCGGGAAGACGGTAGTCCCAGCTCTGGAGCGGGAGCGGCTGAGGCCGCATCGGGTGGCGCAGCCGATGCCACCGCTTCATCACCCCCCACCGAACAACCCGCATGGGCCAAGCGCCTGCATCGCCGCCAGCAACTCAGCCATGCCGCGACCACTGCCGCCCACACGCTGCGCGGTGGCGATGGTGGCAGTTCCAGCCAAGGCCCAAGCCTTCGTGATTCCGATTCATAAGGAGAACTCCCATGCGATTCAAACGACCCCAGGTGCGCTACGCCGACACGCCGCAGCCTGCCACCCCGTACCAATCCGCCGCACAGGTGTGGGACGAGCGCATTGGCTCGGCCCGCGTGCAGGCGAAGAACTGGCGCTTCATGGCCTTTGGTTGCCTCACACTGGCGGTGCTGATGGCCGGTGGCCTGGTGTGGCGCTCGGCGCAGTCCATCGTGACGCCCTATGTCATCGAGGTGGACAACGCGGGCCAAGTGCGTGCTGTCGGCGAAGCCGCCACGCCGTACCAGCCCAGCGATGCGCAGGTGGCTTACCACTTGGGTCGCTTCATCGGTCTGGTGCGCGCACTGTCCATCGACCCCATCGTCGTGCGGCAAAACTGGCTGGATGCCTACGACTACACCACCGACAAGGGGGCCGTGGTGCTCAACGAGTACGCGCGGATGAACGATCCGTTCTCGCGCATCGGCAAGGAATCGGTGACGGTGCAGATCAGCAGTGTCACTCGTGCCAGTGACCAGTCTTTCAACGTGCGCTGGACGGAGACACGTTTCGTCAACGGGGCATTGGACCGCACCGAGCGCTGGAACGCGGTGGTGTCCACCGTGCTGCAAACCCCACGCACCGAGCAGCGTGTGCGCAAGAACCCCTTGGGCATTTACGTCAATGGCTTGTCGTGGAGCCGCGAATTGGAAGCGAACGAAGGAGCAAAACCATGAATGCACATTTCCGTAAGCCCGCTTTGCCGGTGATTCTGCTGGCATCCACCGTCCTGTTCACGGGCTGCGCCACGCAGGGCAAGCCGCCACCGTCCATCTCGCTCGATGAACCGGTGCAAGCGCAAGCGCTGGCCGAAGCACCGAAACCGATGGAGGTGGTCAGCGTACCCGAGCCGTTGGCCTTGCCGGGACAACTGATGCCATTGCCGGGCACGGGGGATACCAAACTTGCGCAAGAGCCTGCGGACGAGAAGGTGCGCGTATCGCGTGCCAATGCCGAGGCGCGCATCGCGCCTACGCGCGAAGGCTACGTGAATGCGATCCAGGTCTGGCCCTTTACCGATGGCGCGCTGTACCAGGTCTATGCGGCTGTGGGCCGCGTGACGGTCGTTGCGTTGCAGCCGGGTGAGGAACTGGTGACGGTGGCTGCGGGCGATACGGTGCGCTGGATCGTTGGCGATACGTCCAGCGGTTCCGGCGCGGACTTGCGGGTGAATGTGATGGTCAAGCCGATCCGCTCGGGCCTGAAAACCAACCTGGTCGTCACCACCAGCCGCCGCACCTACCTGCTGGAGCTGACTTCGACCGAGAAGACGTGGATGGCGTCGGTGTCCTGGGAGTACCCGAGAGACAAGATGCTGGCCTTGCAGCGCCAGGCGCAGGCGGCCAGCGCCGCCGCGCCGGTCGATAGCGGCCTGTCGCTGGAGAAGATCCGCTTCCGCTACGCGCTCAGCGGCAGCAATCCGCCGTGGAAGCCTCTGCGCGCCTTCGATGACGGCGAGAAGGTTTATATCCAGTTCCCGCCCGGCATCGCCCAAGGCGAGCTGCCGCCGCTTTTTGTGATCGGCGCGCAGGGTGATGGGCAGTTGGTGAACTACCGCTTCCGCCCGCCGTATTACATCGTGGATCGCCTGTTCGGCGCCGCAGAGCTGCGCCTGGGGGGTGACAAGGGTGACGTGGTGCGGATCGAGCGCACCGATGGGGCCGTGGGCAAGGTCGGGAGGAACTGAGCATGAGCCAGGATGACACTCCCGACCTCGCCACGCCGCAGACTGGCAAGGTTGCGCCCGAGGCGGTGGCGCTGCGCGCGCAGCCGCGCCCGGTCACGCGCCTGAACCGGCGCACGTTGGCCATCCTCACTGGCGGCCTGTCCGTCGCCGTGCTTGGGGCCACGATCTGGTCGCTGCAACCGCACCGGCGTGGTGCCAACGACCAGACAGAGCTTTACAACGTCGATCGCGTGTCGAAGTCCGAGGGGCTGGACGGCTTGCCTTCGGACTACTCCAAGCTGCCGAAGGTGCCGGAGTTGGGGCCACCGCTGCCGGGCGACCTTGGCCCGGCCATCGTGGCCTCGCAGCAGCCGATGGCGCCCACCTATGCGCCGCCGGGCCATGATCCCGAGGATGCCTTGCGCAAGGAGGCGGAAGCGGCGGCGGCTTCGTCGGTGTTCTTCCGCTCGGGCAAGCCGGGACAAGCCGCTGGTGCTATCGCGCAAGTGGCACCCGGTGCACCCAGCGCCATGGCGGCCTTTGACCCGCTGGCCGCCGGGCCAGCCTCGACCGCGGCCCAGCCAGCCGCCCCGACCACAGTGCAGAACCGCCAGGAGCAGAAGGAAGCCTTCCTGAAAGGCGGTTCTACGGAAACCCGCAATTCCGGCCATCTCCAGATGCCGGCCTCGCCGTACCAGGTCATGGCGGGGACGGTGATCGCGGCGGCGCTGGTGACGGGCATCAAGTCGGACTTGCCGGGCGACGTGATCGCTACGGTGACGGAGCCGGTCTATGACACGGCAACGGGCAAATTCCTACTGATCCCGCAGGGATCACGCATCCTGGGCCGCTACAACAGCCAGGTGAGCTACGGCCAAAGCCGCGTGCAGATGGTGTGGAACCGGATCATCCTGCCAGATACGTCTTCCCTAACGCTGGACAACCTCGTGGGCACTGATCCGGCAGGCTATGCCGGCGTGGAAGACGAGATTGACCGGCACTGGGGCCGCATCCTTGCCGGCGCGGCGCTGACCACGCTGCTGGGCGTGGGCGCCGAGCTGGCCGCGCCGGCGAACCGGCAGGACGGCAACCGCATCATCATCGCCGGACGCGATGGCTTGCAGGACAGCGTGAACCAGGTGGGCCAGGAGATGACCCGGCGCAACATCAACATCCAGCCGACGCTGACGGCGCGACCGGGCTTGCCAGTGCGGATTGTCGCCAACCGCGACCTTGTATTGCGCCCCTACCAGCCTTTGTTTCTTCAGCGTGGGAGCATGCGATGAGTACGACGAAAAAACTCCGTCTAGGCCCGCTGCCGAAGCTTGAATCCACCAAACTGACCTTCGCGTGCCCGGCCAGCCTGAAGGCCGACCTCGACCGCTACGCCTCGCTGCACGTACAGACGTATGGCGAGGCCGTGGATGCGGTGACGCTGATCCCGCACATGCTCGAAGCGTTCATGGAAAGCGATCGGGGGTTTCGCTCTCAATCGCATATGCAACAGAAGCGGGCAGCGCGAGATACAACGTCACCGTGATGCGTAGATTGGATGGTGCCCTCCCCCCTTCGCCGCAGCGAGTTGTGCCAATTACTGCCGATAGTCACCATAGCTACGTATGCACAGAGACCTACCGGGAGTCATCAATGCACGCTCACATGGAACACGTCGCTGAACACAAGGAACCGCAGGCGCGCGCACCGCATCCCGGCACGGATGGCTATGACAACCTGCCCCAGTTTCCTGCGAAGTTTCCTTTGCCTTTCCGCCGAACCATCCGCCGCCAAGAACTTCACCAGATCGTTCCTCTGGCAGAGACAACGATCTACGCGATGGAACAGCGCGGCGAATTTCCACGTCGGTTCGCGCTGACCGTGCGCTGCGTCGTCTGGGATCTGGAAGAGGTGGAAGCCTGGGTTGCCGCACGTAAACAGGCCTCTCGTTCCGGCGATGCCGCCAAGTCAACAGGGCCTGATGTCAGGCAACGCAAAAGGCGGCCGGTGCGCAATACGTCTGCTCGTTAGCCGGTGGTCACGCAACCAACACCCGCAGCTCGCGCGCAGCGGCAACAGGCAAACGGCCGACCTCCCTGGCCAGGTTAACCTCCAGTGCCGCACGTGCGGTTTCCAGCATCTTCCGCTCAAGGGCGTAACCGCCCTTCTCTTCCAACCAACCCAGCACTTCGGCCAGGTGCCAGATCGAGGCGCTGCCTTCATGCACTGGCGCGGGAAAAGTAGCGGCATGAGAGAGCATCAGTTTGCGCATCGCCTGACGTGACACGCCCATTATTTCGGCCACATCGGTCAGACCAACGAAATCCGGTACCGCCTCCACCAACTTGGCCGAGGGGATGGCACGCTTCACGTCCGCCAGCGCACTGCGCACTGCCACCTGCGCGCTCTCCGCTTCGCGAGTGAACTCCAGCGCCAGGCGACCTGGCTGTCCGATACCCACCAAGGCATCATCACAGCCAGCCTCGCCCAGACGCTCGACCAGCGCATCCGGATCATTGTCGTGCTCGGTAAGCTGGTACTTCAAGGTGAAGATGTATTCCATGGGTCAATCCTCGGATAGAAAGCGGGCCTCGCTTCGGCGTTGATAGGTCGTGCAGTTGTCCACGACCCGCTGCAATGCCTTGGCATGGTTGCCAGGATTCTTTGGCGTGCTCCACACGCTGGTGATGCAAAACTCGCCACAGCGGCACTCATCATCGTTGTAAGGGCAATAGATCCTGCCCCAGGCATGACTGCCGCCAACCGTGACGCGCCAGCCCTGCGCTTCCGCGTGCTTGAGCGCCGCTTCGACTTCCTTCTTCGGGTGAGAGGGACGAGTCATTCATGGTCTCCAGTATGGGGATGAATCGACAGGTTGTCAACTGACAACCTGTCGCAAAATGACTCAGGCCGCAGCACTCAGGACCGGCACCAACGTGTTGCTCGGCAGCAGCGTGGGCGCGTAGCTCCCTCCCTCCACCCAGGCATCGACCATGTTGGCCCACTCCTGCAGCATGTGGCGCCGCGGCTCGGCGTATTCGGCCTTGTTGTAGACCGAGCGCGAGGAACGGCCGTCTTCATGGGCAAGGCACTTCTCGATCCAGTCGCCGTTGAAGCCGACCTCGTTGAGCAACGTCGAGCCGGTGCGGCGCAGGTCGTGCACCGTGAACGGCTCCAGCGGTAGACCGGCGGCTTTGGCGCGCTCGGACACGATCTGGGTCACGCGGTTGAGGGTCGCCTTGGACATGCAGCGGTTGGCGTCGTACCGCGACGGCAGGACGAACTTCGATCCTGCCGCACAAGTGTGGAGCGCAACGAAGATGTCCACGGCCTGGCGCGACAAATAAACGACGTGCGGATTGCGACCTTTCATCCGTGACTTCGGAATCGTCCAGGTCGCATTCTCGAAATCAATCTCGGCCCATGTCGCCTCGATCAGTTCGCTCTTTCGTACCAGCGTCAACAGAATCATGCGCAACGCCAGGCGAATGGTCGGATACGTGGCCACCGATTCCATCTGCCGGTTCATCAGGCGGATCTCCATCGGTGACAGCGCCCGGTCCTTTGGCACGAAGGTCGCGATCGAAGCCGCGCCCACGCCATCGGCTGGGTTGTCCACTTTCTCGCCGTGCAGGATGGCGAAGGCATAAACCTGCTTCACGATGTCGCGGACATGCACGGCGGTGGCGGGCGCGCCACGCGCCTTCACCTTGCCGCACAAGGCGCGCAGGTCGTCAGCACTGATTTCGTTGAGGAGCCGGTTCTTGAACGCCGGCAGGATGTCCCGGTCGACGATGCTCTTGCGCATCGCTCGCGTGCTGTCGGCCATTTTGGCGTCGGCAAGCCATCGGACGGTCATGTCGCCGAAGTTCTTGGCGGCAGTCAGTCGGCGCTTTTCGCGTTGTTTCTCGTGCGCCGGGGACTTGCCCTCGGCGACGGCCCTCTTGGCGTCGAGCAGCTTTTCGCGGGCCAAGGCCAGCGATATGCCAGCTGGCCCGTAGCGGCCGATGGTCAGCGTTTCCCGCCGGCCGTTGAGACGGTAATCGTAGCGGAAGGTGACGGTACCGGCGGTCGATACCGTCACGTACATCCCATCCCGGTCAGAAGCCTTATAAGTCAACGACTTAGGCTTCAGATTGCGCAGTGCTGTGTCAGTAAGCATCGAGGTTTTCCTCCTGTTTTTGACGGCTTTTACCGTCAGGGGTCAGGAGACCTGCTGATGCCTGGAAAGCCGCATGAAACAAGCTTTCCAGAGGAGACATTTACCGTCAAAGACCTGTTTGGTCTCAATAGTAAACGGGAGGGTCTTAATCCGACCTCCAGTTCTTACCGTCAGTTTTACCGCCAACCTGGTTTGCTGGCCGGCGATAGCCACCGATAGCTGCCGTGACGTATTTTCTTATAAATCAATACGTTACG
The DNA here is from genome assembly GCF_042665215.1 of Hydrogenophaga atypica. Taxonomy (NCBI): domain Bacteria; kingdom Pseudomonadati; phylum Pseudomonadota; class Betaproteobacteria; order Burkholderiales; family Comamonadaceae; genus Hydrogenophaga; species Hydrogenophaga atypica. The sequence continues at coordinate 97,507 of NZ_JBHTCA010000010.1, forward strand.
GCGGTTTTTCGATAGTTGGCGATAGTCCCCGAAGAACCCGATTTCACTCCCACTCAATCGTCGCCGGCGGCTTGCTGCTCACGTCGTAGGTCACCCGGTTGATGCCACGCACCTCGTTGATGATCCGGCTGGACACCTTTTTGAGCAGCGCGTAGGGCAGCTCGGCCCAGTCGGCGGTCATGAAGTCGCTGGTCTGCACGGCGCGCAGTGCCACAACGTAGTCGTAGGTGCGGCCGTCACCCATCACGCCCACGCTCTTGACCGGCAAGAAGACGGTGAAAGCCTGGCTGGTCAGGTCGTACCAGGTCTTGCCGGTCGCTTCGTCCTTGAAGTTGCGCAGTTCCTCAATGAAGATGGCATCGGCGCGGCGCAGCAGGTCGGCGTATTCCTTTTTCACTTCACCCAGGATGCGCACGCCCAGGCCGGGGCCGGGGAAGGGATGGCGGTAGACCATCTCGGCCGGCAGGCCCAGGGCCACGCCCAGCTCGCGCACCTCGTCCTTGAACAGGTCGCGCAGCGGCTCCAGCAGTTTCAGGCCCAATTGTTCGGGCAGGCCACCCACGTTGTGGTGGCTCTTGATGGTGACGGCTTTCTTGCTCTTGGCGCCGCCACTCTCGATGACGTCGGGGTAGATCGTGCCCTGGGCCAGGAAGGTCGCGCCCTTGTGACCCGCCGTGCCGGCCTTGAGCTTGGCGGCCTCGGCCTTGAACACGTCCACGAACAGGCCGCCGATGATCTTGCGCTTTTGCTCGGGCTCGCTCACCCCGGCCAACTTGCCCAGGAACAGTTCGCTGGCGTCCACGCGGATGACCTTGGCGTGCAGCTTGCCCTCAAACATGTCCATCACCATGTCGCCTTCATTCAGGCGCAGCAGGCCGTGGTCCACGAACACGCAGGTGAGTTGGTCGCCGATGGCGCGGTGGATGAGTGCGGCGGCCACGCTGGAATCGACCCCGCCCGACAGACCCAGGATGACCTCTTCATCGCCCACCTGCTCGCGGATCTTGGCCACCGCTTCTTCGATGTGGTCACGCATGATCCAGTCAGGGCGTGTGCCACAAATGCCCAGCACAAAACGCTCCAGCAACGCCCTGCCCTGCACCGTGTGCGTGACCTCGGGGTGGAACTGCACCGCGTAGTAGCCACGCGATTCGTCGGCCATGCCGGCGATGGGGCAGGCATCGGTGCTGGCCATGAGCTTGAAGCCGGGCGGCATCTCGGTGACCTTGTCGCCATGGCTCATCCAGACCTTGAGCATGCCGTGGCCTTCGGCCGTGGTGAAGTCGGCGATGTCCTCGAGCAAGGCGGTGTGGCCACGTGCGCGCACCTCGGCGTAGCCGAATTCGCGCGTCTTGCCAGCCTCCACCTTGCCGCCCAGTTGCTGCGCCATGGTCTGCATGCCGTAGCAGATGCCCAGCACCGGCAGGCCCAGCTTGAACACGGCGTCGGGCGCCTTGTCGTCCACCTCGTACACGCTGGCGTGGCTGCCCGAGAGGATGATGCCTTTGAGCTGGCCATCGGCGGCGAACTCGCGCACCCATTCGCTGCTGACGTCGCAGGGGTGGACCTCGCAGTACACGTGGGCTTCGCGCACGCGGCGTGCGATCAACTGGGTGACCTGAGAGCCGAAATCGAGGATGAGGATTTTCTGGTGTTGCATGGCGGTGAAGGCTTGTGTGAATCAGAAAGCAAAAGGCCGTCCGGCGGGACGGCCTCTGGGGCAGCTCAGATCAGTCCGCCCGGTAGTTGGGGGCCTCTTTGGTGATCTGCACGTCGTGCACGTGGCTTTCGCGGATACCGGCCGAGGTGATCTCGACAAATTCCGCCCGGTTGCGCATCTCTTCGATGGTGGCGCACCCGCAGTAGCCCATGCTGGCGCGCAGACCGCCCGCCATCTGGAACAGGATGCTGACGACCGAGCCCTTGTAAGGTACGCGGCCTTCGATACCTTCGGGCACCAGCTTGTCGGCATTGGGGTTGCCGGTGCTGCTTTCCTGGAAATAGCGGTCGGCGCTGCCCTGCTGCATGGCGCCAATGCTGCCCATGCCACGGTAGCTCTTGTAGCTGCGGCCCTGGAACAACACGATTTCGCCCGGCGCCTCTTCGGTACCCGCGAACATGCCGCCCATCATCACCGTGCCGGCACCGGCTGCGATGGCCTTGGCGATGTCACCGCTGTAGCGGATGCCACCGTCGCCAATCAGGGGCACGCCCGTGCCCTGCAGCGCGGTGGCCACGTTGTCGATGGCGGTGATCTGAGGCACGCCCACACCGGCCACAATGCGCGTGGTGCAGATGGAGCCGGGGCCGATACCGACTTTCACGCCGTCAGCGCCGGCCTCCACCAATGCCAGCGCGGCCGCGCCGGTGGCGATGTTGCCGCCGATCACGTCCACCTGCGGGTAGTTTTGCTTGACCCATCGCACGCGCTCGATCACGCCTTTGCTGTGGCCGTGGGCGGTGTCCACGACGATGGCGTCCACACCGGCTTTCACCAGTGCCTCGACGCGTTCTTCGGTGCCTTCGCCCACGCCCACTGCCGCGCCCACGCGCAGGCGGCCTGCAGCATCGCGCGCCGCGTTGGGGAAGTTGAGTTGCTTGGTGATGTCTTTGACGGTGATCAGGCCCTTGAGCTCGAAGGCGTCATTGACCAGCAGCAAGCGCTCCAGCTTGTGCTTGTTGAGCAGCTTCTTGGCTTCGGCCGGCGTGGTGCCGTCGGGCATGGTGACCAGGCGCTCGCGCGGGGTCATGATCTCGCTCACGGCGAGGTCGTAGCGGGTTTCGAACCGCAGGTCGCGCCCGGTGACGATGCCCACCACCTTGCCAGCATCCACCACGGGGAAACCGGACACGCCCAGTTCGTCCGACAGTTTCATGACCTGGCGCACCGTGGTCTGGGGGCTGATGACGACCGGATCGCGCAGCACGCCCGACTCATACCGCTTGACCTTGGCCACATGCGCCGCCTGCTCCTGGGCCGACAGGTTCTTGTGAACGATGCCAATGCCGCCTTCCTGGGCGATGGCGATGGCCAGCCGCGCCTCGGTCACCGTGTCCATGGCGGCGGACACCAGGGGCAGGTTCAGGGCGATGTTGCGGGTGAACTGGGTGGCGAGGGATGTGTCCTTGGGCAGGACTTGGGAGAACGCGGGCACCAACAAAACGTCGTCGAAGGTGAGCGCTTTTCCGAGCAGGCGCATGTGAAAGCTCCAAAAAACGTATTGTACAGGCGGGGCGCCGGGCTATGCGGCGGCGCAGCAGCGGCGATAAACTCCCACGCATGAAGCACCCTCACACCCCTCTTCTTCTGCGCGTCCTGCTGGCTGTCACGGCATGTGCCATCTCAAGCGGTGCCTGGGCGCAGTGGCAGTGGAAGGACGCTTCGGGCAGACGCATTTTCAGCGACACGCCTCCGCCCGCGTCGGTCCCCGATCAAGACATCCTGCAGCGGCCCAAGGGCGCCGCCCTGCCGGCTGCGGCGCCGGCCCCAGCGGCGGCCGGTGCAGCTGCGGCACCGGCCAAGGCCGCCCCGGCTGCCCCCACTGCCGATGCCAGCTTGGAGCAGCGCAAGCAACAACTCGAAAAGGCAGAAGCGGACAAACGCAAGGCCGAGGAGAAGGCTGCTGAGGAAAAAGCGGCCAAGGCTCGCGCGGTCAATTGCGAGAACGCGCGCAAGAACAAGGCGACCATCGAGTCGGGTGTGCGGGTGACAGTCACCAACGCCCGTGGCGAAGCCGAATACCTGGACGAAGCCGCCAGGGCTGCCCAGCTTCGTCAGGCCAACGATTTGATCAGGGACAACTGCCGCTGAGTGGCTCAGTAGCCAGCCTTGGCGCCGGGCCGTTTGCGTGCAAACAGGCCTGTGCTGCGCGTGCCCTGCCGGTTGAACCTCTCGCGCCGTGCCACTTTGGGGTCGACACGCAGCCCCCGATAGATCTCCAGCCGATCGCCGTCGCGCAACAGGTGGTCCAACGTTTGCTTTCTGCCCCACACGCCCACGTCCGGCGATTCACCCCATGCCCGGGTCGCCTCAGCCTGCGGCCAGCCCGCCGCTTGCAGCGCGTCGCGCACCCGGCTGCCCAGTGGCATCACCAGCTCGTGGACCACCACCTCGCGCGACCCAGGGCAGAAGACCAGTTCAATGTGCATGGCCATCACACACTGCCGTAGACCTGGTCGGCACGTTTGACGAACGCGTCCACCATGCTGCCGGCGATCTTGTCGAACACGGGGCCCACCAACGCGCTCAGGGCCTGGCTGGAGAAGGCGTAATCCAGCGAAAACTCGATTTTGCAGGCCCGCTGCGTGCCATCGCCCAGGGGAATGAAACGCCAGTGCCCTTCGAGTTGGGAAAACGGGCCATCCACCAGCGTCAGATCCACGCGCTGGTTTTCAACGTGGGTGTTGCGGGTGGTGAAGCTCTGGCGTATGCCACCAATGGCGATACCCACCTGTGCAACCACCCCATCGGCGGTGGTTTCAAGCACCGACGCGCGGTCGCACCAAGGCAGGAACTGGGGGTAATGGTCCACGTCGGTCACCAGCGTGAACATCTCGTGTGCGCTGTGCCAAAGGAGGACCGACTTGTGGACGCTTTTCATTGAAGCCTGAGGCTTTCATACAATCTCGGTTTGCGTCGGGATTGTATTCGGCCCGCAGCGCCTCAGATTGCTTACATGAACAAGCCCGCCTCGAAGTCCAAGCCCACCGACAGCCGCATCGCAGACAACAAAAAAGCGGTTTTCAACTACGCCATTGAGGAGCGTTTCGAAGCGGGAATGGTGTTGCATGGCTGGGAGGTGAAGGCGCTGCGCGAAGGCAAGGTGCAGTTGACCGACGGGTATGTGCTGATCCGCGAAGGCGAGCTGTTTCTGATCGGCTGCCAGATCAACCCGTTGCGCACCACGTCCACCCACGTCAGCGCCGACGCGGCACGGACCAAGAAGCTGCTGCTGCACAAGGCGGAAATCAGCCGCCTGGTGGGCAAAGTGGAGCAAAAGGGTTACGCCCTGGTCCCGCTGAACCTGCACTGGAAGAACGGCAAGGTCAAATGCGACATTGGCCTGGGCCGTGGCAAGGGCGAACACGACAAGCGCGACACCATCAAGGACCGTGAAGGCAAACGCGAGGTGGAGCGCGCCATGAAGGTCCACAACCGCTGACGCGGTTGTGGCGTTGGTCGTTCAGTCCAGGTGCCGCAGCGGGTGCGCGTGGGCCGGCCAGGGGCTGTCAAAAAACGGCGTCACCATGTCGGGCGTCACGTCTTCGATGCGGGACGGGTTCCAGCGTGGCGCGTGGTCTTTGTCAACCGCCAGCGCGCGAATGCCTTCGACCGTCTCGCTGGTCGCACCGCTGCGACCCAGGTGACCGGTGAAAAAACAATGGCGCACCAGGTCGCGCTCCATGCGCAGGTCTTCGGCCAGGGTCAAACCACGCGCGCGGCGCAGCTGTTCCAACACCACGTGCAGCATCAGCGGGCTGCGGTGGCGCAACATGCCGGCGGTCTCGGTGGCGGCCTGTGTGCCGGCCGCTTCCAGCGAGGCCACTATCTCGCCCACGGTGGGCAGGGCAAACGCGGCTTCCAGCTCGGGGCGCAGGCCTTCGGGGGCCTGCGAGGGCACGTTCCAGTGGGCTTGCTCACACCAGCGGCTCCACAGGCGGCGCAGCTCGTCAGGTGAGGATGGCCGGAAATGCTCCAGTGCCTCCCAGGCCTGGTGCAGGTGCTGCGACGGCACGATGAGATCGGCCAGATTCCAGGCCACCGCCTGAGCGCCGCCGATCACGTGGCCGGTCAACGCCAGGTACTCGCCTACGCGGCCGGGGCAACTACCTAAGAAGTGGCCACCGCCGACGTCGGGAAACAGCCCGATGTTGGTTTCAGGCATGGCCATCTTGGTGCGTTCGGTCACCAAACGCACGCTGGCACCCTGGCTGATGCCCATGCCACCGCCCATGACGATGCCATCCATGAAGGCGATGTAGGGTTTGGGGTAGGTGAAGATCAGGTGGTTGAGCGCGTACTCTTCGGTGAAGAAGTCTTCCAGCGCGGGGTCGCCGGCCATCGCCGCCTGGTGGAAAAACCGGATGTCGCCGCCCGCGCAAAAGCCGCCAAACGGCCCTTCCTTGTTGGTGCCGCGTATGGCCACGCCGTGCACGGCCGCGTCACTTCGCCACGCCAGCAAGATGTCGGTCAGGCGCCGCACCATGCCCAAGTTCAGGGCGTTCAGCGCACGCGGGCGGTTCAGGGTGATGAAGCCTACCCCGCCCACCACCTCGGACAGCACGTCGGGCGCTTGCACCACATCGGCGTTGTTGCTTGTCATGAGTTGTCTCCTAACTCGGTCTCGGTCTGTCGAATCTGATAGTGCCCAGCCCGTTCGCGCCAGCCCAACCATTCGTTGGCCACCAGCGCGCCCATGACCAGGGCGCCGCCCAGCAGAACTTGTTGCGATGGCACCTCACCAGCGCCCAGCCAAGCCAGAAGTATGCCGAACAACACCTCGAGCAAGGCCAGCAGCGAGACCTCCGGCGCACTCAACACGCGCGCGCAGACGACCGCCAGCACGCAGGGTACCGCAAGCTGGCCCAAACCCAAGCCTGCCAGCAGCGCAATGTCGTGAGCGCTGGCCGACAGGGGCCAGGCCAGCGGCAGCGTCAGCAGGGTGGACAGCACCGCGCCCACCAGCACCGCCGGCACCAAGTCCACCACATGCCCGCTGCGCTGGCTGCGTTGCACCAGCGTCCAGTTGATGGCGGCGGCCACAGGGACACAGAACGCCACCAGCGTGCCGACAATGCCGCCCTCGCCGAGTTGGGTGCCGAACATGTAGGCGATACCTGCACCCGCCACCAGAATGGCGACCCAGGTGCGGCGAGGCAGTTGGTGTCCTATGAAGAAGCGCGAGATCAAGGCCGTGAGCAAGGGGCCCGCCGCCATGGTGATCAACACGTTGGCGACCGAGGTGAGGGTCAAGGCCACCATGAACGCGGTGAACATCACGCCCCAGCACAAGCCTGAGGCCAGCAGCACGCCGCGTTCGGTCCACATGCGCGCCCACACCCCCCTGCCCTGCCACAAAGGCAGGATGACCAGGAGCGAGACAACCGTGAAAAAGCTGCGCCAGAACGTGATCTCGAACGCGCGAGCGTGTTCAAGCTGACGTGTGACCACGCCAGCCGTGGACCACATCAGCGGCGCCAGCACCATCAACCAGACGGCGTGAGAATGTTTCAGCTTCATCGACAACACAGGCCTTTCACAACGCTGCCAGGCTCAAAAAAGCCGGCCCCAAGAAGCTGCAGCCCCCGAAGGGGCTGCAGCGCTCAGATCATGCGAGTATGCCCGCCTATCATGCTTCGCGCGATGCGCGCTTGCGGTCGTGTTCTTTCAGGTGGCGTTTGCGCAGGCGCACGCTCTTGGGCGTGATCTCGACCAGCTCGTCGTCCTCGATGAACTCCACGCCGTACTCCAGCGTCAGCAGGATGGGCGGGGTGATCTTGATGGCGTCTTCCTTGCCGCTGACGCGGAAGTTGGTCAGCTGCTTGGTGCGGGTGGCGTTGACCACGAGGTCGTTGTCGCGGCTGTGGATGCCAACGATCATGCCTTCGTAAACCGGGTCGTTGGCCTTGACGAACATGCGGCCACGGTCGTCCAGCTTGCCCAGGGCGTAGGTGAAGATTTCGCCGTCGTCCATCGAGATCAGCACGCCGTTCTTGCGGCTGGCGATGTCGCCTTTGTGTGGCTCGTAGCCGTCGAAAATGTTGGAGATCAGGCCCGACCCACGCGTGAGGTTGAGGAACTCGTTGGTGAAGCCGATCAGGCCACGCGCCGGGATGCGGTACTCCAGGCGCACGCGGCCACGGCCGTCCGGGTCCATGTTGACCAGTTCGCCCTTGCGCTCGCCCAAAGCCTGCATCACGCCGCCCTGGTGCTGTTCTTCGATGTCGGCCGTCACCAGCTCGATGGGCTCGTGGCGCTCGCCATTGATGTCTTTGAACACCACACGCGGCTTGGACACGGCCAACTCGTAACCTTCGCGGCGCATGTTTTCCAGCAGGATGGTCAGGTGCAGCTCACCCCGGCCGGCCACTTCGAACACGCCGTCTTCGTCGGTTTCCTTCACGCGCAGCGCCACGTTGTGCTGCAGCTCTTTCTGCAGGCGATCCCAGATCTGGCGGCTGGTCACGTACTTGCCTTCGCGGCCGGCCAGCGGGCTGGTGTTGACGCAGAAGTTCATGATCAGTGTCGGCTCATCGACCTTGAGCATGGGCAGCGGCGACGGGTTGAGCGGGTCGGTCACGGTCACGCCGATGCCGATGTCGGCGATGCCGTTGATCAGCACGATCTCGCCCGGGCCGGCTTCGGTCACTTGAACGCGGTCCAGGCCCTGGAAGGTCAGCACCTGGTTGATGCGGCCTTTGACGCTGCTGCCGTCCGGACCTTCCATCACCAGCACGTCCATGCCGGGCTTGATGGTGCCCTGGCTCACGCGGCCCACGCCGATGCGGCCCACGAAGGTGGAAAAGTCCAGGGCCGAAATCTGCAGCTGCAGCGGCGCGGCGGGGTCGCCTTTTTGTGGCGGCACGTGTTTGAGCACGGTGTCGAACAGGGCCGACATGTCGGGGCCCCACTGCTCGCCCTGGGGACCTTCTTCCAGCGAAGACCAACCGTTGATGCCAGAGGCATACACCACGGGGAAGTCGAGCTGCTCGTCGGTGGCGCCCAGCTTGTCGAACAGGTCAAATGCGGCGTTGACCACCTTGTCGGGGTTGGCACCGGGCTTGTCCACCTTGTTCACCACCACGATGGGCTTGAGGCCCAGGGCCAGCGCCTTTTTGGTCACAAAGCGGGTCTGGGGCATGGGGCCTTCCTGCGCGTCGATCAGCAGCAACACGCCGTCCACCATCGACAGCGCACGCTCCACCTCGCCGCCGAAGTCCGCGTGGCCGGGGGTGTCCACGATGTTGATGTGGGTGTCTTTCCAGCTCACGGCGCAGTTCTTGGCCAGGATGGTGATGCCACGCTCGCGTTCGATGGCGTTGTTGTCCATCACCGTGTCCACGACTTTTTCGTGGTCGGCAAAGGTGCCGGACTGGCGCAGCAGCTGGTCCACCATGGTGGTCTTGCCATGGTCCACGTGGGCGATGATGGCGATGTTGCGAATCTGTTTGCTCATGACAAGTCCTTTGCTGCTTCTGTTTCGCGCAGCGGGTTTTCTAGAATCTGTTGAATTTCGATAGGGCTCAACAGCCGCCCGGGTATCAGTTCGCCGGCCACCACGTGTGCGGTGCCCAGCAGGGTGTCAGGGTCGGTGCCGTACACGGCCACCCGTTGGGCGTCGGGCCAGTGGCCACGGCGGCGCAGGCCACTCAGAAAGCGCCCCGCATCTTCCGCGCCCAGCGTGACGCGGGTGTGTCCGCCGAGCAAGGTCTCCACCGGCAGCAAGGCCGCCAGGCGCTCATCGGGGGACATGGCTTCCAGGGCATCCAGCGTGAGGGTCTGCGCCAGGCCAAACGGCCCGGTGTGGGTGCGGCGCAAGGCACTCAGGTGTCCGCCGCAGCCCAGGGCTTCGGCAATGTCTTCGCCCAGGGTGCGGATGTAGGTGCCCTTGGAACAGACCACATGCAAATCGAGGTGCGGCGTGTCGCCGTTCAATTGCATGTTCAGCAGGTCAAGGTCGTGGATGACCACATGGCGCGGCTCACGCGCCACGGTTTCGCCATCGCGCGCATATTCGTAGAGCGCCTTGCCGTCTTTTTTCAGCGCGCTGTGCATGGGCGGCACCTGCGCGATGGGGCCCATGAAGCGGTCCAGCACCTCAACGACCTGGCCCACACTGCAAGTCACAGGGCGTGTCGCCAAAACCTCGCCTTCGGCGTCGGCGGTGGATGTGGTTTGGCCCAAACGCACCGTCGTGTCGTAGGCCTTGTCGGCGTCCAGGTGCAATTGGCTGAACTTGGTGGCGGCGCCAAAACACAGGGGCAACACGCCGGTGGCCAGCGGGTCGAGCGTGCCGGTGTGGCCGGCCTTTTCGGCGCGCAGCAACCACTTGGCCTTTTGCAAGGCTTGGTTGCTGGATAGACCCAGCGGCTTGTCAAGCAGCAACACCCCATGCACAGGGCGCCGCTGCACCCGTGTGCGTGGCGCGTTCATGCTCAGTCCTCTTTGGCGCGCGAGGAAACCGCCTTGGCAATCAAGGCGTTCATGTCGGCCGCTCGCTCGGTGGTGCGGTCGAACACGAAGTGCAAGGTCGGCACGGTGTGGATGTGCAGGCGCTTGAACAGCCCATTGCGCAGAAAGCCGGCCGCCTGGTTCAAGGCGTCCTGGGTTTCCTGCGGATCGCCCGTCAGCAAGCTGTAGAACACCTTGGCGTGGGCGTAGTCGGGCGTGACTTCCACCGCCTGGATGGTGACCATGCCCACCCGCGGGTCCTTGAGCTCGCGCGCGATCAACTCGGTCAGATCGCGCTGGATCTGATCGTTGACGCGGTAGCTGCGGTTGGGAACAGAGGACTTCTTCTTGGGCATGTCGGCCTGCTTCGCTTACAGCGTGCGCGCGATTTCCTTGATCTCGAAGAACTCCAGCTGATCACCTTCTTTGATGTCGTTGTAGTTCTTGAGCTTGATACCGCACTCGAAGCCTTCCTTGACTTCGCGCACATCGTCCTTCATGCGCTTGAGCGAGTCGAGTTCGCCCGTATAGATGACCACGTTGTCGCGCAGCAGGCGGAAATGCGCGCTGCGGGTGACAAAACCGTTGGTAACCATACAGCCCGCAACCGTACCGATCTTGGACGCCACGAACACGGTGCGGATCTCGGCATTGCCGATGACCTCTTCGCGCTTCTCGGGCGCCAACATCCCGGACATGGCGGCCTTCAGGTCGTCCACCGCGTCATAGATGATGTTGTAGTAGCGGATGTCGATGTCGTTGCCTTCGGCCAGCTTGCGTGCGCCCACGTCGGCACGCACGTTGAAGCCGATGACCACCGCCTTGGATGCGATCGCCAGGTTGATGTCGGATTCGCTGATGCCACCGACGCCGGCGTACACCATCTGCACCTTGACTTCGTCGGTCGAGAGCTTGAGCAGCGAGGCCGCCAGCGCTTCCTGCGAACCCTGCACATCGGACTTGAGCACGATGGGCAGCATCTTGACTTCGCCGGCACCGATGTCGGCAAACATGTTCTCCAGCTTGGCGGCCTGTTGCTTGGCCAGCTTGGTGCTGCGGTACTTGCCTGCACGGTAGGTGGCGATTTCGCGCGCACGGCGCTCGTCCAGCATCACCATGAAGTCGTCGCCAGCCTGCGGCACTTCGGCCAGGCCCTGGATTTCCACCGGGATGGACGGGCCGGCTTCCTTGGACGGCTTGCCGTTTTCGTCCAGCATGGCGCGCACACGACCGGAGGTCTGACCGGCCAGCACCACGTCGCCCACCTTCAGCGTGCCAGACTGCACCAGCACGGTGGCCACGGCACCACGGCCCTTGTCCAGGCGCGCTTCGATCACCAGGCCCTTGGCCATGGCCTCCACCGGCGCCTTGAGTTCCAGCACTTCGGCTTGCAGCAGCACCTGTTCGAGCAGCGCATCGACGCCCTCGCCGGTCTTGGCAGAGACGCCCACAAAAGGCACGTCGCCACCAAATTCTTCGGGCACAACCTCTTCAGCCACCAATTCGGAACGCACCTTGTCCAGGTTGATGCCGGGCTTGTCGATCTTGGTCAGCGCCACCACCATGGGCACACCAGCCGCTTTCGCGTGTTTGATGGCTTCCTTGGTCTGGGGCATCACGCCGTCGTCGGCCGCGCACACCAGAATCACGATGTCGGTGGCTTGTGCGCCACGGGCACGCATGGCCGTGAAGGCTTCGTGGCCAGGGGTGTCCAGGAAGGAGATCATGCCGCGCGGCGTCTCCACGTGGTAGGCACCGATGTGCTGGGTGATGCCACCCGCTTCACCCGCCGCCACCTTGGCTCGGCGGATGTAGTCCAGCAGCGAGGTCTTGCCATGGTCGACGTGGCCCATGACGGTGACCACTGGGGCACGCGGCAGGGCTTCGGCGGATTGTTGCGCGACTTCGTCTTCGGTAAAGGCTTCCGGATCGTCCAGCGCCGCGACCACCGCCGTGTGGCCCAGTTCTTCCACCACGATCATGGCAGTGTCCTGGTCCAGCGACTGGTTGATGGTGACCATCTGGCCCAGTTTCATCAACTGCTTGATGACCTCGGACGACTTGAGCGACATCTTGTGCGCCAGTTCGGCCACGGTGATGGTCTCGGGCACGTGCACTTCAATGACCTTGGTCTCGGTCGGCTGGGCAAAGCTGGACTGCTGGTCGCGGCTGTCGCGGTCGCCACGGCGGCCACCGCCGCGCGGGCCCGAGCGCCAGTTGCTGTTGCCACGGCCACCGGAGGTGTCGCCGCGGGTCTTGATTTCCTTCTTCTTGGCCGCGTCGTCCTTCCAGGTGGAAGACAGGTTTTCGGACTTGACTTCCTTCTTGCCGCCGGCGCCAGGGGCTGCCACGGCCGGGCGCGCAGTACCGGTGGTGGCCGGCTTGTGCAAGGTGCCCTTGATACCAGCCGCAGGCGCGGCGGCCGGCTTGGGTTCCTCGGGCTTCTTCGCCACCAGCACCTTCTTGGGCGCGGCCATCATGGCACGGATGTTCGCTGCTTCGGCCTCGGCCTTGCGGCGGCGCTCCTGCAGATCGCGGGCGCGGGCGTCTTCGGCTTCTTTTTCGGCGGCAGCCTTGTCGGCCACCAATTTGCCGGCGGCGGCTTTTTCTGCAGCAGCCTTGTCGGCGACGGCTTTTTCAGCGGCCAACTTGGCACTGTCATCCACCACCGGAACAGCCGTGGCCGCTGCTTGCGCTGCCTGTGCAGCAGCCAGGCGGGCGGCTTCGGCGGCGGCCTGAGCCTGCGCGGCAGCGGCGGCTTCGGCGGCGGCACGCGCGCGTTCGGCTTCCGCCTCACGCGCAGCCTGCTCTTCTCGCTCGCGGCGTTTCTGGGCCAGCTCTTCTTCCTGCACACGCAGCAGTTCGGCTTGACGGCTCGCCTCTTCCTCTCGGCGTGCCAACTCAGCCTGATCCACCGCCGGTGCGGCGGGTTCGGCCTGTTCAGCCGCGCCGTCGCTTGCACCCAGTTCGTCATCGCGCTTGATGAAGGTGCGCTTCTTGCGCACCTCGACCTGGATGGTCCGGGCGCGTCCGGTGGCATCGGCCTGCTTGATTTCAGTGGTGGACTTCTTCACCAGCGTGATCTTCTTGCGCTCGCCCGAGGCGGTGCCGTGGCTGGCCTGCAGGTAGCCCAGCAGCTTGTGTTTGTCGGAGTCGGAAATCGCGTCAGCGCCCGACGATTTCGGAACGCCCGCGCCAGCCAGCTGATCGAGCAGCACGGTGGTGGGCTTGTTGAGTTCTGCAGCCAATTCGGCGACGGTGGTACTGGTCATATGGGGTGTTCTCCGCTGAGGCCTCCGGTTCAGGACGCTTGGTTGGCCTGGTCGCCAGAGAACCAGTGCGCGCGCGCCTTCATGATCAGAGCGGTCGCTTCTTCGGGGGTCTGTCCGGTGATATCGGTCAGTTCGTCGGTGGCCAGGTCGGCCAGGTCGTCGCGGGTGTGCACACCGGCGTCCATCAGCTTGGTGATGAGCTCGGCGGTCAAACCTTCAACGTCACGCAGGTTTTGCGAGACCTCTTCCACGTCTTCTTCCTTGGCAATTTCCATGGTCAGCAGCGCGTCCTTGGCGCGACCGCGCAACTCGTTGACCGTGTCTTCGTCGAAGGACTCGATGTCCAGCATTTCCTGCAGCGGCACATAGGCCACCTCTTCAAGGCTGGTGAAACCTTCCTCGATCAGGATGTCGGCGATTTCCTGGTCCACGTCCAGCTTGGCCATGAACAGCTTACGGATGCCGTCGGCCTCTTCGGCCTGCTTCTGCGCCGACTCGTCGGCGGTCATGATGTTGATTTTCCAACCCGTCAGCTCGGACGCCAGGCGCACGTTCTGGCCACCGCGGCCAATCGCGATGGCCAGGTTTTCCTCGTCCACCACCACGTCCATGGCGTGACGCTCTTCATCCACCACGATGGAAACGACGTTGGCCGGGGCCAGCGCGCCGATGACGAACTGGGCCGGGTCTTCGGACCACAGCACGATGTCCACACGCTCACCGGCGAGTTCATTGGTCACGCCGTTGACGCGCGAGCCACGCACGCCCACACAGGTACCAATGGGGTCCACGCGCTTGTCGTGCGACAACACGGCGATCTTGGCGCGGCTGCCGGGGTCGCGGGCGCAGCTCTTGATCTCCAGCAGGCCCTGCTCGATCTCGGGCACTTCCTGGCGGAACAGCTCGATCATGAACTCAGGCGCCGAACGCGAGAGCAGGATGGGCGCGCCACGCAGCGTCAGGTCCACCTCCATGATCATGGCGCGCACGCGGTCGCCGGTGCGGAAGTTTTCCTTGGGGATCATTTCGCCGCGCTTCAAGCGGCCTTCCACGCGGCCGCTCTCGACGATCAGGTCACCCTTGTCCATGCGCTTGACGGTGCCGACAAAAATCTTGTCGCCACGGCTCATGAAGTCGTTGAGCAGCATCTCGCGCTCGGCGTCGCGGATTTTTTGCAGAATGACCTGCTTGGCAGCCATGGCGCCAATGCGGCCGATGGGCACGCTTTCCACCGGCTTTTCGATGTGGTCACCCACCTCGATGTCGGCCAACTCGTCACGCGCATCGCTCACCAGCTCTTCGGCGTCGGGGTTCTGCAGGCCGGCTTCATCGGGCACCACCAGCCAGCGGCGAAACGTTTCGTACTCGCCGCTGTCCGGGTTGATGGCGACACGGATATCGACCTCACCCTTGTAGAGTTTTTTGGTGGCGGAGGCCAGGGCCAACTCAACGGCGCCCAGCACCACGTCGCGCTCCACGTTCTTTTCACGGGAGATCGCATCGATCAACATCAACAATTCGCGATTCATTTCACCGCCACCTTTCCTATCTGTCGTATCTTTTTTGGGGTTGCGCCATGAGGGACGCCGCCTCGTGATATGGGGACACCGGCTGATCCGCCAGCTCAGGCACCGCCTTGCGGCGAGGGCGCACCGCGCCCTTTGAAACTCACAATGGGCGCCAAACGCGCCTCACGCAACTCATCCAGCACAAAACCCAGCGCATGCACCGGCGCAGGCGGGCGGTTCTTGCCCACCTTCTGACCCGGCTTGAGCTTCGGCTCATCGGCCCAAACCACCTGCCAGCCCGTGCCATCGGCATTGCGCTCGAGCGTGCCGCGAAATTTTTTGCGAGTGACCGCCACGCCTGAGCCAGTCGCCCCAATGGGCGCCTTCAGGGTGATGTCCACAACCTGACCGGCAAAACGCTCAAAATCGCGCTCGTTGCGCAGCGGTCGGTCAATGCCTGGCGAGCCCACCTCCAAGCGCTTGTACTCCACGCTCTCAACCTCAAGCAGGAACTGCAGCTGTCGCGTGACCTTTTCACAGTCTTCGACGGTCACAAATTGCTCAGCACCTCCCGCTAGCGAAGGCTCCCAGGGCAAATCGATGGTGACGCGCAGCAACCCACCCGCGGAACGCTCCAACTCCACCAGGTCGTAACCCAGTCCGGTGACGGTCTGCTCAACTGCGTCTTGCCATGCCATTGCTGCGTGTGTTCCTGCTTCAAAAATTGCGGGTCGCCGGCCGCGTGCGCCATAGCGCCAAAAGCGATTGACCAAAAAAAATGGGCCGGTAGTAACCCGCCCATTTGGTCGTGAAGCTCGGATTTTAACACTTTCCACGCACTTTTTATACCCACCTACAGCGTAAATGTTCTGGGATTGGCTGGCCATGGCGTTGGATTTGCCCCAAAGCCTCTTGTCGAACGCGAGTTTTGGGCCCGCTCAGCCCCCTCTTGTGCACAAGCCGCATCAAAAACACGGCGGGACACAAGAAATTGGGCATTTCGCGCTGTAGAATAACCGGCTTAGTCGGAGCGTAGCGCAGCCTGGTAGCGCATCTGCTTTGGGAGCAGAGGGTCGCGAGTTCGAATCCCGCCGCTCCGACCACCCTCAAAAAAAATGGCCCACTTGTTGGGCCATTTTTCTATCGACAAACTGCCCGTAGCTCAACTGGATAGAGCAGCTGCCTTCTAAGCAGCAGGTCGGGGGTTCGAGTCCCTCCGGGCAGGCCAGCAAAACCCCAATGAAATCAAGCGCTTAGCGCTGTCACGACAAATTCGGGGACACCCCGGGGACAAAATCTGATTTGAGATCGTCAAAGTCGGACGCGCTGCGGACTCCCGTCAGCGGGCAGCGGCCGGCACCACGCTGAGCTTGAAGCCCATGGCGTTGATAACCTTGAACAGCGTTTCGGAACTGGGCGCCCGCTCACCCGACAGGCTTTTGTACAAGCTCTCGCGAGACAGCCCCGTGTCCTTTGCAAGTTGGGTCATGCCACGGGCACGCGCAATGTCGCCCAGCGCAGCAGCCAGCAAGGCGGGATCGCCATCGGCCATGGCCGCGTCGAGGTAGGCGGCTGCGTCCTCCTCCGTGTTGAGGTAGTTGGCCGCGTCAAACGTGCGGGTCTTGATCTTGCTCATCTTGCAACTCCATGGCCAATCGCTTGGCCGCTTCAATATCGCGCTCCTGAGATGACTTGTCGCCGCCACCCAGCATGAGGATGATGACGCCGCCACGAATCACGTAGTACATGCGCCAGCCAGGGCCGAAGAACTCGCGCATTTCCCACACGCCAGCCCCAACCTGCTTCACGTCGCCAAGGTTGCCTACCATGGCTTTGCGCAACCGGGCGAGCAGCCGAAATCGGGTGGAGCGATCTTTCAGACCTTCCAGCCAATCGGAGAAGGCCTCTGTTTCAACCACGGTGTACATGGCCGAATTGTAGCCGCCTGGCTACACATGGGCAACATACAGGTAACCGAGTGTCAGCAGCAAATGAGTTGTCCGGTTCGTAGCAAGTAATCTGTCCGGTTTGTGGAGGAGCGATGCAACACGCCCCCATGAGCCGGGCCCGCTACATGCAGGAGAACCGGAAGATGAGATTCACAGA
>NZ_JBHTCA010000011.1:0-113556 GCF_042665215.1 Hydrogenophaga atypica
GTGGAAACGTGCCGGCGTTGAAGGCGTGCAAGCCATGGACGGCATCGAGACACACGACTGTTTCACCACCACCGAGTACGTGGCCATCGACCACCTGGGGCTGACGGCGCCGGGGCAAAGCTGGCGGACGGTGGAAGACGGAACCATTGAGCCCGGGGGCAAGTGCCCCATCAACATGAGCGGCGGCCTGATCGGCTGCGGGCACCCGGTGGGTGCGACGGGCACGCGCATGGTGTGGGACGCGGCACGGCAAGTGACGGGGCAGGCCGAGGCGATGCAGATCGAGGGCGCGCGGCGCATGCAGACCTTGAACATCGGCGGCTCCTGCGCCACCGTGGTCAGCTTTGTGGTGGAGCGGGGCGCGTGATGCCAACCACCAGTTTGTGGATCTGGTCCGCCTGGGTGCTGCTGAGCGCCGTGTGGTTGTGGGCCATGCCACGGCCGTGGGGGCCGGGCTGGTGGTACCCGCTGCTGCCCGTGGGCGCTGGTGCGGTGCTGGTACTGGTACTGGGCGAGTCCGCACTGGGCGACAGCTTGCTCGCTCACTGGATGCTGGCGGGCGTGTGGCTGTGGGGCGGGCTCACCGTGGTGTGGGTGCTCAGCCTCATCAGGCGCGACGCCAGCATCATGGACGTTGCCTTCGGCTACCTGTTGCTCGCCCTGCCATGGTGGTTGTGGCTGAGGTTGGGGGCCAACCCCCTGGCCTGGCCGCTGCTGGTCATCAGCACCCTGGGCTTTGGCCGCTACAGCCTCTACATCACCTGGCGCAACCTGCCGCATGGCGAGGACCCGCGCTACGCCCGCTGGCGCGAGCGCGGGGGTGCCCGCTGGTGGTGGTGGAGCTACTTCCAGATCTTTCTGCTGCAGGGCGTGGTGCTCTGGGTGTGGGTGATGCCGCTGGTGGCATCGATCGCATCGCCGCAACCGTTGGGTATCTGGCATGTGCTGGGCGCGCTGGTGTGGCTGCTGGGCTTTGTGTTCGAGGCTGGCGGCGACTGGCAGCTCACCCGCTTCAAACGCAACCGGACCAACTCGTCGCAGTTGCTGGACAGCGGGCTGTGGGGTTTGACCCGCCACCCCAACTACTTTGGCCAGACCGCCATGTGGTGGGGGTACGCCATCGTGGCGGTGGCCTCGCCCTGGGGCTGGTTGGGGCTGGCCTCGGCGGCCTACATCACCTGGTTCATGTACCGGGGCTCCGCCACCTCGTTGATGGAGCGCCACATGCAGAAAACCAAGCCCGGTTACGCCGCGTACTGCGCGCGTGTACCGGCCTTCTTCCCGCGCTGGCCGCGGCCACGCTCCGCCTCACAGAACGAGATCACCCCATGACCCACGCACTTATCATCGACGCCGTGCGCAGCCCGCGCGGCCGTGGCAACGACAAAGGCAGCCTCAAGGCCATCAAGCCGGTGGACTTGCTGGCCCAACAACTCAAGGCTTTGCAAACCCGCACCGGCGTGGACACCACCGAGGTGGTCGATGGTGCCTTCGGTTGCGTCACGCAGACCGCAGAGCAGGGCGCCAACATCGGCAAGCTGGCCCTGGTGTGCGCCGGCTGGAGCGATTCGGTCTCGGGCTTCACGCTCAACCGCTACTGCGCTTCCGGTTTGAGCGCGGTGCAGTGGGCGGCGAGCCAAGCGCTGGCCAACGATGCGCTGGCTGTGGCCGGGGGCATCGAGATGATGTCGCGCGTGCCCATGGCGTCCGACCAGGGGCCGTTGACACACGACCTGGAATTCCAGCGTGAGACCATGCTGGTGCCCATTGGCGTGGCTGCCGATGCCATTGCGACGCGGGAGGGCTTCACCCGCGAGCAATGCGACGCCTACGCCGTGGCCTCGCAGCAGCGCGCTGGGGCGGCCCGCGATGCGGGGCATTTCCGCTCGGTGGTGCCGGTCACGGGTCCTGACGGCAGCGTGCTGTTGGCGCAGGACGAAACCCCGCGTCCACAGACATCGATCGAGGGCCTGGCGGCCATGGCGCCCGCCTTTGCCGCGATGGGCGAAAAGTACGGTGTCGATGCGCTGCTGTGCAAACACTACGGCTTGTCGCGCGTGGACCATGTGCAGCACGCTGGCAACTCACCGGCCACGGCCGACGGCGCGGCGGCGGTGCTGGTGGCCAGCCCGGCCGCCGCCGAGCGCTTGGGCCTGAAGGCGCGTGCGCGCATCCTCGCCACGGCCGATGCGTCGGTGGACCACACCTTGGCACTCACGGCAGCGGTGGACGCGACCCGCAAGGCGCTGGCCCGGGCAGGGCTGACCGTGGACGACATCGATTTGTTCGAGGTGAATGAATCCTTCGCTGCGCTGATGCTGCACTACATGAAGCACCTGAGTGTGCCCCACGAGCGCCTCAACGTCAATGGCGGTGCTATCGCGCTGGGTCACGCCATGGGTTCCACCGGCAGCGCGCTGGTGGGCCTGGCGCTGGACGAGCTGGAGCGCAGGGGTGCGCGGCGCGCCGTTGTTGCCATCTGCGGCGCTGCTGGTGTTGCGGTGGCCATGGTTGTGGAACGGGTCTGACCTGGGTTCACCTCATGCCCAACACCATCGACCGCGAGCTGATGCGCGAGGCGCTCTCGAGCAGCACACTGAGCCACGGGCTCAAGCTGTTCGGTGACCGCTGGACGACGCAAGTCGCGCTGGGCGCTTTCACCGGCCTTCGCCGGTTCGACGACTGGCAGGCGCGCCTGCACATTCCGCGCCACACCCTGGCCGACCGCCTCAAGGCACTGGTGCATATGGACGTGCTGCGTCCACGCCTCTACCAGGAACGCCCCGAGCGCTATGCCTACCACCTCACGCGCAAGGGTCTGGCGCTGTACGACGCTGTGCTCATGATCTGGGATTGGGAGCACCGCTATGGCGACCGGGACTTGCCGCTGCCCACGCGCCTGGTGCACAAAACCTGCGGCCGTGCCTTCTACCCCGAGCTCTCGTGCACCGCCTGTGGTGAGGTCGTTGCCATGACCGACCTCCGCTTCAGTCTGGAGCCCAACCCGCGACTGCCCCACGACACCGCCGCGCCGCTGCGCACCCCGCGCCTGACCGCCGGCAGCGGCGCCGACATGGCGCTGGGCTTGCGCGTCGATCGTTGGAGCGTGTTGATCATCTCTGCGGTGGTGCTCGGTTGCCACTACTTTGACCAACTCTCCTACGTGCTGCGCATCGGCCCCAGCGTGCTGGCGCGCCGCTTGGCCAGTATGGTGGAGGCAGGTCTCCTGATTCAGCAACCCGATCGAGTGGATGCGCGCCGACGCATCTACCGCCTCACCCCGTCGAGCCGAGGACTCTTCGGCTACATCGTGTGCCTGTCCACCTGGGCCAGCGCGAAACACTTTCACGAACCCACTTCCATCCGACCCACGCACATGGCCTGCGGGCAGGACTTCATACCCCGAACCACCTGCGGTCATTGCCACCAGCCGTTGCTGCCGTGGGAGGTCGATTTCGAGATGCCAACCCACCCCCAGCCATGAACAGCAGTCTGCAGGTCTTCGCTCAACTCACCGCCAACGGCATTGCCGTGGGCGCTATCTATGCGCTTGTCGCGCTGGGCATCGTACTCATCTACAAGGCCACCGAGGTGCTCAACTTCGCCCACGGTGACCTGCTGGTCGTCTCGGCCTTCACCGCCTGGGGGCTGATCACCGTGATGGGGCTGCCCTTCTGGCTGGCCATGCTCATCACCGTGGCCATGGCCTCGCTGTTGGCCTACGGACTGGACGCGCTTGTCATCCGCCGTATCGCTGGCCAACCGCAGTTCGCGGGGGTCATGCTCACCATCGCGTTGGCCTTCATGCTGCGCGGTTTGGTCAGCATGGTGTTTGGCCCCGAGTCGCGCAACTACGCCACGCCATGGACGAACCAGACGGCAGAGGTG
The DNA here is from genome assembly GCF_042665215.1 of Hydrogenophaga atypica. NCBI lineage: Bacteria > Pseudomonadati > Pseudomonadota > Betaproteobacteria > Burkholderiales > Comamonadaceae > Hydrogenophaga > Hydrogenophaga atypica. The sequence continues at coordinate 3,889 of NZ_JBHTCA010000011.1, forward strand.
GGCGGGCTGGTGGTCACCCAACTTCAGTTGGTCATCCTGGGCTTTGCGCTGGCGGTGACGGTGGTGCTGTTCCTGTTCTTCCGCCACACGCGGCTGGGTGTGGCCATGCAGGCGGCTTCGCAGAACCAACTGGCGGCCTACCTCAACGGCGTGCGCGTCAAACGGGTGAATTCGCTGGTGTGGGCGCTGGCCGGCGCCACTGCGGCGGTGGCCGGCGTGCTGCTCGCACCCATCACGCTGGTGGACATCAGCCTCTGGTTCGTCACCCTCAAGGCGCTGGCCGCGCTGGTGCTCGGCGGGTTCGGCAGCATCCCCGGTGCCATCCTCGGCGGCCTGCTGATCGGCCTCATCGAGCAGTACGCTGGCGTCTACATGCCTCAGGGAACCAAGGACATCGTGGCTTACCTGGTGCTGATCGCCGTCCTCATCATCCGCCCCCGTGGCCTGCTGGGCGAAGCCCACGGCCGCCGAGTTTGAAACGCCATGAAGTTCGACTACAACACCCGATACCGCGACGGCTTCGCGCTTCTGCGCCACGCTGACCAGCGTGTGCTCTATGGCCTGCTGCTGGCGGCCTTGCTGCTGACACCGCTGTTTGCCACGCCCTTCCTGCTGGGCGAGCTGACGTATGTGTTCATCCTGTGCGTGGCCAGCATGGGCCTGATGGCGCTAACGGGCTTCACCGGCCAAGTGTCGTTGGGTCACGCGGCCTTCGTGGCCATCGGCGCCTATGCCCATGCCTACGCGCTGTCTAAGGGTGTGCCGCTGCTGCTGTCGCTGCCGCTGGCGGCGCTGGTGACTGGCTTGGCTGGCTTGCTGGTGGGCATTCCGGCCATCCGCGTTTCGGGGCTGTACCTGGCCATGGTCACCATGGCCTTCGCCATCATCGTCGAGCAGCTCATAGGTCACTGGGATTCGGTCACCGGCGGCTTCACTGGTTTGGCGGTCGAAGATCCGAGGATCGCAGGCTGGTCGCTGGGCGGTCCCAAGGCCTTTTACTACTTGTGCCTGGTGGTGCTGGTAGCGGTGCTGCTGGGCCTGCTCAATCTGCTGCGCTCGGCCATCGGCCGCGCGTTTGTGGGTGTGCGCGATTCAGAGGCAGCGGCCTATTCGCTGGGTATTCACGTCAACGCGGTCAAGGCATCGGCCTTCGCACTGTCAGCCGCCATCACCGGCCTGGCCGGTGCACTGCTGGCTCACCACATCAAGTACCTCACGCCCGACGGCTTCACACTGCTGCTGTCGCTGGAGCTGGTGCTCATGGTTGTGATCGGTGGGTTGGGCAGCTTGCGCGGGGCCATCCTGGGCGCGGTGCTCATCAGCCTGCTCCCCACCGCCATCTCGCGTATCAAGCCCATGCTGCCCGAGAGCGTGGCCAAGCAGTTCGGCCTGGAGATTTTCATCTTTGGTCTGGTGCTTGCACTGTTCGTGCTATTCGAACCCGCTGGCCTCAACGGACGCTGGCTCAAGTTGCGCGCGCTGTTCGAGTCCTTCCCCCTCTACCGGCGTGACACCTTCAAGCGCCAGAAACGTTATATGAAGTCGGAGCGTTACCGATGAGCACCCCTTCCACCCCCCACGCGCCGCTGTTGAGCGTGCGCGATTTGTCGCTGTCCTTTGGCGGCGTCAAGGCCATTGCAGGACTCAGCCTCGAGGTCAACGTCGGCGAGGTGTTGGCCGTGATCGGTCCCAACGGGGCAGGCAAGACCTCAATGCTCAACACCGTCACCCGCGTCTTCGACCCCACGGCGGGTCAGATCGTGTTCAAGGGTCAGGACCTGACCCAGGTGCCCCGCCACCGCATCGCGGCCCACGGCATTGCCCGCACCTTTCAGAACATTGAGCTGTTTGAGGCCGCCACCGTGATGGACAACCTGCTGCTGGGCCGTCACCGCTTTGACCACGGGGCCTGGTGGCAGCAGGTACTGCGCACGCCCGCCGTCACGCGCCTGGAGGAAGAGGCCCGCGCAGCCGCCGAGGAAGTGATCGAGTTCCTCGAGCTCTCGCCCTGGCGCAACGCCGTCATCGCTGGCTTGCCGTATGGCGTGCGCAAGGTGGTCGAACTCGGCCGTGCGCTTTGCACCCAGCCCGAGTTGTTGTTCCTGGACGAACCCGCGTCGGGCTTGAACCCCGAGGAGACGCGCGACCTGGCCTTTTGGATCGATGACATCCGCACTGATCTGGGCATCACCGTGGTCATGGTTGAACACGACATGTCGCTGGTCAGCGCCGTGGCTGATCGCGTCATCTGCATGGCACAAGGGGCGGTGCTGTCGCAGGGCACACCGGCTCAGGTGCAGGCCGATCCGGTGGTGATCGCCGCCTACCTGGGGGCGTGAGGATGACAGAAGGAAACGCGAACATGCAGGCATTGCTGCAAGTCAAGAACCTCGAAACTTGGTACGGCCCCATCGCGGCCATGCAAGGCGTCAACATCGAGGTCCGACCCGGTCGCATGGTGGCGGTGCTGGGGGCTAATGGCGCTGGCAAGACCACGTTGCTCAACACCCTGGCCGGTGTGATCGATCCGTTCAAGGGTCAGGTGCTGTTCTTGGGCCAAGCGGTGCATGGGCTGGACGCCGACGAGGTATGCCGGCGCGGCCTGGTGCTGGTGCCTGAGGGGCGCCAGGTGTTTCCTTTCCTGAGCGTACGCGACAACCTCGCCATGGGTGCCTACACCCGGCGCGACACGGATGGTGTGATCCGCGACCTCGAGCGCGTGTTTCAGTGGTTCCCGCGCCTCAAGGAACGCGAGCAGCAGCACGCTGGCCTGCTCTCGGGCGGCGAGCAGCAGATGTTGGCCATTGGCCGCGCGGTGCTGGCCCAGCCGCGCCTGCTGATGCTCGACGAACCGTCGCTCGGTCTGTCGCCGCTGCTGACCAAGGAGATCTTCTCCATCATCTGCCGCATCCGCGACGAGACCGGGACCGCGATCCTGGTGGTGGAACAGAACGCAGCCATCGCACTGGCACACGCCGACGATGGCTACATCATGGAGCTGGGCCGCATCGTCGCCGCAGACACCTGCGAGGCGTTGTCGCGCAAGGCCGACGTGCAGTCCTCTTATTTGGGCGGTGGCGAACAGCAGGGGCTGAGCGGCACGACTCAGCGCTGGAAGCGCCGGAAGACATGGCGATGAAAAAGATGGTTGACTATTCCCGATTCCATGGGCACGACACGCCCGCCCGTCTGTTCCGCGAGCGCTGCCGTGAGTGGGCCGACCGACCTGCGCTGCGCCGCAAGCACCGTGGCTTGTGGCAGAGCGCCACCTGGGCCGAGTACTACGCCCATGCGCGCGCCATCGGCCTGCGGCTGGAGGAGCTGGGTCTGTCGCGCGGCAGCGTGGTCTGCGTGCTCGCCGAGAACCGACCCGAATGGCTGTATGTGGACATGGGCGCGCAGTGCATGGGCATGGTGGGCAATGGCGTCTATCCCACGTCATCGTCCGATCAGGTGCTGCACATCCTGGCCGACAGCGACGCCGAGGCACTTTTCGTTGAGAACCAGGAACAGTTTGAAAAGGCGTTGGCCGTGCGCGCCCAATGCCCGGCGCTGCGCTGCATCGTGGTGATGGAGCGCGACGGCCTGCGTGGCTTCGAGGATGAACAGGTCTTCTTCTTTGACGACTTCCTGGCGCAAGGCGAGGCACTGGCCGCGCGCGACGCTGCGCGCTTCGAGGGCGCCATCGATGCCGGTCGCTCGGAGGATCTCGCCTTCCTGGTCTATACCTCGGGCACCACCGGAGCGCCCAAAGGCGCGATGATCCTCAACCGCAATGTGGTGTTCCAGCTCAACCAGGCGCCGGTCTACCTGGATGTGGTGCCGGGCGACAAGTCGCTGTCTTTTCTGCCGTTGTGCCACATTGCCGAGCGCATGGCGTCGGTGTTCAACCCGCTGGCGGTGGGGCTGATTGTGCATTTTCCAGAGGGCGCGGGAACCGTTTTCAATGACTTGCGCGAAGTGGCGCCGCATGTGGTGTTTGCGCCGCCACGCTTCTGGGAAAAGATGTACTCGCAGATCGATCTCTTCATGCGCGATGCGATCGCACCTGCGCGTTGGGTCTATCAGCGCGCGCGCGAACGTGGTGCTGCGGCGGTGGAAGCTCACCTGCGCGGCGAGACGGTGGCCAAACCCCCATTGGGAGACCGCCTGCTGCAAGGCATGGCGCTGCGCAATGTCCGTACCTTTTTGGGGCTGCAGAACTGCAAGAGTGCGCTTACTGGCGCTGCGCCCGTGCCGCCGGACCTGATCCGCTGGTTTTTGGGTTGTGGCATCGAGCTGCGCGAGGCCTTCGGCATGACGGAGACCACCGGCTTTTGCGCCGCAACGCCCAAAGGTGGCATCAAGCTGGGTTGGGCCGGCGTCAAAGGGCCGGGCATGGAGATCCGCATTGGCGCCGAAAACGAAATTCAGGTGCGCGGGCCCAACGTCTTCGGCGGCTACTGGAAGCTGCCCGACAAGACCGCCGAGGCGCTGGACGCCGAGGGCTGGCTGCTCACGGGCGACTGTGGTGAACTCGACGAGAACGGCTACCTGGCCATCCGCGATCGCATCAAGGACATTCTCATCACGTCGGGCGGCAAGAACATCACGCCCAGCCACATCGAGAGCCTGCTCAAGTTCAGCCCTTACGTGACCGATGCGGTCGTCATCGGCGATGGGCGCAAGTACCTGACCTGCCTGATCATGCTGGACCAGGAACACGTGGCGCGCCACGCGCAGGAGCACCAAGTGCCCTACACCGACTTCGCCAGCCTGACCCGTGCGCCCGAGGTGGTGGCGCTCATCCGCGCTGAGATTGATCGCATCAACCCGCAACTGGCGCGGGTGGAGCAGGTCAAGGATTTCCGCATCATCGGCGAACTGCTGACCGCCGAGGACGAAGAGCTCACACCCACAATGAAGCTCAAGCGCAAGGTGATCGCACGCAAGTACGCGCACCTGATCGACAGCATGTACACCGACTGACGTTTTTTTAGCCACCCACAAGGAGACAAGGCATGACACTCAATCGACGCCACCTGATCGCCACCGCCGCAGCGGCCGCCGCGCTGGTCTTGGGCAATGCCCATGCCGCCGGCGTTTCCGACACGGAAATTGTGATCGGTACCCACCTGGACCTCTCTGGCCCCACGGCCGCCGGTTCTCCCATGCTGCGCAATGCCATGCAAATGCGCATCGACGAAGCCAACGTCAAAGGCGTCCATGGCCGCAAGCTGCGCCTGGTGACGGAAGACAACGGCAGCCAGCCCCAGTTGGCCGTGCGCGCTGTGCAAAAGCTCATCCGCAGCGACAACGTGTTTGCCATCGTCAACAGCTTTGGTTCTGGCCCCAACGCGGCCACCGTCAAAATGGCCACCGACGCGGGGGTGGTGGTGTTTGGCCCTTGGGCGGCATCAGCCATCATTCAAAAGGTTGCGGGCAACAGCCCACTGCTGTTCACCACGGTGCAGAACTACGACACCACCACCGCCACGGGGCTTTCGTGGGCGGTGAAAAACTGGGGCGTCAAGCGCATCGGCGTGATTTATCAGGAAGGTCCTTTTGGTGACCTGATCCGCGCCGGCGTGTCGGCAGGCCTCAAGGACGCGGGCCTTTCACCCGTGGCCGAGGCCGCCTACAAGGTGGGGGATATCGACTTTTCCTCGCAGGTGGCTCGCATGAAGGCTGCCAACGTGGACCTGATCCTGGCCGGCACCGTGGTGCGCGAAACCGTGGGCGTGATGGCCGAGGTCAAGAAGCTGGGCTGGAACGATGTCAAGGTCGTCACCTCCCTGCCAGGGCGCAGCAGCATCGTGGCCCGTCTGGGCAAGGATGCAGTGGAGGGGCTTTACGGCCTGGGTGGCTGGAAGCTGCACGACAACGACACCACCGATGCTGCGGCCAAGAAGTTCCAGGCCGACTACAAGGCCCGCTTCAACCAGGACGCCGACGAAAACGCGGCCAATGCGTACTCTTACCTGGATTGGTTCATTGCTGGCCTCGAGGCCGCTGGTCGCAATGTCACGGCCGAGTCGTTCGCCAAGACCATGCAGTCGGTGCCTCATCAGGACTTCACCACCTACACCCGTCAGAGCTGGGCCAACAACCACGTGACACCCGAGCTGGTCTCCATCGACCAGGTCCGTGCTGGCCGTTGGGTGCAGATCGCGGCCCCGGTGGGCGGTATCGTCAAGTAAGGTCTGGTGCTGCCCTTTTGGGGCAGTGCCGATTAGGGCCTGTTCACTCTATTTTTCCGAGTGCGAACGAGGTGAAAACAGCGCCAATCTAGGCGCGCGACGACGGCCAGACTGGGCGTCTGGCCTAGGAGTGCAACGACGAGTGGCGCTGTTTTAACCCTGTTCCCTTCGGGTTGCGGCCAAAAAGGCCATGCGCGGCGTTGCGAAGCCTTGCCGGGGGCATACCCCGGCGGCGTTTCGCGCCTTGCGCATGGCCTTTTTGACTCGCAACGCATCTCGGAAAAATAGTGTGAACAGGCCCTAGATCTGCCTGGCACCATTCACTCGCGCGAGCTGCACGTGGATCAAGCGCGTCTGGGAACGGGTGCCGTCTTGAGCGAGCGCGTAGTCATCGTCACTGTTGGCTGCCAGCCTCCGATGTTGCGCATCAAGAGGTCAGTAAGCACCTCCTGATGCTTCACAACTGATGCATGAAACGCTGAGCGGCGAGGTGCCGCGCCAGCCGGTCATCCAACGGAAGGGGTTCGTGGCCGTGCCACGCCGCTGCAATGTCGCCGCACAGCAGTGCCAGGCACAGGCCGCGTGCGCCCATGGCTGTGCTCACCCACAGGCCGGGCAGTGCATGGGGTGCGATGGGGCCGACCAGGGGAACGCGATCGGCCACAGTGCAGCGCACGCCCGACCAGGGGCGGCTCATCTCGGCACGCGCACTGTTTGCGCAGGCGCCTCCCAGTTCCGGGAGCAGCTCGCCCAATTTGGCGAGATTGGCGGCGTCGTCGGCCGCATCGAGCAGTGCGGTCTGGCGGCTGCGGTCGAAGGTGGCCCCGCAGTACCAGGCGGGCCCCTCGGCGCTGGGCACATGCGGAATCAGCGCGCCGTGGCCGTTGATGGCGAAGCGGGGCAGGCGCGGTGTCTGGGCAGCGTGTAGCTGGCCGGTCATCTGACCACGCACCTCGTTCAGGGGCAAGCCCTGCGGACGCAGCGCAGCCAATGGCCCCGCCAGCAGCGTGCGGGTAGCGGGGCCGGCGGCCACGATGAGCCAGTCGGTTTCGGCCAGCGTGTTGCCCGTGGGGTCGCACACGTGCCAGCCGCTGGCCGTGCGCGTGATGGTGCTGACATGACAGCGCCCCTGCCATTGGATGCCAGGCTGGGCCAGCAGTGCGCGAACGAGGGCGGCCGGTTGTATCCAGCCAGCCCGCTCGTGCCACCAGGCAGGCGCGTCGGGTGGTAGGCCGACTGCGCGCAGTGTGTCGGGGTCGGCAGGCCGGGTCCAGTCGCGGCCGGCTTCAACGTTGGCATGAGGCCAGTGGCGGCCACGTCCAACGCGGTGCTCCAGTACGCCCGTGGCACCCCAGGAGCCGTCCAGATCGGCGTAGTCATGCAGGGTTTGCCACGTACAGCGCATGCCGGCGCGGGTGATTTGCGAGAGCCAAGCGTCGTCGGTGGACAGGTGGGGCCCAAACAGACCTGCAGGCAATCCCGAGGCACCGGCTGCGGGGTGTGCCGCTTGGTCCAGCACGGTGACCGTGTGCCCGCGGCGTGCCAAGCTGGCTGCCATCGCGGCACCTGCCAGGCCGCCGCCAATGACAACAGCCGAGGTCAACTGGGGGCGTTGGGGCAGCGGCTTGTGTGCAGACCAAGGCGGTGCAAAGCGACCGTGCAGGCTGTCTTGCTCGATTGGCCGCCTTGACTCAGTTTCGACGACAAAACCGTGGACAGTCAGGCTCGCACGCACCGGTTCTGCCCCTGTTGAGGTGGCGAACGGTGCGCCGGGCCGGCAACGGCGGGCCAGAGCGCTCATCAGTTCTGGCGCCCACATCCCGGAGGAATGGTCGGCATCGATGCTGCTGAGGTACAGCGTGTCGGCCAAGAAGTGCTGATGGGCCAGCCATTCGTGGCCGTCGGCTATGCCCAGGGTCAGCAGCACCTGGCCACTGTCCAGGCTGATCCGATGTGTGCCGGGCAGCAGGCCCCACCAGCGGTGGGCAAGGGCTTGCGCCATGGGGGCGAGTTCAGGCCAGTTTTCGGCCGCCTGGAGGAGGTCTTGGGCGCTTGCCGGATGGGCCTCGGTTGCCACGTAGTGGAGCAAACGGGGACGATGTGGGTCGTCGCGCCAGGCGGCCCAGGTGGCCAAAAAGTTCAGGCCCAGACCAAAACGGGTTTCAAGCACGATGAAAGCGTCTCGGCCACGCCAATGGGGCGGCAGACCGCCACCCTGGAGGAAAACCTGTCGGGCCTCTTGCAGGCCTTCGGCGCCAGTGTGAGCACGGGAGACGCCGTCAACGCGGGGGAGGTCAGGCTTGCCGCCCTCAGTCCCGCAGACCACGCCCCCGTTCACTTTCACTGTTCGGCAGGCGGCACGTAGCCGGCCGCAGCGTCGGCGCCTTCGCCGAAGAAGTGTTTTTCCATCTGGCGTGCCAGGTACTGGCGGGCACGCGCATCGGCCAGGTTCAGGCGGTTTTCGTTGAGCAGCATGGTCTGGTGCTTGAGCCAGCCTTGCCATGCCTCTTTGCTGACGCTTTCATAAATGCGTTTGCCGAGTTCGCCGGGGTAGGGCGGGAAGTCGAGGCCTTCGGCTTCTTTGCCGAGCTTGATGCAGTTGACGGTGCGTGCCATGGGGGATCCTTGGGAATGCGAAGTGGCGAGACTGTAGCAAGCTTTGGACGGCCCTTGGCTGCCGAGGGTGGCACGGTCGCCGGCCGCTGGAACTTTTGTGCGCTGCGGTGGCTCTGGAGGGCAGGCGTTCAAGTGCTGCCACGCCTTGCACGACAATGTGGGCCCAGGCGCCTGCCCCGTTTTATGTGTGTTTTGTCCTGAGGAATGAGTTTTGTCCACCGCTTTGCCCACCTACCACCCCAGCCTGCTTGAGCGCATGGGCCTGCACCCCCGAACCGTATTGGCTGTCATCGCTCTGGGTGCCATTGCCTTGTTGGCCTTTGGCCTGTACCTGCAGCACGTGGAGGGGTTGGAGCCTTGCCCGATGTGCATCGTGCAGCGTTATGCGCTGGTGCTGGTGGCTTTGGTGGCCGGCTTGGCGGCGTTCATACCCGGCCGCAAGGCCGCGTTGGGCGCCAGCGGCCTGGTGGTGCTCATCGCCGGGTTCGGTGCCTTTGTGGCCGCCCGCCAGAGCTTTTTGCAGTGGAACCCGCCCGAGATCGTCACCTGCGGGCGCGACTTCTACGGGATGATCGAAACCTTCCCGCTCAAGCGCGCCATTCCGATGATCTTCAAAGGCGGCGGCGACTGCGCGGCCATCGACTGGACTTTCCTGGGCCTGACGATCGCCAACTGGTCTTTCCTCAACTTCATGCTGATCATGGCTTTGTGCCTGGGCGTGCTGGCGGGCGCTTGGCGCGCCCGCGGCTGACCTCCAGGCAACCTGGCGCCGGGCCGCCCCAAGCCAGGTCAGCCCCCTCGGGGGGCAGCGACCCGCGCAGCGGCGGAGCGTGGGGGCTCACGCGTACATCGCCACCATTTTTTCCATGGCCACCGGCTGAATGCGGCTGGCCTGGCCGGCACACCCAAAGGCCTCAAAGCGCGCCACGCAGATGTCGCGAGCGGCCAGGGTGGCGTCCTTGAAGAACTTGCGCGGGTCGAACTCGCCCGGTGTTTGTGCCATGGTGCGGCGCATGGCCCCGGTCATGGCCAGGCGGATGTCGGTGTCGATGTTGACCTTGCGCACACCGTTCTGTATGCCGCGCACGATCTCTTCCACCGGCACGCCGTAGGTTTCCTTGATGTTGCCGCCGAACTCGCGGATCACGGCCTGCCACTCCTGCGGCACGCTGCTCGATCCGTGCATCACCAAATGGGTGTTAGGAATGGCCTGGTGGATGGCGGCGATGCGGTCGATGGCGAGGATGTCGCCCGTGGGCGGGCGGGTGAACTTGTAGGCGCCGTGGCTGGTGCCGATGGCGATGGCGAGCGCATCCACGCCGGTTTGTGCCACAAAGTCGCGTGCTTGCTCGGGATCGGTCAGCATCTGGTCGTGGCTGAGTTTGCCCTCGGCGCCCACGCCGTCTTCTTCACCCGCCTCGCCGGTTTCCAGCGATCCCAGGCAACCCAGCTCGCCCTCCACCGACACGCCCACCGCGTGGGCAAACTTCACCACTTCGCGCGTGACAGCCACGTTGTAGTCGTAGCTTGCGGGTGTTTTGGCGTCTTCCAGCAGCGAACCATCCATCATCACACTCGAAAAACCGCTGCGGATGGACTGCTGGCACACGGCCGGCGAAGCGCCGTGGTCCTGGTGCATGACGATGGGGATGTGTGGGTACATCTCCACCGCCGCCTCCACCATCTTGCGCAGAAACGGCTCGCCTGCGTACTTGCGGGCGCCCGCGCTGGCTTGCAGGATGACGGGTGCGTCGCACCTCTCGGCCGCCTGCATGATGGACAGGATTTGCTCCAGGTTGTTGATGTTGAAAGCCGGTACGCCGTAGCTGTGTTCGGCAGCGTGGTCCAGCAGTTGCCGCAGGGAAATGAGTGCCATGAAAAGTCTCCTGTGAAAATTCAGTTGCCGGCGCGTCTGGCCAATATCTCAAAGGCCGGCAGCGTCTTGCCCTCCAGCACCTCCAGAAAGGCGCCGCCGCCGGTGGAGATGTAACCCACGTCCTTCTCGATGCCGTACTTGGCAATGGCCGCCAGCGTGTCGCCACCGCCGGCAATGCTGAAAGCGCTGGAATCGGCAATCGCCTGTGCCAAGACCTTGGTGCCGTTCTCGAACGCCGCAAACTCGAACACCCCCACCGGGCCGTTCCACACAATGGTGCCGGCCGCCTTGAGCTGCTGGGCCAGCAGAGCGGCGGTCTCGGGGCCAATGTCCAGGATCAGGTCGTCGTCGGCCACCTCGGTGGCCTTCTTGACGGTGGCCGGCGCGTCGGCCGCAAAGGCCTTGGCCGTCACCACATCGGTGGGAATGGGCACGGCCGCACCACGCGCGGCCATGGCGTCGATGACGGCCTTGGCCTCGCCCACCAGATCGGGCTCGGCCAGGCTTTTGCCAATCTTCAGGCCGGCGGCCAGCATGAAGGTGTTGGCGATGCCGCCGCCCACGATCAGGCCGTCCACGTTCTTGGCCAGGCTTTGCAGGATGGTGAGTTTGGTGGACACCTTGGAGCCGGCCACGATGGCGATCAGCGGGCGCTTGGGCATGGCTCCCCCCTGAGCGGCTGCGCCGCTTCCCCCCAGGGGGACGGCACGTTCTTGGGGCGGCCCGGCGAACGTGCCTTGCAGCGCAGTCGCAATCGCGTCCATCTCGGCCGCCAAGAGTGGGCCGGCGCAGGCAATGGGCGCTGTTTCGGCGATGCCGTAGGTGGTGCCCTCGGCGCGGTGGGCGGTGCCAAAGGCGTCGTGCACAAAAATGTCGCAGAGCTTGCCCAGCTTGGCGGCGAGCTCGGGCTTGTTCTTCTTCTCACCCACGTTGAGGCGGCAGTTTTCCAGCAACACCACCTCGCCGGGTTTCACGTCGAAGCCGCCGTCCACCCAGTGGGCCACCAGGCGCACGGGCTGGCCCAGCAACTCCGCCAGGCGCGTGGCCACGGGAGCGAGCGAATCCTCAGGCTTGAACTCACCCTCCACCGGGCGGCCCAGGTGCGACGTCACCATGACGGCGGCCCCGGCGTCCAGGGCAAGGCGGATGCAGGGCACGCTGGCGCGGATGCGGGTGTCTTCGGTGATGGCGCCGCTGTCGTCCCAGCCGCCGCCGGGCCGCCCCAAGGCGGCTGAGCCCCCCTCGGGGGGGCAGCGCAGCGTGGGGGGCAACAGCGGCACATTGAGGTCGGCGCGGATGAAGACGCGCTTGCCCTCGGCAAAGCCGCTATTGACGACATCGGTGAAGCGCAATGCCTGTGTCATGGCCGGTCTCCGACCACACGCACCATCTCCAGGCACTTGTTGGAGTAGCCCCACTCGTTGTCGTACCAGCTCACCAGCTTCACGAAGGTGCCGTCCAGCGCGATGCCGGCGTCGGCGTCGAAGATGGAGGTGCGGGTGTCGCCACGGAAATCGGTGGCCACCACCTTGTCTTCGGTGTAGCCCAGCACGCCCTTCAAGGCGCCTTCGCTCTGCGCCTTCATCTCGGCCTTGATCTCGTCGTAGGTAGCGGCCTTTTCCAGCTCCACGGTCAGATCCACCACCGACACGTCGGAGGTGGGCACGCGGAAGCTCATGCCGGTCAGCTTCTTGTTGAGCGAAGGAATCACCACGCCCACGGCCTTGGCAGCGCCCGTGCTCGAAGGAATGATGTTTTCCAGGATGCCACGGCCGCCGCGCCAGTCTTTGTTGCTGGGGCCGTCCACGGTTTTTTGGGTGGCGGTGGCGGCATGCACCGTGGTCATCAGGCCGCGCTTGATGCCCCACTTGTCGTGCAGCACCTTGGCCAGCGGGGCCAGGCAGTTGGTGGTGCACGAAGCGTTGGAGACGATGGCTTCGCCTTTGTAGGTGTCGTGGTTCACGCCGAACACGAACATGGGGGTGTCGTCCTTGGACGGGGCCGACAGGATCACCTTTTTGGCACCCGCGTCCAGGTGCTTCTGGGCGGTCACCTTGTCCAGGAACAGGCCTGTGGACTCGATGACGACGTCAGCGCCAACCTCGTTCCACTTGAGGTTGGCGGGGTCGCGCTCCTGGGTCAGGCGGATCTTCTTGCCGTTGACGATCAGGGTGTTGCCTTCAACGGCCACGGTGCCCTTGAAGCGGCCGTGCACGCTGTCGTACTGCAGCATGTAGGCCAGGTAGTCCGGCTCCAGCAGGTCGTTGATGGCCACGATCTCGATGTCCGAGAAATTCTGGATGGCGCTGCGCAACACGTTGCGACCGATGCGGCCGAAGCCGTTGATACCTATTCGAATGCTCATGGTGTGGAGGGAAGGGAAAGGTCAGACAGGAAGAGGTGTGGGGGACAGCAGGGCACGCAGGTCGGCGATCACGCGGTCGGGCTTGCAGGCGCTGACGGGTTTGCCCATGTTGTAGCCATAGGGCAGCAGCCAGACCCTTACACCGGCGTTGCGGGCGGTGGCGGCGTCGATGGAGGAATCGCCGACGAACAGCGTGCGATCAGCTGACACGCACAGCTCGGCCATGCACCCCTTCGCACCGGCCGGGTCGGGCTTTTTGCTGGGCAGGCTGTCGCCAGACACCACACGGTCGAACAGCGGTGTCAGGCTGTGCGCATCGAGCACGCGGCGGGTGTAGACACCTTCCTTGTTGGTCACCACGGCCAGCTTCACGCCCTGGGCGCGCAGGGTGTGCAGGGTATCCACCACATGCGGGTAGGGCTGGCTGCGGGTGCCACAGCGTGCCGCGTAGTGACGGTCAAATTCGGCGGCGATCAGGGGCAGGGTGCCACTGGCGCGCACGGTGGCCACATCGGTGCCGCTGGCCTGGGCCAGGGCCTGTATCAGCAGCTCGCGGGTGCCGTGGCCTATCCAGGCCGCCACCTGCGCCAGCGTGGCCTCGGGCAGGTTGAAGCGGCGCAGCGTGTCGTTGACCGCATCGCAGATTTCGGGCGCGGTTTCCACCAGGGTGCCGTCGAGGTCGAACAGCACGAGATCGAAAGGGGTGTGCATGGCGTGTCCTCAGGCAAGCTCGGCTTGGGCCACGCGTTGTGAAACGCCTTGTGACACGCCTTGTGGCACGCGTTGGCGCACCGCCGCCACGATGGCTTCTGGCGTGATGCCGAAGTGCTGGTACAGCGCTTTGGCCGGGGCCGATTCGCCAAAGCAGGCGATGCCCACCACCGCGCCGCTGCGGCCCACGTACTTGCGCCAGAAGTCGGGGTGGGCGGCCTCCACGGCCACGGCGGGCAGGTGCGGCGGCAACACGGCGTTCTGGTAGCCGGGGTCCTGGCGGTCGAAGGCGTTGGTGCAGGGCATGGACACCACCCGTGTGGCGATGCCGTGGCTGGCCAGTTCTGCCTGTGCGGCCAGCGCCAGGTGGGTTTCGGAGCCGGTGCCGATCAGCACCGCCTGCGCGCCTTCCATGTCGGACAACACATAGCCACCGCGCCGGATGCAGGGCGCGCGTTGTGCATCACTCACCACTTGCGGCAGGTTCTGGCGCGACAGGCACAGCGCGCTGGGACCGTCTTCGCGCTCGATGGCGCTGGCCCAGGCCACGGCGGTTTCCAGCGCGTCGGCTGGGCGCCACACGTCCAGCCCGGGGATGAGGCGCAAGCTGGGCACGTGTTCCACACTTTGGTGGGTCGGGCCGTCTTCGCCCAGGCCAATGCTGTCGTGGGTGAACACGTGGACCACACGCAGCTTCATGAGCGCGGCCATGCGGATGGCGTTGCGGCTGTAGTCGCTGAAGGTGAGGAAGGTGCCGCCGTAGGGGATGAAACCGCCGTGCAGGGCCACGCCGTTCATGATGGCGGCCATGCCGAACTCGCGCACGCCGTAGCTCAGGTGGTTGCCGGGTTGGTCGCGCCCGGCCAGCACGCAGCCTTTGAAGTTGGTGAGGTTGGAGCCGGTGAGGTCGGCGCTGCCGCCAAACAGCTCGGGCAGCAGCGGGGCGAGTGCGCTCAGCGCGTTCTGGCTGGCCTTGCGTGTGGCCACCGCGTCGGCTTGCGCGGCGATGCTGTCGAACGCAGCGGCTGCGCCCGGGTGGTAGGCGCAGGGCAGTTCACCCGCCATGCGGCGCTCGAACTCGGCGGCGAGCGCCGGGTGGGCGGCGCGGTAGGCGGTCAAACGGGCTTCCCACACGGCCTGTGTTGTGGCGCCGCGCGTGCGGGCGTTCCACGCCTGGGCGATTTCGGCGGGCACTTCAAAAGGCGCCGCCTCCCAACCCAGGGCAGCGCGTGTGGCCGCCACTTCGGCTTGGCCCAGCGCGGCGCCGTGCACGTCGTGGGTGCCCGCCTTGTGGGGCGAGCCCTGGCCGATCACGGTTTTGCAGCAGATGAGGGTGGGGCGGCCCTCGGTGCTGATGGCCTGCGCCTTGGCGGACTGGATGGCGGCGTTGATGGCGACGGGGTCGTGCCCGTCCACCGGCGCGATCACGTTCCAACCGTAGGCGGCAAAACGCTGCGGCGTGTTGTCGGTGAACCAGCCCTCCACCTGGCCGTCGATGGAGATGCCGTTGTCGTCGTAGAAGGCGATCAGGCGCGACAGGCGCAGCGTGCCGGCCAGCGAGCAGGCCTCGTGGCTGATGCCTTCCATCAGGCAGCCGTCGCCCAGGAAGACGTAGGTGTGGTGGTCCACCACGGTGTGGCCGGGGCGGTTGAATTCGGCGGCCAGTTGCTTCTCGGCCAGTGCCATGCCCACGGCGTTGGCCAGGCCTTGGCCCAGCGGGCCGGTGGTGGTTTCGACACCAGGGGTGATGCCCACTTCGGGGTGGCCCGGTGTTTTGCTGTGCAGCTGGCGGAAGGCCTTGAGCTCGCTCATGGGCAGGTCGTAGCCGGTGAGGTGCAGCAGGGCGTAGATCAGCATGGAGCCGTGGCCGTTGCTCAGCACAAAGCGGTCGCGGTCGGGCCAGTGTGGGTCGGCCGGGTTGTGTTTGAGGTGGCGGTTCCAGAGCACCTCGGCGATGTCGGCCATCCCCATGGGGGCGCCGGGGTGGCCTGAGTTGGCGGTTTCAACCGCATCGACAGCGAGCATGCGGATGGCGTTGGCCATGCGGCGGGCCAGTTGAGGAGAGCTTGTTTGCATGCGAGTCCCTTGATCGAAAGAAGTGTCTGTGCCAAGAACACCGCGGAGCCGGCTTTGCCGGTCCGCAGGTGTTGCCCCCTTGAGGGGGTGACGCGCCACAGGCGCGGCGCGGGGGTGGGTCAATTCGCCAGCGCACGCTTTTTGCGCTCCATCATCCGCCAGATGAAGGGCGTGAAGATGAGCTGCATGGCCAGTTCCATCTTGCCGCCGGGCACCACGATGGTGTTGGCCCGGCTCATCCAGGAGTCGTGGATCATGCTCAGCAGGTACTGGAAGTCGATGCCCTTGGGCTGGGCAAAACGGATCACCACCAGGCTCTCATCCGCGCTGGGGATGTCGCGCGAGATGAAGGGGTTGGAGGTGTCCACCATGGGCACCCGCTGGAAGTTGACGTGCGTGTGCGCGAACTGCGGCACGATGTAGTTCACGTAGTCGGGCATGCGGCGCAGGATGGTGTCGGTCACCGCCTCGGTGCTGTAGCCGCGCTGGTGTTTGTCGCGCCAGAGCTTCTGTATCCACTCCAGGTTGATGACCGGCACCACGCCGATCAGCAGGTCGGCATGCCGCGCGATGTTGTGTTCGGGGGTGACCACCGCGCCGTGCAGGCCTTCGTAGAACAGCATGTCGGTGTCGGCGGGCAGCGGCTCCCAGGCGGTGAAGGTGCCGGCCGGCTGCTGGTGGGGCGCTGCTTCTTCGTCGTTGTGCAGGTACTTGCGCGATTGGCCCTGGCCACTTTCGCCATAGGTGCGAAACAGGTTCTCCAACTCGCCAAACAGGTTGTTGTCGGGCCCGAAGTGGCTGAAGTTCTTGTTGCCGGTGCTCTCTGCTTCGGCCTGGCGGGCTTTCATTTCCTTGCGGTCGTAGCGGTGGAAGCTGTCGCCCTCAATGACCGCGGCCTTGACGTTTTCGCGCCGGAAGATGTTGGCAAAGGTGCGCGTCACGGTGGACGTGCCCGCACCGCTGGAGCCGGTGATGGAGATGATGGGATGGCGTTCGGACATGGTGGGCTTTCAGACTCTGAACAGGCTGCGTTCGGCGAACAACGGGGTTTCGGACGCGCGGGGCGCGGGCTCGTGGTGGTAGCGCTCGATGCGTTCGACCTCCTCGCGCGAGCCGAACACCAGGCCGATGCGCTGGTGCAGTTCGCTGGGGCGCACGCCCAGCACGGGCTGGTGGCCGGTGCTGGCGCGGCCACCGGCCTGTTCCATGATGAAGCCGATGGGGTTGGCCTCGTAGAGCAGACGCAGGCGACCGGGCTTGCTCGGGTCCTTGGTGTCGCGCGGGTACAGGAACACGCCTCCCCGCATGAGGATGCGGTGCGCCTCGGCCACCATGCTGGCGATCCAGCGCATGTTGAAGTCCTTGCCTCGCGGGCCGGTTTTGCCGGCCAGGCATTCGTCCACATAACGCTTGACCGGCGGCTCCCAGAAGCGGCTGTTGGAGGCGTTGATGGCGAATTCCTGTGTCTGCTCGGGCACGCGGATGTCGGGGTGGGTGAGGCGGAATTCACCCAGGTTGGGGTCGAGCGTGAAGCCGGCCACGCCATTGCCCACGCTGAGGATGAACATGGTGGTGGGGCCGTAGAGCGCGTAGCCGGCCGCCACCTGGGTGGCGCCCGGCTGAAGGAAGTCGGCTTCGGTCAGGTCGCGTCCGCTGGCGATGGCGTCGGCCGGTGCGCGCAGGACGGAGAAGATGCTGCCGACGGACACGTTGACGTCGATGTTGCTGCTGCCGTCCAGTGGGTCGAACACCAACAGGTATTTGCCGCGCGGGTAGCTGGTGGGTATCTGGTAGGGCGCGTCCATCTCCTCGGACGCCATGCCGGCCAGGTGCCCGCCCCATTCGTTCATCTGGATGAACACCTGGTTGCTCAACACATCGAGTTTTTTCTGGGTTTCGCCTTGCACGTTGATGCTGGCGCCGCCCTCGACCTCGTGGTTGCCGGTGACGCCGCCGAGTTCGCCAAAGGCCACGGTGCGTGCGATGGCCTTGCAGGCCAGGGCCACGTCCAGGATGAGGGCGTTGAAGTCGCCGCTGGCGTCGGGGAAGCGGCGGCGCTGTTCGATCAGGTACTGCGTGAGGGTGAAACGTTGGCTGAGTGGCATGGTGGCCTCGCGGTTTTGAAGAATGCGTGTCAGTGGGCGACCGGCGCCCGATGCCACAAGCGCAGTTGCGCCAAATGCACCTGCTGCAGATCGGGCACCACACGAAGCGCACCCGAAAAATCGTGGTGGGCTGTGAAGCTGTTGGGCGTGACCACGGTGGCGATGCCCGCAGCGGTGGCCGCGCGCAGGCCGTTGGATGAATCCTCAAACGCCAGGCAGGCGCCGGCCGGCAGTTGCAGCGCGGTCAGCATCTGTTGGTAGACCTGCGGGTGCGGTTTTTTGAGGGGTGCGGTGGACGCGTCGCCGATGGCGGCAAAGTGGGTGCGCCAGTCGGGGCCTATCGCTCGGCGCAGCAAAGCGGCGATGTTGACTGGCGAGGTGGTGGTGGCAATGGCCAGGCGCAGGCCTTGTGCCAGCGCTTCGCTCATCAGGCGCAAGACGCCAGGGCGCAGTTCCACCGCACCGTTTTGCACCATGGCCTCGTAGGCGGCGGTCTTGAGGGCGTGCAGGCGGTCGATGGTGTCGCGCACCCCGGCACCGCCGATGTCCACGATGTCGCCGCGCGTGCGTTGCCAAAAATGCAGCATGCGCTCCTTGCCGCCAGAGATCTCCAGCAGCTCGGTGTAGAGGGCGGTGTCCCAGCGCCAGTCCAGCCCTTCTTCGGCGAAGGCGTGGTTGAAGGCGGCCAGGTGGGCGGCTTCGGTGTCGGCCAGGGTGCCGTCCACATCGAAAATCAGGGCTTGAAGCGTCATGCGGCGGCCCCCTGGTTGAACACGCGGCTGGCCAAGATGTCGGACGCCTCCAGCGTGCAGAGGTCGTCGGCGCTGAGCACGCGCTGGCTGTCGGCAAACAGGCGGCTGGCCTGGCGCAGGCGGGCGCGGTCCAAAGCGTTGCGCACGCTGCGCCCGTTGGCAAAGTGGGGCTGCTGCACCCGCAGCGCCAGGTAGCGCTCGAAGGCCTGTTGGGCGTCGGGCGTCAGCCGGTAGTTCTGCGCAGCCAGCATGCGGTCGGCGATCTGGGTCAGCTCGTGCGGCGCGTAGTCGGGAAAGTCGATGTGGTGGGCGATGCGCGAGCTCATGCCGGGGTTGGACTGGAAAAAGGTGTCCATGCGGTCTTTGTAGCCCGCGAGGATGACCACCAGGTCGTCGCGCTGGTTCTCCATCACCTGCAGCAGGATTTCGATGGCTTCTTGCCCGTAGTCGCGCTCGTTCTCGGGTTTGTAGAGGTAGTAGGCCTCGTCGATGAACAACACGCCACCCATGGCCTTCTTGAGCACTTCCTTGGTTTTGGGCGCGGTGTGGCCGATGTACTGGCCCACCAGGTCATCGCGCGTGACGCTGACCACATGGCCTTTGCGCACATAGCCCAGGCGGTGCAGGATTTCGGCCATGCGCAGGGCCACCGTGGTTTTGCCGGTGCCTGGGTTGCCGGTGAAGCACATGTGCAGGCTGGGCGCCTGGCTGGCCAGGCCCATGCCGAACCGCAGCTTGTCGATGACGAGCAGGGCGGCGATGTCGCGTATGCGTGCCTTCACCGGCGCCAGGCCCACCAGATCGCGCTCAAGTTCATCGAGCACCGCCAGCACGTTGGAGTCACTCAGCACCTGGGCCACCGAGCGCGGCGCGACTGCCGCGGCCTCTGGCGCGGGCGCAGCTGCGGCCGGGGCGGGTGTCTGTCCGGGGATGGCGTACATGGCGGGCCTCTGCAGGGGTCAATACCGTTGTGTTTCGGGCTTGTCGGCACCGTAGCCGCGCGTGGTGTAACGCATGCTGCGCCCGCCGATTTCCTGGCGCTCCAGCGTGAATCCGGGCTCGTTGGTCGGCCGGTTGACGATGAAGCTCATCACGATGGACTCGACCCCACGGGTGGAGTCAAACGCCATCAGGCGGATGTAGTGGCTGGGGAAGGCCTTGCGGCAGTCGTTCACTTCCATCAGCACGCCAGCGGCGTCTTTCAGGTCGAACATGGGCATGCCAAACATTTCCCAGTAGGTGTTGCGTGGGTGTGGGTCGTCGGTGTATTCCACGCTCCAGGCGTAGCCCTTGGCCAGGCCGTATTCGATCTGCAGCGTGATCTCGGCGTCGGTGAGCTCGGGCAGGAAACTGAACTGGCCCTGGGTGATGCGGCCGGTGGGGTTGGTCATCATGTTGGTGTGCTCCAAAGTGTTCAGGCAAGGGCTGGGGTCACGGCGTAGTCGCTGCTGTCGGTGCTCTGGTAGTTGAAGCTGATGTCGCCCCAGGTGTCGAGCGCGGCTTTCAGCGGGCCACAGGTCTGGGCCGCCTTCTTCAGAATCTCAGGGCCTTCCTGCAGGATGTCTTTGCCTTCGTTGCGCGCCTTGACCATGCACTCCAGCGCCACGCGGTTGGCCACGGCGCCGGCCTGAATGCCTTGTGGGTGGCCGATGGTGCCGCCGCCAAATTGCAGGATCACGTCGTCGCCGAACAGATCGATCAACTGGTGCATCTGGCCGGCGTGGATGCCGCCCGAGGCCACCGGCATGACCTTCTTGGTGTCGGCCCAGTCCATGTCAAAGAACAGGCCACGCGGCAGGTCGGTCTTGGTGTAGCTGTCGCGGCAGACGTTGTAGTAGCCCTGCACGGTCAGCGGGTCGCCTTCGAGTTTGCCCACGGCGGTGCCGGTGTGCAGGTGGTCGCAGCCGGCCAGGCGCAGCCACTTGGCAATCACGCGGAAGCTCACGCCATGGTTCTTCTGCCGGGTGTAGGTGCCGTGCCCGGCGCGGTGCATGTGCATCACCATGTCGTTCTTGCGGCACCACTCGGCCATGCTCTGGATGGCGGTCCAGCCGATCACCAGATCGACCATCACCACCACGCTGCCCAGCTCCTTGGCCAGTTCGGCGCGTTCGTACATCGCCTCCATGGTGCCGGCGGTGATGTTGAGGTAGCTGCCCTTGACCTCACCGGTCTGCGCCTGGGCCTTGTTGACGGCGTCCATCACGTACAAGAAACGGTCACGCCAGTGCATGAAGGGCTGCGAGTTGATGTTCTCGTCGTCTTTCATGAAATCGAGACCACCCTTGAGGCCTTCGTAAATCACGCGGCCGTAGTTGCGGCCACTCAGGCCCAGCTTGGGCTTGGTGGTGGCGCCCAGCAGCGGGCGGCCAAACTTGTCCAGGCGCTCGCGCTCGACCACCAAGCCGGTGGGTGGGCCCTTGAAGGTTTTGACGTACGCGACCGGGATGCGTATGTCCTCCAGGCGGGCGGCCTTGAGCGGCTTGAAGCTGAAGACGTTGCCGATCAGGCTGGCCGTCATGTTGGCAATGGAGCCTTCTTCGAACAGGATCAGGTCGTAGGCGACCCAGGCAAAAAACTCGCCCGGTCGGCCCGGCACCGGCTCGCACTTGTAGGCTTTGGCGCGGTAGCTGTCGCAGGCGGTCAGGCGGTCGGTCCACACCACGGTCCAGGTGGCGGTGGAGGATTCACCGGCCACGGCGGCAGCGGCTTCCTCAGGGTCCACGCCGTCTTGTGGCGTGATGCGGAACAGACACAGCGTGTCGGTCTCCTTGGGCACGTAGTCGGGCATCCAGTAGCCCATCTGCTTGTACTTCAGCACGCCTGCGCTGTAGCGTTTTTTGGCGTCGGTGATTTGGGTCATCCATGTCTCCAGGTGGTGGTGCGATGGATGAACTATAAGAATCCACTTAAATAAGGTAAATTCAGAAATAGTTTGATTTTGCTTAAGGCTTTACTGAATGAGAAATGCCACCTTCCGCCAACTCCGGGTGTTCACCGAGGTGGCCCGCCACCTCAGTTTTGCCCGTGCCGCCGAGGCGCTGCACCTCACGCCGCCGGCCGTGACCATGCAGGTCAAAGAACTCGAATCGCACGTGGGCCTGCCGCTGTTTCAGCGCGAGGGCCGGCGTGTGGCGCTCACCACCGTGGGCGAATACATGCTGGTGCACGCCCGCAAAATCCTCGCCACGCTGAAGGACGCCGAAGACACCGCGCTGCGACTGCAGAAACTGGAGGTGGGCACGCTGACCATCGGCATGGTCAGCACCGCCAAGTACTTTTTGCCCCAGTTGCTGGCCGAGTTCAAACGGGAGCATGGCGGGGTGGAACTCAAGCTGGTGGTGGGCAACCGCGAGCAATTGGTGGCCATGCTGCAGGCCAACGAGGTGGACATCGCCATCATGGGCCGCCCGCCCAAAGAGCTGGCCACCCGCGCCGAGCCGTTTGCGGCCCACCCGCACGTGTTCGTGTCGGCCGTCACGCACCCGCTGGCGCGCGAGCGCGACATCTCGCCCCACGCGTTGCGCCCCTACGGCTTTGTGATGCGCGAGCCCGGTTCTGGCACCCGCGCGGCGTTGGAGAGTTTTTTGCGCGACGCTCGTGTCGAGCCCCGCGTGGTGATGGAGATGCGCAGCAACGCCAGCATCAAGCAGGTGGTGATGGCCGATCTCGGCATCAGCTTCGTCTCCCTGCACACCCTCGGTCTTGAGCTGGACCACGGACTGATTGCCGTGCTGGACGTGGAAGGCGCGCCGGTGGTGCGTGGCTGGAACGTGGTGCACACGCTGTCCAAGCTGCTGTCACCAGCGGCCGAGGCGTTTCGCTACTTTGTGCTGGAGCGTGGCGAGTCGTTTTTGGCCGAGCAGTTTGCCCGCCATCTGCCGCTGCAGGCGACCGACAAAATCGCCTGACGCTTGCGGTTCAGAGGATGGCGTTGCCCGGGTGCTCGCCGCGCTCGTACACCACATGGGCGCGGCCCACGATCAGGGTGTCGAGCGTGCCGATGCGCTCGGTGTCTTTGTTGGTGTACGGCAGCTTGTGCAGCACGTAGCGCATGGCGTTGAGGCGTGCGCGCTTTTTGCAGTCGCTTTTGATCACCGTCCATGGCGCGTCGGCGGTGTCGGTCTCGAAAAACATGGCTTCCTTGGCCTGGGTGTAGTCCTCCCACTTGTCCAGCGAGGCCATGTCGATGGGACTGAGCTTCCATTGCTTGAGCGGGTGCGTCTTGCGCTCCTTGAAGCGACGGCGCTGCTCATCGCGGCTGACCGAGAACCAGAACTTGATGAGGAACACGCCGCTGCGCACCAGTTGGCGCTCAAACTGCGGCGCCTGGCGCATGAACTCCTGGTACTCGTCGGGCTGGCAGAAGCCCATCACCCGCTCTACACCGGCGCGGTTGTACCAGCTGCGGTCGAACAGCACGATCTCGCCTGCGGTGGGCAGGTGCTGCACGTAGCGCTGGAAGTACCACTGGCCGCGCTCCACCTCGGTGGGTTTTTCCAACGCCACCACCCGCGCACCGCGTGGGTTGAGGTGCTCCATGAAGCGCTTGATGGCGCCGCCCTTGCCGGCCGCGTCGCGCCCTTCGAACAGGATGACCACCCGCTGGCCGGTTTCCTTCACCCAGGCCTGCAGCTTGAGCAGCTCCACCTGCAACTGGTATTTTTGCGCCTCGTAGGTCTTGCGCGACAGCAGGTGTTTGTAGGGGTAGCCGCCCCTGCGCCAGTCGGATGCGAGGATGTCGTCCGGATCGGCTTCCTCGGCGGTGCGCCGGGTGTTGAGCATGTCTTCTCGCAGCAGCTTTCGCAGCGCGCGGGCGTCGTCGGGCGAGGCGCCTTCGAGCAGGGTGCGCAGGTCGCGCTCTTGCTGCTGGTGGTCGGTGGCGCGGGCCATCACGTCGCGCGCAGCGGCCAGTTGTGCTTGCTGGCGGGCATCCACCACATCGTTCACCGTGGCGCGGGCGATGGCCTGGGGTGCGCTACCCGGCACAACGTCGCCTGCTGACGAGCGGCGAGGCCGGGCAGGACGCCGGTTGGCGGGCGGACTGCTTGCGGAGGCTGTGTTGCTGTTGCGGCTGGCGGCTGTGCGGTCGGTCATGGCCTTGTCATCCCCTTGGCATGTGAATGTCACAGTATCAAAGCAGCCCCCAGCCGCCGTCTTGATGCACATCAAGCCGGTGCGTGCCGGTGCATCAGCCGGTCACAGTTTTTTGACCAGCACCTGGCTCCTGCGGTCCCAGTTGTACTTGCGCTTGCGGGCGTCGGGCAGCCAGTCCGGGTCCACCTGCGCAAAGCCGCGCTTGATGAACCAGTGCATGGTGCGCGTGGTCAGCACAAAGATGCTGTCCAGGCCCATGGCGCGGGCGCGCTGTTCGATGCGCTTGAGGATTTTTTCGCCGTCGCCCTGGCCCTGGCTTTGCGGCGACACGGTGAGCGCGGCCATTTCGGCGGTTCTGGCTTCGGGGTAGGGGTAGAGCGCGGCGCAGGCAAAGATCACGCCATCGTGTTCGATGATGGTGTAGTGGCCAATGTCGCGCTCGATCTCGGTGCGGTCGCGCTTGACCAGAGTGCCGTCTTTTTCGAAGGGCTCGATCAGCTGCAGGATGCCGCCCACGTCGTCGGGCGTGGCCTCGCGCAGGCTTTCCAATTTTTCGTCCACGACCATGGTGCCGATGCCGTCGTGGACATACACCTCCAGCAGCAGCGAGCCATCGACCGCAAACGGGATGATGTGGCTGCGTTCCACGCCGGCCTTGCAGGCGCGCACGCAGTGCTGCAGGTAGAAATCGGTGTCGGTGGGTTTCTGGCCCGGTGGCGCGTTTTTCAGGATCAGCTCGGCCTGGGCCAGCGGCAGCTCGGTGTCGATGGGGTTGTCGTCGCTCTCGGGTTCATCGGGGCGCAAGCGAATGCCCGGCACCTCGGTGATGAAGATGAGCTTGTCGGCCTGCAGCGCGGTGGCCACGGACGTCGCGACCTCTTCCATGGTGAGGTTGAAGGCCTCGCCCGTGGGCGAAAAACCGAAGGGCGACAGCAGCACCATGGCGCCCATGTCCAGCGTGCGGCTGATGCCGGCCACATCGACCTTGCGCACCAGGCCCGAATGCTGGAAGTCCACGCCGTCCACAATGCCCACCGGCCGGGCGGTGATGAAGTTGCCCGAAATGACGCGCACCGTGGCGCCAGCCATGGGCGTGTTGGGCAGGCCTTGGCTGAAGGCGGCTTCGATTTCGTAGCGCAGTTGGCCGGCGGCTTCCTGCGCGCAGTCCAGCGCGACGGGGTCGGTGATGCGTATGCCGTGTGAGTACTTGGCGGCGTGGCCCTTGGCGCGCAGTTGTTCGTTGACCTGAGGGCGGAAACCGTGCACCAGCACGATCTTCACGCCCATGCTCTGGATCAGCGCCAGGTCTTGTGCCAGGTTGGGCAGCTTGCCGGCGGCGATGGCCTCGCCACACACGCCCACCACAAAGGTCTGGTTGCGGAATTTGTGGATGTAGGGCGCCACCGAGCGGAACCAGGGCACGAAGGTGAAGTTGAAGACGGCGGACATGGGGGCGCTCAGATGAAAGGGTTGGTGATGGTCAGCGAACCGAAGCGTCGGCCGTGTTGCATGTCTTCGCTGTAGAGCGTGGTGGCGCCGCTGCGCAAGGCCGCCTCGACGATCATGGCGTCGAAAATGGAGGTTTGATGCTCTGTTGATCGGGCCATGGCCCGCAGCACCAGTTGCATGTCGCTGTCAATCACAGGCCAATGGCAGAAGCTGGACACCATCAACGAGGCAGTTTTCCGTTCCGCCTTGAATTTCCGGGTAAGGTTGGTGAACAGCTCTATCAACACCTGCGTGCTGATCACGGCCTGCTTTTTGTGCCCCAGGGTGTCCACCAGGGTCAAGGCTTGCTGCTGCTTGTGCGGATAGCGGTTGTCAAAGCTGTAGAGCAGCACATTGGTGTCGAAGAAACACAGACCATCCGAACTCATGGCGCTTTGGGCGAGCCGCGCTCACGTTCCTGTTGGGCTTCAAGCCGTGCCCGGGCACGGAAATCCCCTTCATACATTTCTTCCCGCAGCGTTTTCCGGGGCAACTGCTCGTCCTCGGCGTCAGGCTGCTGAAGCTGCGCGCGCACCTCTGTGATCATGCGCATGAGGTGGTCGGTGGGGTCGCCATCCAGTGGCTGAGTGGTGCCTGCCGCGTAGGCAGCAATGAATTCGCGCACGCGCGCACTCAAAGACGTGCCTTCTTGTATGGCACGCACGCGGGCTTGCTTGATGTAGCGCTCATCCACAGAAATCGTCAGATTGGACATGGCATCACCTCCTGGAATCAGTGTAGCACGTGAACATGTGAAACTGTGTGGTCAGCGATAATCTCGGCATGTCCCTCCCCGTGATCGAATTTCCCGAGAACCTGCCCGTCAGTGGCCGCCGCCACGAGATCGAGGCTGCTATGTTGGCCCACCAGGTGGTCATCGTCTGTGGCGAAACGGGTTCGGGCAAAACCACCCAGCTGCCCAAGATCGCCTTGGCCATGGGCCGTGGCCGGCTGAACGCCAAGCCGGGCGAAAAACCTCGCCTGATCGGCCACACCCAGCCCCGGCGCATCGCCGCCAGCTCGGTGGCCAAGCGCATTGCCGAGGAGTTGCAGACGCCCTTGGGCGAGGTGGTGGGCTACAAGGTGCGCTTCACCGACCGGCTGGGCAAAAACGCCTCGGTCAAGCTGATGACGGATGGCATTTTGCTGGCCGAGACACAGACCGACCCGCTGCTGCAAGCCTACGACACGCTGATCATCGACGAGGCGCACGAACGCTCGCTCAACATCGACTTTCTGCTCGGTTACCTGCGGCAAATCCTGCCGCGCCGGCCCGATCTGAAGATCGTCGTCACCTCGGCCACCATCGATGCCGACCGTTTTGCGCAGCACTTTGCATCCAGCAGAGGCCCCGCACCGGTCATCATGGTCAGCGGGCGCACATTTCCGGTGGAGTGCCGCTACCGCCCGTTTGAGGAAAGCCGCGAGTACGACCTGAACGACGCCATCGCCGATGGCGTGGACGAGTTGTGGCACGACCCGCGCCAGGCCGGCGACATCCTGGTGTTCTTGCCCGGTGAACGCGAAATCCGCGAGGCCGCCGACCACTTGCGCAAACACCTCAGCCACCAGCCCGCGCTGCGCAGTGCGGAGGTGCTGCCTTTGTTCGCCCGCTTGAGCCAGGCCGAGCAGGACCGCGTGTTCGACGGACACACCGGTCGGCGCATCGTGTTGGCCACCAACGTGGCCGAGACTTCGCTCACGGTGCCCGGCATCCGCTACGTCGTCGACGTGGGCACGGCGCGCGTCAAGCGCTACAGCCTGCGCAGCAAGGTGGAGCAGTTGCTGGTGGAGCCTGTGAGTCAGGCGGCGGCGAACCAGCGTTTGGGCCGCTGCGGCCGCGTGGCCAACGGCATCTGTATCCGCCTCTACGACGAGGCCGACTTCAACGGCCGGGACCGCTTCACCGATCCCGAAATTCTGCGCTCCTCGCTGGCGGGCGTGATCCTGCGCATGAAGGCGCTGCACCTGGGCAATGTGGACGACTTCCCCTTCCTGGAAGCGCCCAGCCGCCGTGCCATCACCGACGGCTACCAGCTGCTGCAGGAACTGGGCGCGGTGGACGACAACAACGAGCTCACGCCGCTGGGGCGCGAGCTGTCCAAGCTGCCGCTGGACCCGCGCGTGGGCCGCATGATCCTGGAGGCGCGCACGCGCGGCGCGCTCGACGAGGTGATGGTGATTGCCAGCGCCTTGAGCGTGCAGGACGTGCGCGACCGCCCGCTGGAGGCGCAAGCGCAAGCCGACCAGGCCCACGCCAAGTTCGACGACGACAAGAGCGAATTCAGCGGCTACCTCAAGCTGTGGAAGTGGATCAACGAGGCCAAGGGTGGCCATGGTGAACACAAGCTCAGCAACCGCCAGTACGAGCAGTTGCTGCGGCAGAACTTCGTCAACATCCGGCGCGTGCGCGAATGGCGCGACATCCACACCCAGCTGCACACGGTGGTGGCGGAGCACAAGTGGGCCATCAACACCACGCCGGCCAGTTACGAGCAACTGCACCTGTCCATGTTGTCGGGCTTGCTGGGCAACATCGGCCTCAAGCACGAAACCGAAGACGTCTACTTGGGCGCGCGTGGCATCAAGTTCCACCGCCACCCGGGTGCCCACCTCAGCAAGCGGCCGGGCCGCTGGATCGTCTGTGCCGAACTGGTGGAGACCGCGCGCCTGTTTGGCCGGGGCATTGCCGCCATCGAGCCGCAATGGCTGGAGCAGGTGGGCGGGCACCTGCTCAAGAAGCAACTGCTGGACCCGCACTGGGAAAAGAAGGCCGGCGAGGTGGTGGCACTGGAGCGCGCCACGCTGTATGGCCTGGTGATCTACCAGGGCCGGCGCATCAACTACGGCAAGGTCGACCCGGTGGGCGCGCGCGAGCTGTTCATCCGCGAGGCGCTGGTGGGGCAGGAATGGGAGACACGTCTGCCGTTCCTGTCGGCCAATCGCAAGCTGATTGCCCAGGTCGAATCGTTGGAGCACAAGTCGCGCCGCCAGGACGTGTTGGTCGATGACGAACTGATTTTTGCCTTCTACGACGCGCAGATTCCCGCCGACGTGTGCAGCGGCCCAGGGCTGGAGCGCTGGTGGCGCGAGGCCTCGCGACAGAATCCCAAGCTGCTGCAGCTCAGCCGCGAGGAGCTGATGCGCCACGAGGCCGCCGGCATCACCACCAGCGCCTTCCCCAAGGTCATCAAGTTGGGCGGCGTGGACTGCGCGGCCGAGTATCTGCACGAACCCGGCGACGCCCGCGATGGCCTCACGGTGACGGTGCCGCTGTTCGTGCTCAACCAGGTCAGCGAGGAGCGGTGCGAGTGGCTGGTGCCCGGCATGCTCAAGGACAAAATCCAGGCCTTGCTCAAGAGCCTGCACCAGAAGCCGCGCAGCCGCTTTGTGCCTTTGCCCGAAAACGCAGCGCGGCTGGCCGAGTTGTTCAGCGCAACCGAGCGCTGGTGTGTGGGTGGCCTCACCGATGCGCTGCTCAAACAAGTGCGGGCAGAAACCAGCCTGGATGTGAAGCGCGGCGATTTCAAGCTCGACATGCTGCCGCCGCACCTGTTCATGAACCTGCGGGTGGTGGACGAACACGGCCGCCAGTTGGGCCAGGGCCGCAACCTGGGTGCGCTCAAGGCCGAGCTGGGTGCAAAGGCGCGCGGGGCGTTTCAGGCGTTGGCGGGGCTGAAGCTGTCTGAACCCTCTCCCTCTGGGAGAGGGCAGGGTGAGGGCGCCGCCAGCAAAGACGCCCCCAAGCGCGCGGGCCCTCACCCCAACCCTCTCCCGGGGGGAGAGGGAGTCAAAGCCCCGGCCGCCGATACACGCCACACCGCCTGGACCTTCGGCGAGTTGCCTGAGCTGATGGAAATCCGCAAGGGCGGACAGACTTTGATTGGCTTTCCGGCCCTGATTGATCAGGGCGATGCCGTCACCATCGAGGTCTTTGACGAGCCCGAGGTGGCGGCTGCCAAACACCGCGCCGGCCTGCGTCGCCTCTTCGCGCTGCAAATACGCGACGCACTCAAATACCTCGAAAAGAATCTGCCCGACCTGCAGAAGATGGCCGTGGCCTACATGCCACTGGGCACGCAGGAAGAACTGCGCGACCAGTTGATTGCCGTGGCGCTGGAGCGTGCTTTCCTGCTTGACCCACTGCCCACCAACGAGGCCGATTTCAAGCGCCGCATCGACGAAGGCCGGGGGCGCCTGACGCTGATCGCCAACGAAGTGTCGCGCCTGGCTGCGACGGTGCTGGCCGAGTTTGCCACGGTCACGCGCAAGATCAAAGACACCAAAAACGCCACCGAGGCGGTGGCCGACGCCCAGCAACAACTGCAGCGCCTGTGTGGCAAACGGTTTGTGATGGACACGCCGTGGGCGCAGTTGCAGCACCTGCCGCGCTATCTCAAGGCCATCACCTTGCGACTGGACAAGTGGCGGGCCGACCCGGCGCGCGATGCCGCCAAGCTGGCCGAATTGCGCCCGCAGGAGCAGCGTTTTTGGCGCCTGGTGGCCGAGCGCAAGGGGGTGCTGGACCCGCGCATGGTGGAGTTGCGCTGGCTGCTGGAGGAGCTGCGGGTCAGCTTCTTCGCGCAAGAGTTGCGGACGCCGCAGCCGGTGAGCGTCAAACGCCTGGAAAAAGTCTGGGCTCAGCTGTCAAGCTGAGCACGGACTTTTCAGCGCAGGCTGTTCAGTGCCGCCACGCCGGTGGCGGGGAAGTCGGTGAACACGCCGTCCACGCCCAGCTTCATGTAGTAGGCCATTTCTGCCTTGGGATCCTTGAAGCCGTAGCCGCTGGCATCGTCGCGGAAGGTCCAGGTGTGGACCATCAGCCCGCGTTGGTGGGCGGCTTCCACCACGCCGGTGCTGCCGTCCACGCGGCGGTCGTTTATGTCCACCTTGCCGTCACCGTTGCGGTCCACGCCGTCGTTGACAGTCTTCACCAGATACGGCTTCCAAGGGCCCACGGCATCGGCGTAGGTCTTGATGAAGTCCAGCCCGGTCGGCTTGAGCAGGTCAAGGAAGCTGCGCGCATCGTTGTTGACGACGAAGTCATAAGGCTTGTGGTAGGGCGCCACCAGCGACATGCTGCCGTCGTCCTTCACGTCGTCGGCATCGATCAGTTGCACCAGCTTGATGTTGGTCTTGGTGTTGAGGTACTGCAGGTTGGACACCTCGAAGGACTGGATGAACACCGGTGCGCTGCCGGTGTTGCCGTAGGCCGCGTGCAAGGTGGCCACCAATTTGTCTTCAAACACGTTGGCGCCAAACCCAGCCTCGGTGGCGTGGAACACCGAGTGCTTGATTTCGGGGTAGATGCCCACGGTGCGGCCGCGTTTGTTGCCTTCGGCCTTGGCCAGCGCAATCACTTCGTCCAGCGTGGGGATGCTGTAGAGGCCGTTGAGCGTTTGGTCGCGGTTGGCGCGTGCCTGCACCGCGCGCAGCGTCTTGATTTCGGCCAGGGTGAAGTCGCTGGCAAAGTAGGCGGTGGTGGCCACGCCGTCCACGTTGCGCGTGGCTTTGCGCGACTCGGGGAACTTGGTCGCGACGTCGGTGGTGCCGTCGAGCATGGGTTCGTGGCGGGCGATCATCACGCCGTCTTGGGTCAACACCAGATCGGGTTCGATGAAGTCGGCGTTCTGCTCGATGGCCTTGCGGTAGGACTCCAGCGTGTGTTCGGGCAACAGGCCCGAGGCGCCACGGTGGCCAATGACCAGGGGGGCGTCACCGCTCAGGGTGTTGAAGGCGGGGTCGGAGCCACCGCAGGCTTGCAGCAGAGCAAGGCTGGTCAGCGTGGTGAATGCGAGCGCCAGGCGCGTCGGTCGGAACATAGGGTGTCTCCCGAATCAGAAGCCTGCCCGATCGGCAGGTCTTCCCATTCTGGTGAGAGGCGTGACACGTTCATGACGCGCTCATGTCGGTTGTGCGACCGTGCGTCGCTTCGTGATCAGAGGCGGGCCAGCCGCTCCAGCGCTGACACCAGCGTTTCATCCTTTTTGGCAAAACAGAAGCGCACCACGTGCTGGTCGAAGCCGTTGCCGTAGAAGGCCGACAAGGGGATGGCGGCCACGCCGATTTCGCGCGTCAGCCATTGGCAGAAGTCGGCTTCGGGCAGACTGCGTTCGGGCACGGCCAGCTCGGAGATGTCCACACACTGGAAGTAGCTGCCTTCGCTGGGCAGCAACTTGAAGCGGGTCTTGGCCAGACCGGCGCGGAAGAGGTCGCGTTTGTGTTGGTAGAAGGCCGGCAGGTCCAGGTAGGGCTGGGGGTTGGCCATGTAGGCGGCCAGGGCGTGTTGCACAGGCGTGTTGACCGTGAACACGTTGAACTGGTGCACCTTGCGGAACTCGGCACTGAGCGCGGCAGGCGCTGCCACGAAGCCCACCTTCCAGCCGGTCACGTGGTAGGTCTTGCCGAAGCTGCTGACGATGAAGGCCCGTGCAGCCAGGCCGGGGTAACGCGCGGCGCTTTCGTGCGGTTGGCCGTCAAACACCATGTGCTCGTACACCTCGTCGCTGATGAGCAGCACGTTGGTGGGCGCCAGCAGGTCTTGCAGCTGGAGCATGTCCTCGCGCTTCCACACCGTGGCGCTGGGGTTGTGCGGGGTGTTGACGATGATGGCGCGCGTTTTGGGCGTGATGGCTGCGGCGATCTTGTCGAAGTCGGGGCGGAAGGTGCCAGGCGTGAGTGGCACGCGCACCACCACACCACCGGCCAGTTCGATGTTGGGCACGTAGCTGTCGTAGCACGGCTCCAGCACGATGACCTCATCGCCCGGGTGCACGGTGGACAGGATGCAGGTGATGATGGCCTGCGTGGCACCGGCGGTGACGGTGATCTCGCTGCCGGCAGCGTAGTGGCGGCCGTAGAGGGCTTCGATCTTTTTCGAGATGGCTTCGCGCAGCGCCGGCACACCCGGCATGGGCGGGTACTGGTTGAGGCCGGCTTGCATGGCGGTGCTCACCGCGTCCACCAGGGCCGGGTCGCAGTTGAAATCGGGGAAACCTTGGCCCAGGTTGACGGCGCCGGTTTCGGTGGCCAAGGCCGACATCACGGTGAAGATGGTGGTGCCCACGTTGGGCAGGCGGGATGCAAGCGCAGGGGTGTGGGCGGGCGTGGTCGGTGCGTTCATCGGTCTCGGGTCAATGGTCAGAGGTTGTAGTCATCGGGCGTGCCCAGCATGGCTTTCTGGATCAGGTCGCGCGAGAGGCGATCGCTCAGCAGTTCGGCGAAGCGCAGCACAAAATGGCGCAGGTACACGCCGCGCTTGAAGGCCACGCGGGCGATGTTCTGGCCGAACAGCTCACCAGCCGGACGGGCCACCAGTTCGGGTGATTTTTCTTCGCCGGCCATGGCCATTTCGGCCACGATGCCCACGCCCATGCCCAGCTTCACGTAGGTCTTGATCACGTCGGAGTCGATGGCTTCGAGCACGATGTTGGGCGCAAGCTGGCGCGCGGCAAAAGCGCGGTCGATGCGGGTGCGCCCCGTGAAGGACGGGTGGTAGGTGATCAGCGGCACCTTGGCGAGGTCGTCCAGGCCAACGCGCTCCTTGTCCAGCAGCGGGTGGCCAAACGGCAGCACCAGCACGTGTTGCCATTCGTAGCAGGGCAGGGTGACGAGGTCTTCGTACTGAGAGAGCGACTCGGTGGCAATACCAATTTCAGCCACATCGGTCATCAGCATTTGCGCCACCTGGTCGGGCGAACCCTGGTGCAGCTCGATGCCCACCTTGGGGTAGATCTGGCGCAACTTGGCTACCGGCTGTGGCAGCACGTAGCGCGCCTGGGTGTGGGTGGTGGCGATGCTGAGCTTGCCGCTGTCCTGCTTGGAGAACTGCTCGCCGATGCGCTTGAGGTTTTGCACCTCGCGCAGGATGATCTCGATGCTTTGCAGCACGTGCTGGCCCGGCTCGGTCACGCGTTTGATGCGTTTGCCGTGGCGCGCAAAAATCTCCACGCCCAGCTCGTCCTCCAGCTCGATGATGGCCTTGGACACGCCGGGCTGCGACGTGTGCAAGGCCTTGGCCGCTTCGGTGAGGTTCAGGTTGCGGCGCACCGCCTCTTGCACGAAGCGGAACTGGTGCAGGTTCATGAGCGGTCTTCCAGGGCCAGATCGGCCAGCAGCGCGGTCAGGCGTTCATCCTCGCCGGCCGGGCGCATCAGCTCAAAGCGCACGTCGGGGTGCTCGGTTTGCAGATCGACCATCAGGGCGGGCAAGTCTTCACGCGCGTGTTTGCCCATGCCAAAGAACAGCGGCAGCACGCGCACCCGCTGGGCGCCTGCGGCCAGCGCCTGTGCCACGGCATCGGGCAGCGCAGGTGTGCAAATTTCGAGGTAGGCACAGCTGACAAATGTGCCGGGCGCTTGTTGAGCGATGCGGGAGGCGACGGCCTCCACGGGGGCGCGCCACAACGGGTCGCGCGAGCCGTGGGCGAACACGATCACGGCGAGTTTGTTCATGTGGTTCATCGTTTGAGCACCAGCCAACCAAAGGCGCCCAGCGACATGAGCGAATAAATCATGGCCGGCGCGGCCGCCGCCAGCCAGGGTTGCCACTGGTTGAGGTTGCCGATGTAGCCGAACACGTTGTTGAGCAGGAAAAAACTGATGCCGGTCATGACGCCGCCGAAGACGTAGCCGGCGATGCCGCCCGAGCGAAAGTGCAGGTAGGCAAAAGGCAGGGCCAGCACCACCATCACCAGGCAGCTCAATGGGTAAAACACCTTGCGCCAGAACTCGATCTCGTGTTTCTGCGCGGTCTGGCCGTTGGATTCGAGGTGCTGGATGTAGGCATACAGGTCGGAGGTGCGCATGCGGTCGGGGTTGAGCAGGGCCACCGACACCATTTCCGTGCTCAGGTCGGTGGGCCAGCGGTACTCGGCCAGGCTTTCCTGGATCAGCGACAACGCATCAGCGCCGGTGTTGAACTCGCGGCGTGTGACCTGCTTGAGGTGCCAGGCACCGTCGTCCCCGATCTGGCCCGATTCGGCCTGCAGGGCCGACACCAGAAAGCCTCGGTTGTCCATTTCGTAAATGCGCACGTTGCCGATGGCGCCCAGCGCGGTGAGTGACCCCACATTGACCGAATAGCTGCTGTAGTTCTGCCGTTCCTTGAGCCAGGCACCGTTTTGCCCCAGCTGAAGGCCGCCCTGGAAGCGCGCCTTGAGCACCTGTGCACTGCGGTCTGACAGCGGCGCCAGGTAGTCGCCCACGGCGAAGGTGAGGAGCACAAACACCAGGCCCAGGCCCAGCAGCGAGCGCAGCGCCCGCCACGGCCCCAGCCCGCTGGTGCGCAGGATGGTGAATTCAGAGCTTTGTGCCAGCCGCGCCATCACAAACACCGCGCCGATGAGCACCGCGATGGGCAGCAACTCGTACACGCGGTTGGGCAGCAGCAGCAGCACATACAGCAACGCATGGCGCAGTTCGTAGGTGGCGCCGTCGCCCAGGGCCGATGGCCTGCCGAGCGAGGGCAGCTCGTCCACCACGTCGAAAAAGAAGAACAGCGACAGGAACGCCAGCAACACATAGGCCACGGCGGTGAAGATTTCGCCATAGATCAGGCGGCGAATCGTGCTCATGTGGCGGCCTCCGAGGTGCTGGTCGGGCTGCGCCTGGGTGCAGGCAGCACGTCGCGCCAGGTCCAGTTGTGGTGCCGTTTGAGCAGCCAGGCCAGCGACAACACCAGCACCGAGCCGTGCAACCCCAACATGACCTGCCAGAAACCCAGGCGTCCGCTGACCATCCAGCTCTGGCTCAGGTTGAGCAGGTTGTAGTAAACAACAAAGGCAAACAGGACAAAGGCGAGGTTGCCACCGCGCCCGGCACGCGGATTGGCGGACGACACACTGACGGCGATCAGCACAAAGTTGATGGCCGTGATCACCATGCCGATGCGCCACACGAGTTCACCGAGGCGGGCCCGGCTGGGCTCGTCCAGCAGCGTCCAGGTTGGCATGGATTTGACGCCTCTGTCCGCCCCGATGAGTGGGTGGCCGTCGCCGATCTGAATGCCGTATTCCTCGAACTCGCTCACCCGCACCGGTGCGTTGGCACCTGGTGGCGGAATGTCCAGGCGCTGGCCGCTGTTGAGCAGCAACATCTGCCGCCCATCCACCCATTCCACGCGGCCCGAACGCGCCGAGGTGATGCTCTGGCTGCCATCGGCTTCCTGGTTGGAGATGAACACGTTGCGCCCGTCAGAGGTGCTCGCGCTGTCCTTGTCGATGAAAAACACCCTTCGCCCGTCCGACGAGGACTGGAACTGGCCCGGGGCCACCCGTTGCAGGTCGCTGCGCTGTTCAAAGCGGTCGCGCAACAGGGCGATTTGTTCGTTGGCCCAAGGCCACACCACCATCACCAACACGCCCACGGCCAGCAGCACTGGCCAGGCAAAGCGGAACACCGGCGACAGGAACCCGATCAGGCCGCGCCCACCGCTGTACCAGATGACCATTTCGCTGTCGCTGTGCATGCGCGACAGCGTGGAGACGATGGCAATGAACAGCGCGATGGTCAGGATGGTGGGCAGCCGGCCCACCACCGTGTAGCCCAGCACCACCATCACCTCTTCGGGGTTGACGCTGCCTTTGGACGCCAGCCCCAGCGTGCGGATCAGCAGCATGGTGATGACGATGGTGAACAAGACCACCAGGGTGGCGCCGAAACTGCGCGCCAGCTCCTTGCGAATGGAAGAATGAAATAACATCGTGGAATATCGAACGGTGCCCAATTATGAACTTTGAACTCAAGACCTTGACGCTGTTGCAGGCCGCTGCGACGCCCTGTGATGCCCTGGTGGTGCTGTGGCCGGAGCAGCCGGTGGCCGGCGCCGGCGAAGGCGCCTTGGGCGAGCTGGTGTTGCGTGAAGCCTCAGGTGCCCACTGGGAGCGCGGTTTGGCCAAGATGTGGAGCAGCCACGGGCTGTCGGTGGTCAAGGCGGCGCGGCTGGTGCTGGTTCATGCCACAGACGGCGCTCCGGCCAGTGTACGCAAGGCCGTTGCTGCGGCCATGGGTTCGCTCAAGGCGCCCGGCATCAAAAAGGTGGTGTTGTGCCTGGCGGCCTTGCCAGCCAGGGCAGGGGCACTGCAGGCCGCGTTGGCCGCTGCCGCAGACAGCAGCTACGTCTACACCACCACCAAGTCCAAGGCCACGGGCCGCACCCTGCAGCAACTGGTGGTGGGCGTGGCCAGCAGTGCCCAGTCACAGGCCGAGTTCAAGCAGGCTTGTGCTGTCGCCAAAGGTGTCGAGTTGGCCAAGGAGTGGGCCAACCGGCCCGGCAACCACGCCACACCCACCCACCTGGCCGATGTGGCGCGCAAGCTGGGCAAGGCGCCGCGCATCAAAACCGAGGTGCTGGGCCCGCGCGAGGTGGCCAAGCTGGGCATGGGGGCCTTCATGGCCGTGGCCCAGGGTTCGGAGGAGCCGCTGCGTTTCATCGTGATGCACTACAACGGCGCGGCCAAAACGCAGGCACCGGTGGTGCTGGTGGGCAAAGGCATCACCTTCGACACGGGGGGCATTTCGCTCAAGCCGGCGCCCGAAATGGACGAGATGAAATTCGACATGGGCGGCGCCGCCAGCGTGTTGGGCGTGTTCGCCGCACTGGCCGAAGCGCAGCCGGCCATCAACGTGGTGGGTCTCATTCCCAGTTGCGAAAACATGCCCGATGGCCGAGCGGTCAAGCCGGGGGATGTGGTCACCAGCATGAGCGGGCAGACCATCGAAATACTCAACACCGATGCCGAAGGTCGCCTCATTCTGTGCGACGCGCTGACCTACGCCCAGCGATTCAAGCCCCGCGCCGTGATCGACATCGCCACCCTCACCGGCGCCTGCGTGATCGCGCTGGGTGGGGTGCGCAGTGGCTTGTTCGCGACGGACGACGCCCTGGCCACCGCCCTGACCCAGGCTGGAGAGGCCGCTCTCGATCCGTGCTGGCGGCTGCCGTTGGACGACGAGTACGCAGAGGGCCTGAAGTCCAACTTCGCCGACATGGGCAACGTGGGCGGGCGGCCGGCGGGTGCCATCACCGCCGCCAAGTTCCTGCAGAAGTTTGTGGGTGAAGCGCCGTGGGCACACCTCGACATCGCTGGCACCGCTTGGAAAGGCGGCGCCGCCAAGGGTGCCACCGGTCGCCCTGTGGGGCTGCTGATGCAGTACCTGGCGGACGTTGCACAGCTTGCCCAACCCGCAGCCACGCCGGCAGCCAAGGCCCCGCGCAAGGCGCCAGTGAAAACAACGGTCAAAGCACCCGTCAAGCGCGCGGCTTGAACGTTTGCAGCCCATGGCCGAGGTTGCCTTCCATTTCAACGTGCCGGAGCGCACCGCCTACACCTGCCGCCTGTTGCGCAAGGTGTGGCGCAGCGGGCAACGTGCCCATGTTGCCGTGGACGCCGCTGCGTTGCACGCACTGGACATGGCCTTGTGGACCTTTGCGGCCGAGGAGTTTTTGCCGCACGCCACACACCACGCGCCGGCCCATGTGCTGGCACGCTCGCCCGTGGTGCTGGCAGACGAAAGTGTGGCGGCCCCCACCGGCACCATCTGGGTCAACCTGCTGCCGCACGTGCCCGAGGCATGGCTGGCGGCGCCGCCGGGGCAGCGCATCATCGAGGTGGTGACACAGGACGAGACGGACCGGCAGGGTGCGCGCCAACGCTGGCGCCTCTACGCCGGACAGGGGCACCAGTTGGTTCGGCACGACCTGGCAGCCGCACAACCCACATGAACGGCCCCCAAGATCCCCGCACGCCACCGCGTTTTGTGCCCACGCTCACCGAGGTGGTGGACCTGCCTGAGGGGCTGGTGGCTGCGCTGGCCATGCCAGCGCCCCTGGTCGATGCGCCTTTCGAGCAACCGCCGTCCTATGGGGTGCCGCCGGTGGCAGGCGATCCTGTCGTGGCGCTGCCACCACCAACGGCCGACACACTT
Organism: Hydrogenophaga atypica; assembly: GCF_042665215.1. Lineage (NCBI taxonomy): Bacteria > Pseudomonadati > Pseudomonadota > Betaproteobacteria > Burkholderiales > Comamonadaceae > Hydrogenophaga > Hydrogenophaga atypica. Next base: position 42,080 of record NZ_JBHTCA010000011.1, read on the forward strand.
GACGCCTGGGCCGACCTGATCACGCAGCGTGTGCTGCTGCAACTGGAACAACACTTGCCCGCGCTGCTTCAGCGCCAAGCGGCCGATGTGGTGGCGCGTCTGACCGACGGTGTGTCGCAACAGCTTCGCAGTGAATTGCCTCACATGGTGCACGCGGCAGTTCGAGCGTCCTTTCCCGCGACCGAGGCACATTCTCCCGGCGAGCCGCAACGTGGCTTTTCAGCCATGAGTGCTGCTGATATTGATCCGGGCTAACCCTTGAAGCCTCAACCGAATGGGGGTTGAGCGTCATTCGAAGGTCAAATTTGGGGTATCTTTATGGGTGTGGAGAAAAAATAGCTCCGCTCAACAATGTCTTTGTCGTCCTTCCATTCACAAGGGTAACTATGCAAATGAAGATGAAATTGGCCGTGATTTCTGCGGCCGTGATTCTGGCCGCTTGCGGCAAAAAAGAAGAAGCGCCTGCACCTGCACCCGCAGCCGCTCCTGCAGCAGCACCCGCACCCGAGTCGGTGACCATCAAAATCGGTCACGTCGGCCCCACCAGCGGCGCCATCGCCCACCTGGGTAAGGACAACGAAAACGGCGCCCGCATGGCCATCGACGAACTGAATGCCGCTGGCCTCAAGATCGACGGCAAAGTGGCCAAGTTCGAACTGCTGGCTGAAGACGACGCAGGCGATCCGAAGCAAGGCACCGCCGCTGCCACCAAGCTGGTGGACGCCAAGGTCAACGGCGTGATCGGTCACCTGAACTCTGGCACCACCATCCCCGCTTCGCAGATTTACGACGCGGCCGGCATTCCCCAGATTTCCCCCTCCGCCACCAACCCCAAGTACACTCGCCAGGGCTACAAAGGCGTGTTCCGCGTGGTGGCTGACGACGTGCACCTGGGCGGCACCCTGGGCAAGTACGCGGTGGAAAGCCTCAAGGCCAAGACCGTGGCTGTGATCGACGACCGCACCGCGTATGGCCAGGGTGTGGCCGACGAGTTTGAAAAGGGTGTGACCGCTGCCGGCGGCAAGGTGGTGGGCCGTGAGTTCACCAACGACAAAGCCACCGACTTCAACGCCATCCTGACCACGCTCAAGGCCAAGAAGCCCGACGTCGTGTTCTTCGGTGGCATGGACGCCGTGGCCGGTCCGATGCTGCGCCAGATGAAGCAACTGGGCATCAAGGCCAAGTTCATGGGTGGCGACGGCATTTGCTCCTCCGAGCTGCCCAAGCTGGCTGGCGACGCCATGGCCGACGACATGGTCTACTGTGCCGAAGCCGGTGGTGTGGAAGGCGAAGAGAAGGCAGGCATGGACAAGTTCCGCGCCGACTTCAAGGCCAAGTTCAACGCCGACGTGCAGGTGTACGCCCCCTACGTGTACGACGCCACCAAGGTCATGGCCGATGCCATGGTCCGCGCCAACTCGGCCGATCCGGCCAAGTACCTGGAAGCTCTGAAGCAGACCAACTACAAGGGCGTCACTGGCGCCATTGCCTTTGACGAAAAGGGCGACATCAAGAACGGCGCCCTGACGCTGATGACCTACAAGGCCGGTGCCCGCACCACCTTGTCCGTGATCCGCTGATCGGTTCACATACCGCTCTGAAAGCGCCGGCGTTGTCCGGCGCTTTTTTTTGTGCCTAGTTTGTGGGGCAGGGCATCTTCCCATTGACCTTGGGCACGCCTGCGGTATCTTTGCACATACCCACCCCGGTAACCCATCAGAAAGGTGAACGCATGTCTTTGAAAGTTCTCACGTCATTGCCGGCATTGGTGTTGGCCGCTGGTTTTTGTGGCTCGGTGAGCGCACAAACACCGGCCATTTTCAAAGACGCCGACATCGCCTTGGGTGAAAAACTCATTGCCGAACACAAGTGCGCCGCCTGCCATGCCACCAAGGTGGGGGGCGATGGCAGCGCCATCTACAAGCCGCAGGGTCGCATCAACACGGCGGGTTTTCTGCGCGGCATGGTGGAGCAATGCAACTCCACCCTCAACCTGGGCCTCTTTCCCGAAGAGGTCAATGCCGTGGCCGCCGTCATCAACCGCGACCACTACAAGTTCAAGTAGGTTCCGTTGAAAGGGTTGGTTCAGCCGCGCAGCCGCATTTGATTCGGCAGCGGCACCGACAGGCGCAGCACATCGTCGGCCAACCATTGGGCCGAACGCCGTGCGCGTTGCGCCACCATGGGCAGGGGCATCTGCACGTAATCGTCGTTGAAGACCTCAAAGCTGTAATCCCCCCGGTAGCCCAGCGCGTCGAGCTTGAGCACCAGTTGCACCAGCTGTTTGCTGTGCACGCCTTCGCCGGGGAACACGCGGAAGGTGCGTGCGGTGCTCATACGTTCTTCAAAGGTTTTGGTTTCCTGCCACATGAAGTCGGCCAGCTGCACCAGGAAAATTTTGTCCGGCTGCAGGTAGTCGATTTCCTCCAGCGCCGTCTCGGCGGCGAACAGGTGGAAGGAATCCAGGCCCAAACCGAGGTTGGGGCAGTCGGCGCGGGTGATCACGTCCCAGGCGGTGGTGAATTCGTTGACCGTGCGCCCCCAGGACAAGCCCTCATAGGCGATGCGTATGCCGTAGGGAATGGCCAGCATGGCCAGCTTGCGCAGGTCACGCGCCAGGTGGTCGAGGTCTTCGCTGGCGTGTTTCGAGGTCGATGAACAGGCCAGCAGCACGTCGCAGCCCAGGGCGGCGCACATCTCCAGCATGGCCTTGGCGATGTCCACCTTGTACTGGTGCAGGTGGCCCGAGAGGCCTTCAAAGTCGCGCAGCACCTGAAAGCCGGTGCCACGCAGGCCGCTGTCGCGCACGGCCTTCACCGCTGCCTGCCAGCCGTTGGGGTGGCCCACGAGGTCGTTGGCCTTGAGCATCACCTGGCTGAAGCCAGCGCTTTTCATGGCGTCGAGCTTGGCCTCCAGCGGGCCGGCCAGGGTGATGGTGTCCATGCCGAAGGCCGAGATGGCCTGGTGGCTGCGCTCGCTGCTGGCCATGGTTCAGGCCTCCTGCGCGCTGGGTTCGCTGTGCACCAGCTCGAACACCACCGACCCGAGGTAGGTTTTGGAGATGGCGCCACGGCGGTCGGTGTGAGCGGCTTCGGTTTCCACGAATTCCACGCCCAGGGCGCGCAGCGCGGCCACGGCGGCCGCTACGTCGGGCACGCCCAGGCCAATGCGTTGCAGGCGCTCCTGCGCGTCGTACACATTGGGGTCGGGCTCCACCAACTGCAGCATGAAACGCTGCGAGGCGCTCAGTGCCGGTGTGCGCAACAACTTGCCCTTGGGCATGATGCCGAACCGTTCCTCGTCGGGAATCAGCGTGGTGCCGAACAGTTCGGTATAGAACTCGATCCAGTCGTAGCTGCGCTGCGGCCCTATGTATTGCACGATGCCGAAGAAATGGATGCCGGCGGTGGCCGGCGGGTGCTGGTCCACTGTGGGGATGGGCACAAAATCGACGTCGTAGATGCTGAAGTGCTTGTAGCGGTCAACGAAGTAGATGCGGCTGCCGCCCGCACCGTGGATGGCGGGGATGTGCAGCTCCATCACGCCCGCGTGCGAGGGCACGTCCCAGGCGCCGCGCTCCAGCACGTATTCGAAAGCGGCGCGGGCATCGCGCACGCGCAGGGCGACGGCGGAAATCACCGGCACGTCGCTGCCGTGGCTGGCGGCCAGTGCGTCCATGGGATGCGCGTTGACGATGATGTTGAGACCGCCTTGGCGGTACAGCAACACCTCGCGCGCGCGGTGGCGCGCGATGGGCCGAAAACCCATCATCTCCAGCACCTGGCCCAGCGCCTGTGGCTTCGCTGTGGCGTATTCGATGAATTCCAGGCCGTCCAGGCCCACCGGGTTGGCGGCGTCGCTGAACGAGGCCTGCAGGGGCTCGCGTGTGGGTTCGGGCTTGGTCAGTAAGTCGCTCATGGAGGGCTCCTAGTCAGCCAGCCGGGCCAGCGCGCGCAGTTCGTCGGCGCTGCTCGTGGGCAGGTCAAAAAATTCCAGGTAGGCGGGAATCTGCTCGAACAGCATGTCCGAGCCGACCTGCACACGACAGCCGCGCGCCTTTGCAGCGGTGAGGAAGGCGGTCATTTCGGTGCGCATCACCACCTCGCCCACAAAGGTGCTCGCGTCCAGGCGCGACACGTCCAGCGGCAGTGGGTCGCCTTCGTTCATGCCCATGGGCGTGGCGTTGATCACCAGGTCCATGCCGGCGGGGTCGTTGCTGCCGGTGGACACCGCGATGGCGGGGTATTCGGTGCGTATGCGCTGTGCCAGCGCTCCGGCGGATGGCGCATGCACGTCGTACAGCGTGATCGCGCCCACGCCCGCGCCGGCCAGCGAGGCCGCGATGGCGCAGCCCACGCCGCCGCTGCCCACCACCAGCGCACGCGCGCCCTGGATGGGTTGGCCCTTGCGCAGCACGCCGCGCACAAAACCTGCCCCGTCGAACATGTCGCCCACCAGACGGCCGTCGGGCAGGCGTTTGACGGCGTTGCAGGCGCCGGCCACTTTCACCGTGGCGGTCACCTCGTCGAGCAGGCCCACCGTCACCACCTTGTGTGGCATGGTGATGAGCGCGCCCCGGATGTTGGTGAGCGAAAACACCGACTTCAGGAAGGACGGGTAGTCCGGCGTCTGGCAACCCATGGGTACCACCACCGCGTTGATGCCGGTGTGCTCGAAGTAGGGGTTGTAGATCATCGGCGACTTGAAGCTGTGCGTCGGGTAGCCAATGTGGGCGATGAGTTCGGTGTGGCCGTTGATCATGGCGGTCTCGATGGGAAATCAGTCGCTGCGGGCGCGCACGTGCTGCACGGCCGCGCGCAAGGCCAGTGCATAGCTGTCGGCGCCAAAACCCGCGATCTGCCCGATCACCACATCAGCAAACACCGACTGGTGCCTGAAGGGCTCGCGGGCGTGCACGTTGGACATGTGCAGCTCCACGATGGGGCAGTGGAGGATCGCCAACGCGTCGCGTATGCCGTAGCTGTAGTGGGTCCAGGCGCCGGCGTTGATGAGCACCGCGTCCACCGGCGCGCCATGTGCCCGGTGGATGCGTTCGCACAGGCTGCCTTCGCAGTTGCTTTGAAAGGTCTCGACCTCCACGCCCAACTCGGCCCCCAGCGTGGCCAGGTGGTCGTTGATTTCGGCCAGCGTGGTGGTGCCGTACTGCACCGGATCGCGCTTGCCGAACATGTTGAGGTTGATGCCGTGCAGGACGAGAACTTTCACTGCCATCTCCGCCTTACTTGCGCACCTTGGCGAGTTCGTCCTGCAGTTCCTTGACGGTGTCCTGGCCTGCGTTCACGGCGTACTTGGCCACCACCGGGCGCAGCTTGTCGCGCAGCTTGCCCTGCTCGGCCGAGGGCAACTCGGTCACTTGCAGGCCGGCTTTCTTCATGTTGTCCAGTGCCGACGCCACCTGGCTGCGTGCCTGCTCGCGCTGGTACTTGGCCGATTCGATGGCCGCTTCGCTGATGATTTTTTTCTGCTCGGCGTTCAGGCCGTCCCAGAACTTCTTGCTGATGATCACCGACTGTGGGTTGTACTGGTGGTTGCTCAGCACCATGTGCTTCTGCACTTCGTGGAACTTGTTGGCGTTGATGACGGTGATGGGGTTTTCCTGCCCGTCAATCGCCTTCTGCTCCAGCGCCGCGTAGACCTCGGGGAAGGGCAGGGGGGTGGGGTTGGCGCCCAAGGCCTTGACCCAGTCCACGTTGATGGGGTTGGGAATCACGCGCAGCTTCAGGCCCTCAATGTCTTCCACCTTGGTGATGGGGCGCTTGCTGTTGGTGATGTTGCGAAAGCCCAGCTCGTAGTAGGCCAGGCCCACCATGCCTTTGTCCTGCAGCTTGTCGTGCAGCTTCTTGCCAAAGGAGCCGTCCACCACGGCGTCAGCTTCCTTGCTGTTGGCGAACATGAAGGGCAGGTCGTAGACCGCGAATTCCTTCACCTGGCTGGCCAGGATGCCCGAGTTCAGCGACACCATTTCCAGCGAACCACCCTGTAGGGCCGAGACGTTGGCCTGGTCGCCGCCCAGCGTGCCACCGGGGAAGAGGTTGACCTTGATCTTGCCGCCCGATTTGGTCTGCACGATTTCCGCGAACTTCTCCAGGCCCATCACGATGGGGTGCCCCTTGGGGTTCTGGGTGGCGAACTTGATGGTCTTGTCTTGGGCCTGGGCGGCGCCGAAGGCGGCCACGGCTGCGGCCGCGACGAGGGTCTTGAGGATCAAACGTTTCATGGTGTCTCCTGGGTTGTTGGACAGTAAAAAGCGAGGGGAGAAGTTCAGCCGGCCAGCCACCGCGCAGGCCAGATGACCAGTTGCGGGAACAGCACCATCAGGAACATGAGCGCGAACTGCGCCAGCATGAAGGGCCACACGCCTTTGGTGACGTCGTCCATGCTGACCTTGCCCACACCCGCCACGGTGTTGAGCACCGTGCCCACCGGCGGGGTGATGAGACCGATGGCGTTGTTCATGATGAACAGCACGCCGAAGTACACCGGGTCGATGCCAGCGGCCTTGACGATGGGCATGAGCACCGGCGTGAGGATGAGGATGGTGGGGGTCATGTCCATGGCCGTGCCCACAACGATGACCAGCAGCATGATGGCCGCCATCAACAGGCGCGGGTGCTCCAGCAGCGGCTCCAGCAGAGCCACCAGCTGGGCCGGTAGTTGCGCCACCGTGATGAGCCAGGCCGACACCATGGCCGCCGCCACCAGGAACATGATGACGGCCGTGGTTTTGGCCGCTGCCAGGAACAAACCGTAGAGCTGGTTGAGCTTGAGCTCGCGGTACACGAACACCGAGATCAGCAGGGCGTACACGGCGGCCACCACGGCTGCTTCGGTGGGTGTGAACACGCCAAACTTCAAACCAACCACCACGATGATGGGCAGGCCCAGGGCAAACACCGCGTCCTTCAGCGCAGCCACCACCTCGGCGGTATGTTTGCGCGGTGGCGGGGTCACGGCTTCGCGGCGCGCCACCCACCACCAGGTGAAGCACAGCGCCATGCCCAGCAGAACGCCCGGCGCGATGCCGGCAAGGAACAGCTTGGAAATGGACACGTTGGCGGCGACGCCGAAGATCACAAAACCGATGCTGGGCGGGATGATGGGCGCGATGATGCTGGCCGATGCCAGCAGGCCTGCGGAGCGTGCCTTGTCATGGCCGGCTCGCACCATCATGGGCAGCAGCAGCGCGGAGAGGGCAGCCGCGTCGGCCACCGCCGACCCCGACAGCGCAGCCATGATGACCGCCGCCATGATGGCCACATAACCCAGGCCGCCGCGAACGTGGCCGACCATGGTCATGGCAAACACCACGATGCGCCGCGACAGGCCACCGGCGTTCATGATCTCGCCGGCCAGCATGAAAAAGGGCACAGCCAACAGCGGAAAACTGTTGGCACCCTCGATCACGTTCTGTGCCAGGATTTGCGCGTCGAACATGTCGAGGTGCCACATCAATGCGGCGCCGCTGAGCAACAGTGAGAAGGCGATGGGCACGCCCACGGCCATGGCGGCCAGCAGGGCCCCTAGGAATATTGCAATCGTCATGGGTTTGTCTCGCTCGGCGCTGGGCTCAGGGCTGGGGGTTCCCGTGGGGCATGTCTTCGTTTTCCCGCACCCCAACCAGTTCGTGGCCTGACATGCGGCCGGTGAGCAGGCGCATCAGCATGAGCAGCAGTACCGGCGCGCCCAGCACCGCAAAGGCCATGCCGCTGGCGTAGAACCACGCCATGGACACTTCCATCACCGCGCTGGTGGTGTCCCAGTTGATCTTCACCTGCGCCCACGCGCCGTCAAATATCAACCAGCAGATCCACAGCATGGCCAGCAGGCTCAGGCCCAGGCAAATCTTCTGGCCGGCCTCGGGCAGGCGAGCGATCAGCGAGTCGGTGCCCAGGTGACCACGCTCGTTGAGCGCCACCACCGCGCCCAGGAAAGTCATCCACACAAAAAGCCAGCGTGACAGCTCTTCCGACAGCGTGAGGCCCGAATTGAAGCCGTAGCGCATGACCACGTTGCCAAACACCATGACCACCATCAGGGCCAGGCACACCACCATCAGCACCGACAAGGAGCGGCAGTAGGCCGTGATCAGTTTCTGAACCATTCGCAACTCCAGTCAACGAGGTGGCGTTAATGTACGAACTGGTTAGTTTCTGTGTAACTAGGGTTTTCCCTTGAGTGGAGAAGCGGAGTGACTCAGACCTTCACGAAGCGCAGCACCATGTCGACGATGGTGCGTTTGCGTTGGGCGAGCACGTCGGGTGCGCCCATGTTCCGCTTGAAAATCAAGCCGAAGGTGTAGCGGTTGGAGACATTGAAAAAACACAGCGCCGAGATGGAGGCGTGGATGTCGATGGGGTCCAGGCCGGGGCGGAAAATGCCGTCCTCCAGACCACGCCGGTAGAGGCGCTCGATGGCCGAAATGGCGGGGACGTTGAGCGCCTGGATACTTTGGCTCTGTGCCAGGAACTGGCCATGGTTGATGTTTTCGGCCATCACCAGACGCACGTAGTTTTCGTTGCCGTGGTGGTGGTCGAAGGTGAACTCCACCAGCCGCTGCAGCGCCGCCACCGGCGCCAGATCGTCTAGGTGCAGGCCGCTTTCGGTTTCACGCACGCGTCGGTACGATTCTTCGAGCGCGGCCAGGTAAAGGCCTTCCTTGCTCCCGAAGTAGTAGTAAATCATGCGCTTGCTGGTGTGGGTCTCGGCCGCAATCTCGTCGATGCGGGCCCCGGCCAGCCCTTTGAGCGAAAACTCCGCGATGGCCACTTCCAGAATGTTGGCGGTGGTGCGTGCGGGGTCGTTGGTGCGCGTGGGCTCTTTGGCAGAACCCTTCTTTTTGCTGGTTCCGGCGTGCTCGGAACGTACCGTTTCGTTCATGCGGCCAGTATAGGCCAGCCATTCCGGGGCTCAGCGCACTGCCACAGCGCTCAGAACGATTCCCAATCGCCGCCGTCGGCGGCTGCTTTGGGTGCGGCCACCGCCTTGGTCGATGACGGAAGGCGAGCTGCGCTGGGGGCTGGCGTGGGCTTTTTCAACGCGGCAGGGCGTGGGGCCGCCGCAGGGGCGGCGGGTTTGCTCACGGGCCGGGGTTTGTGCAAGGCCTGCATCGGGGTTGGCGCAGGCGCACTGGCGCGGTGGCCCGTGTCGCTGGCCGACAGCTTGAACACCGCCACCGCCTGCACCAGGTCCGACGCCTGGCTGCGCAGGCTGCTGGCCGCCGCTGCCATCTCTTCCACCAGCGCCGCGTTTTGCTGCGTGGCCTGGTCCATCTGCTGCACGGCCTCGCCGATCTGGCCCACACCCGCGCTCTGCTCGGCGCTGGCCGCGCTGATCTCGCCCATGATGTCGGTCACACGGCGGATGCTGCCCACCACCTCTTCCATGGTGGTGCCGGCCTTGTCCACGAGGGCGCTGCCTTGCTCCACCCGGCCTACGCTGTCGGTGATCAGGTCCTTGATCTCTTTGGCGGCAGCCGCGCTGCGCTGCGCCAGGTTGCGCACCTCGCCGGCCACCACCGCAAAACCCCGGCCTTGTTCGCCTGCGCGCGCCGCTTCCACGGCGGCGTTGAGCGCCAGGATGTTGGTCTGGAAGGCGATGCCATCGATGACGCTGATGATGTCGGCGATCTTGCGCGAGCTGTCGTTGATGCCCTTCATGGTGTCCACCACCTGGCTGACCACCTGGCCACCTTGCACCGCCACGGTGGAGGCGCTTTGGGCCAGCTGGTTGGCCTGGCGGGCGTTGTCGGCGTTCTGGCGCACGGTGGAGCTGAGTTCCTCCATCGACGCGGCGGTTTCCTCCAGCGCGCTGGCCTGGCTTTCGGTGCGTGCGCTCAGGTCCTGGTTGCCCTCGGCGATTTCGCTGCTGGCGGTGGACACACTTTCCGAGCCCTGACGGATGCGGTTGACGATTTGGCCGAACTGGCCGCGCATGTTCTCCAGCGCCCGCAGCAACTGGGCCACCTCGTCCTGCCCCTGTGACGTCATGGGCACCGACATGTCCCCCTGGCTCATGCGGGTGGCACTGTCCACCGCTTGTTGCACGGGCTTCGTCACGCTGCGGCTGATCACCACGCCCAGACCCACGCCCACCACCACGCCCACCAAGATGAGCAACAGGGTGATGTTGCGGCTTTGTTCGTACAGTGCGGTGTTGTTGGCGGCCACTTTGGCCGCATCCTGCTCCGCCAATTGGCTCAGTTCGGACATGGCGCCGCCCAACGCAATGCTGGGTTGCACCACACTGCTGCGCAGGAACTGCAGCACGGGGGTGTCGGGCTGGATTTCAGACTGAGGTAACAACTTGACCAAACCGGCCAACGCCTCCGCATCGGCTTTCCAGGCACTTTCTACCTTGGCCAACACGGCCTTCTCGGAAGGGGCGTCCAGCCGCTGCTTGGCTTGCTCCAACAACTCGACACTTTTGGCGCGTGCGGCTTCCAAGCGCTTGATGGCGCTGTCGCGGTCGCCCGGGTTTGTGGCCAGCAACGCATCGCGCAGGCCCACCACGCCCGCGTAGCGCTGGAGGTTGGCCTCCTTGATCAGCGATATGCCCAGGGTTTTCTTTTCGTACAAATAGGTATCTGCATCATCGAGCTGTTTCATGTTGCCGATGGCGTACAGGCCGAGCGCCGCGCCAATCAGCGCCACGATGATGAAACCCACCACCAGTTTGGTGGCAATGCGGAACTGAGACAAATTCATGGTCGTCGTGGGATGCGAATGGAGCTCACATGTTTTCACAAAGATGCGTGTCCGACCACTGAAATTTGAAAAAAGTTTTCAAAACGCGTCAAGCTGAAACCCACCCGGCCACTCGCTTGGTGTCCCGGTACAACAGTTCAGGGTTTGTCCCCACCCACCGTGCCCAAGCTTGTGGAAAACCTCATGAACAAGTCGGCGGGGCCGCGCCGTTGCTGGCTTGGCGGGGGGTGCTCAAAAAATGGGCAGAACGCGCGATAGGCTCCCTGGCTGGGTTGCATGGCGGCAACGTGTCACGTTCAAACAGTGCCTCGCCCGCCCGCAGCCGTGCCCCATGCGCCAGTCCCGTGACCAGATCGAAGCCGTAGGGCACAAAAACGATGATGGTCGAGCCGTGTTCGAACCAGCCCATTTCCTGCCCTTTGGCGTGTGGCGCGCTGCAGGTCATCACGCTGGGGCCAGGCCAGCGCAAGTGCAACAACACGTTCAGGCAATGCAGGCGGATGCTGGCCACCAGAATGGCGGCAACTGGCACCAGCACCAGAGGGGCGCCACCGAAGGCACTTAAGCGTGTTTCGATGACGGCGCGCTCGTTTTTGCAGAACAGTTTTTGCACCCGCTTGAGGGCAATGGGGTTGACGTTCCAGGTGTCGCCGCTGAGGTAGGTCACGCGGTCCACCACCAGGTCGTGGGGCGCGTGGAAGCGGTGGTACATGGCGGAGGTAAGGCGCAACGTCACGTAGCGGCCATCTTGCATGGTGTGCCAGTGCCTCGCTTTGCAGCAGCTCGCGCACCGGGTAGGGGAAGCCCTTGGCCTGCAAGATGTCGGCGCCGTCCACCACGCCACAGGCGCCCACGACGGCATCGCTGGGCGAGCAGATCACGTCGCGCCGCTGATCAAAGGCGCGGGCGCCTGGCTTGAGCTCGCGCGTGAAGCAAGCGTGCAGGCTGTCAAACCGCTGCTGGCGCGCGTCGCTCAGGTCCAGCGGGGTGAACAGCCGCCAGACGGCGATGGACAGGCGCGTGAGCCTGGGGCTTTGAATGCGGCTGAACCAGCCCATGAAACGTGTCAGCGCGATGCGGGGCACCCGGTTGGTGAGCAGGAAATTGAGGTCTTCCTGCAGCAGGATTTTTTCGCGCCAGGTGGGTTTGTTCATGGTTCTGTCAAAGCCGTTGCCTACAACTGTCACACCTTCACTTTGCAGGCATGTGTCAGATGACCACCGAATGGGTTTTGTCCGCCGCCGCCCTGGCCGCCGCGCTGCCTTTTGTGCACCAGCGGGTGCAACTCTCGCGCGCCAAACACCGCTCGCTGGCCGGGCATGCGCGCCTGGCCAAGCGGCTGGCGAGCTGGGTGCCGGGCTACAGCTTTGGCGAAGCGCGCTTTTTTGATGCCGACGGTGCGTCTGCCAGCGTGGCGGCGCAGCGCCGCGCGGGGTTTTTCCGACTCAGCGCCACCTTGCAGGCGATGGCGCCGCTTGGCCTGGCGCTCACCGCCCAGGCACGCGAAGGCTTGCCCGACCTGCAGTTCACCGGCCGCTACCGCGTGCCTTTTCAGTTCAGCGATCTGGTGCGCCAGCACCTCCCCTTGCCCGCCTTCTGGGCCCAGGCGTCCGGTGTGGGCTTGAGCGACCTCGACGGCAACCGTTTCCACGACCTCACCGGCGCCTACGGCGTGAACCTGTTGGGTGTGGATTTTTACAAGGCCACCATGGCCGAAGGCGCGGCTTTGGGCGCCACACTGGGGCCGGTGCTGGGTGGTTACCACCCCTGTGTGGCCGACAACGTGGGGCGGCTCAAGGCGCTTTCTGGCATGGACGCGGTGAGCTTTCACATGTCGGGCACCGAAGCGATGATGCAGGCCGTGCGCCTGGCCCGCTACCACACAGGCCGCAAGCGCCTGGTGCGGTTTTGTGGCGCTTACCACGGCTGGTGGGACGACGTTCAGCCCGGCCCCGGCAACCCCATGCCCCCTGACCACACTTTCACGTTGAAGGACATGGACGAACGCAGCCTGCAGGTGCTGCGCAGCCGGCGCGACATCGCCTGTGTGCTGGTCAACCCGCTGCAAGCCTTGCACCCCAACCACAACGCGCCCGGCGACGCCTCGCTGGTGGGCGGACGCACCAGCTTGCCGGCCACACGCGAGGCCTACGCGCAGTGGTTACAGCGCCTGCGCGCCGTCTGCACCGAACGTGGCATTGCGCTCATCTTCGACGAGGTGTTCGTGGGTTTTCGGTTGGCCCCAGGCGGTGCCCAGGCTTATTACGGCGTGCAAGCCGATTTCGTCACCTACGGCAAGACGCTGGGCGGTGGCCTGCCCGTGGGCGTGGTGTGTGGGCGGGCCGCGTGGATGCAGCGTTTCCGCCCCGAGCGTCCGGCCGACATCTGCTTCGCCCGTGGCACCTTCAACGCTCACCCCTATGTGATGGGCGCCATGAACGCGTTTCTGCGCCGGCTCGACAGCGACGAAGTGCGTGCCTTGTACGACGGCCTGGATGAACGTTGGCAGTGCCGCCTCGACCAGTTCAACCATGGCCTGCAGCTGGCCGATGTGCCCGTGCGTGTGGCCGGCTTGTCCAGCATCTGGACGGTGAACTTCACCGCGCCTTCGCGCTACCACTGGATGCTGCAGTTCTACCTGCGCGAACAAGGCCTGGCACTGAGCTGGGTGGGCACCGGGCGGCTGGTGTTCACCCTGGCGCACACCGATGGCGACATGGCCGACATCCAGCGCCGGTTTGTGCTGGCCTGCCAGCAAATGAGAGCGGATGGCTGGTGGAGCGTGCCAGAGGGCAAGACGGGCAGGGACTTTGGCCGCCAGATCCTGAGGGAGATGTGGCGCGCACGCTGATCAGCTTTTGTGGGGGCCCGGGTCCATCAGCTCCCCGCGCAGCAGGTGTATCGGCGCGCGGTGGTAGAGCTTGATGTCGTGAAACGGATCGGTGAGGATTTTGGTGGCCCACACCAGGCCGGTCATGAGGTCTTGCTGTGCCCACAGCTGCACCACGCGGAACAACAACCCGCCCACGCCCACCCACAGCCACATCCAGCCCACGTTGCGCGCCAGCGCTTGCCAGTTACTGTGGGCGTCGAGCAGACCGAACAGCTCGGGTTGCCACACCAGCAACAAGGGTGAGCCTGCCCAGATGGCCATCAGCACCACCTTGCGCTGCAGGTTGTAACCCACCTTGATGGCCTCCTTGTGTTCGTGCGTGGCCTGGTTGATGTGGTCGTAGCCCTTGGGTTCGAAAAAGAAATGCCCAGCCTGGCGGCTGACCATGGACACCAACCACGCCACCAGCGCGGCCAGCGCCGGGTCTTTGAACAGGAGCGCGTAGGCCACCAGGAAGCCCATGGCGCTGAGCAGGTGCAGGCTCTGGTTGATGCGGCTGTGGTGGTAGTAGCGGTGGTCGTCCCAACGCTGTGCCTCAAGGGTCTGGATGAAGGTGTTCATGCGTTTCCTGTGCAGAGATGTGGGCCAAGGTTGCCCTGCGGCGCATGTTGGCCGCGCCACGTGAAAACGCGGTGACAGGGCGCAGCCTTTCATGGCGCTGCCACCGATGCGCCACCTGCCATCAGGCTGTCATGCGGCCCGGCCAGCATGCTGGGCATGGACCCCAGCACCCACGCCCTCCTGCTCGAACAACTGCCGTTGCCCCGCCCTTCGCTGCGGGTGGCGGTGGTGACCGAAACCTACCCACCCGAAGTCAACGGTGTGGCTCTGACGGTGCAGCAGCTGGTCTTGCGCCTGCAGGCCCGCAACCACGCCATCCAGCTGGTGCGCCCCCGCCAGCCGGCCTGTGACGGTGCCACTGGCAACGCGGCCCTGGACGAGTTGCTGGGGCGGGGTTTGCCCATCCCGCGTTATCCCCAGTTGCGCCTGGGCCTGCCCATGAAGCGCGTGCTGCTGTCGCACTGGAGCCAGCGCCGGCCCGACCTCGTGCATGTCGCCACCGAAGGCCCGCTGGGCTGGTCGGCGCTGCAGGCCGCGCGCAAACTGCGCCTGCCGGTGAGCACCGATTTCCGCACCAACTTCCACGCCTACAGCCGGCACTACGGCGTGGGCTGGTTGCGCCAGCCCATCGCCGCCTACCTGCGCAAATTTCACAACCTGGCCCACTGCACCATGGTGCCCACGCCCGAGTTGCAGCGAGAGCTGGGCGCCATGGGATTTGACCGCCTGCTGGTGGTGGCGCGTGGGGTGGACACCGAGCGCTTCAGCCCGGCCCGGCGCAGCGCCGCTTTGCGCGCGCAGTGGGGAGTTGCACCCGATCAGCCGGTGGTGCTGTCGGTGGGGCGGCTCGCGCCTGAAAAAAACCTCGATCTGCTGGTCAGCAGCTGGCGGGCCATGCGCCAGGTGTGTCCCGTGCTCAAGCTCGTGGTGGTGGGCGATGGCCCCGAACGGGCGGCATTGCAGCAGGCCTGCCCCGACGCACTGCTGGTGGGGGCGCTGCACGGCGACAGCCTGGCCCAGCACTACGCCAGCGCCGACCTGTTTGTGTTCACCAGCCTCACGGAAACCTACGGCAATGTGACACCGGAGGCGCTGGCCAGCGGCCTGGCGCTGCTGGCTTTTGACTACGCGGCCGCCGCCGAGCTGGTGCGCCACGGCGACAACGGCTTGCTGGCGCCTTTTGGCGATGCCGCTGCTTTTGTGCGCCGTGCCGCCGATCTCGCGGCCAACCCGATGTTGGTGCAGCACCTGCGCGAGAGCGCCCGCAGCACCACGCTGGCGCAGGACTGGTCCCAGATCGTCGGCCAGGTTGAGGCCGTCTGGGAGCAGCTGTTGAGGCAGCGCGGCGGTGAGCCCGCCCTGTTCAACCCGGGTGGGCAACGCGGCGGTGGGTCTCGGCCTGGGGGCTGACGCGCGCCCGGCTGGCGGCTTGGTTGCGCCTGCCGATGCCCTGGTACACAAAACCCAGCGCCTGCAGCTGTGCCGGGTCGTACAGGTTGCGGCCGTCAAAGATGATGGGCGCGCGCATGTGTTGTGCCATCGCCGCGAAGTCGGGGTGGTGGAAACACTTCCACTCGGTCAGCACCAGCAGCGCGTCCACCGCCAGCAAGGCGTCCAGCGGTTCATCGACAAACCGCAGTGAATCGATCTCGGCCACCGGTCGGCCGAGGTCCTGCGACAGCGCACGCCGGGCTTCACTGGTGGCCACCGGGTCGTGCACCTGCAGTTCGGCGCCGCGCGCCAGCAGCTCAGCGATGACGGTGCGGCTGGGGGCTTCGCGCATGTCGTTGGTGTTGGGCTTGAAGGCCAGGCCCCAGATACCGAAGCGCAGACCCCGCAGATCACCGCCAAATCGCCCGCACACCTGCTGCACCAGCACCTGCTTCTGGGCGGCGTTGACGGCCTCGGTGGCCTCCACCAGGCGCATGCGCAGCCCGTGGCCGGCCGCGCTGTGCGCCAGTGCGCGTGTGTCCTTGGGGAAACAGCTGCCGCCGTAGCCCGTGCCCGCGTACAAAAAACTGGGACCAATGCGGCTGTCGGCCCCCACACCACGGCGCACCGCGTCGATGTCGGCGCCCACGGCGTCGGCCAACAGGGCCACCTCGTTCATGAAGGAGATGCGCATGGCCAGCATGGCGTTGGATGCGTACTTGGTCAGCTCGGCGCTGGCCACATCCATCCACACGGTGCGTTCGTGGTGGCGGTTGAACGGCGCGTACAGACGGGCCAGCAGCGTGCGCGCGCGGTCGCCTGTGGCCCCCTCGGGCAGGCCAATGACGATGCGGTCCGGGTGCATGAAGTCGTGGATGGCCGCGCCTTCCTTCAGGAACTCGGGGTTGGAGACCACGGCCACTTCGTGCACGCACGTGCCGCGTGTTTGCTGGGCCTCATGCAGCACCCGCTCCACCTGCCGGGCCGTTCCCACCGGCACGGTCGATTTGTTCACCACCACCTTGAAGCCATTGAGGTGTTGGCCAATGTGCTGGGCCACGGCCAGCACGTGTTGCAGGTCGGCCGAGCCGTCTTCCTGTGGCGGCGTGCCCACGGCAATAAAAATCAGCTCCGCGTGTGTCACCGCAGGGGCCATGGCGGTGCCAAAACGCAGCCGGCCCGCGTGCTGGTTGCGCTGCACCCAGTCGTCCAGACCGGGTTCGTAGATGGGCACGCCGCCGGCCTGCAGCAGGGCCACACGGCCGTGGTCCTTGTCGATGCACATGACGTCGTTGCCCAGCTCGGCCAGACAGGCTGCCGTCACCAGTCCCACATACCCCGCACCCACCACCGCAATTTTCATGGCTTGTTCTCCGCTTGTTCAGGCCCATGCTGCGAGGCGGCGGTGAAGCGGCTGTGGCGATGCGGTGACAGTGGCGTGAAAACACGCCCTGTGTGTCCACGCGCGCCGAGGTGGGATCAGCGCATCAGGGCCGGGCCTGTTGCAGCAGGTCGCGCACGGCGCGGTAGTCCGCATCGTCGGCCGGCACAAACGCGCCGCTGCCGAGTTGCTGGAACATTGGTGCCAGCTCGGCCTGGTGGCCAAGAAACGCCTCACGGATCTGCGCCTGCAGCGGGGCACACAGGCGTTTGCGCACCACAAACGGATCGGTGGGCACGGGTGGCGAGCGCCAGAGTTCGACCACGTCGCCGGCTTTCAGGCGGCCTTGCTGCAGCGCTTCGTTGAGCCGTGTGCTGGACACAAACGCCGCGTCCACCAGGCCACGGCGCAAGGCCTGCAGCGCGCGGTCGTGCGAGCCGGCGTAGCTCACCCGGGCGAAGTGTTGTTCCAGCGTGCGTCCGGTGAGCTGGCGCATGCCGGCGCGGGGGAGCAGGGCGCCCGACGTGCTGGCGGGGTCGGTGAGGCTCACCCGCTTGCCCTGCAACTGGGCCACGCTGTCCAGGCCGGCGTCCCGGTTGGTCAGGAGCAACGCGTGGTAGCGGCCGGGTTGGTCCGGTGGGGTGCCATCGCGGGCCGCCAGCGCGGCAAACACCTGCACGTCTTCGGCCCGTGCCATCAGCATGGCGTAGGAGGCGGGACCCAGCTCGGCCACATCGACGGTGCCGGCCAACAATCCTTCGATGACCGCGGCGTAGGAACTGGGCAGGCTCAGCTCGACGCGCCGCTGGGTGCTGCGCTCCAGCACCCGCAACAGCGGCGCGAGCTGCAAGCGCTGTTGTTGCGCCTGGGACTTGGGGATGAGTGCCATGCGCAGCGGGTGGGGGTCATCGCAGGCTGGCTGGGCATGGCCGAACAGGGGCCAGAGCCAGGCGGCCAGGGCCAGGGTCCAGGCCACGGGCGGGTGGAATCGGTGTCGGTTCATGGTGGTCGGAGGTGGGTGTGTTGCATCAACTTCGCCGCGTCCTCGGCGGCCACCGGCCGGCTCAGGAAGTAGCCCTGCACTTCGTCGCAGGCGGCGGTTTTGAGGTAGACCAGTTGGTCCATCAGTTCCACCCCTTCGGCCACCACACGCATGCTCAGGTTGTGCGCCAGGGTGATGATGGAGGTGACGATGACCCCCACGTCGCTGTTGCTGCGCAGGTCGTTGACGAAGGAGCGGTCGATCTTGAGTTTGTGGATGGGCAATTGGCGGATCTGGCCCAGGCTGGAAAAGCCGCTGCCGAAGTCGTCCAGCGCGATGTGAACACCCATGCGTTCGAGTTCGCTCAGCGCCTTCACCGCCACTTCGACCGGCTCCACCAGGCAGCTTTCGGTGATCTCGATTTCGATGTCGGTGGCAGACAGTCCGTGTTGTCGCAACAGCTTGCCCAGGCGGCTGGGCAACGAAGGGTCGCGCAGTTGTTGGGGCGACACGTTGAAGGCCAGCGGCACCGGGGCCAAGCCGGCGGCCCGCCAGGCGGCCTGCTGGGCACAACAGGCTTGCATGACCCAGTCGCCCAGCGCGCCGATCAGGCTGGCCTGTTCGGCGATGGGGATGAAGTCGCCTGGAAACACCAGACCGAATTCGGGGTGTTGCCAGCGGACCAAGGCCTCCATGCCGACGATGCGCATGTCGCTGAGCTGGACTTTGGGCTGGAAGTGCAGCACCAGCTCGCCGTCCTGGATGGCGCGTGGCAATTGGCGCTCCAGCGCATAGCGTTTGGGGCCCGCCGGGTTGAGTGCCGCGTCGTAGAAGGTGTAGCGGCCCCGCCCGGCCCGTTTGGACTGGTACATGGCGGTGTCTGCACTGCGGCACAACACGGTGATGTCGTGGCCATCGCGCGGAAAGAAGGCGATGCCCACGCTGGGCGTGACGTGCAGGTCGTGGCCCGCCAGATCGACGTAGGGCTGGCTGAGTTCGGTCACCAGTTTGGCCGCGATCTGGCCCACATCGGCCGCCTGATCGACACCGGTGACCAGCAGGGCGAACTCGTCGCCACCCATGCGGCCCAGGATGTCGCCGCTGCGCACGTGGGTGCGCAGCCGCTGGCCCACCGCTTGCAACAGCAGGTCGCCCACGTGGTGACCCAGGCTGTCGTTGATGAGCTTGAAGCGGTCCAGGTCGAGGTAGAGCAGGGCGTAGTGTTTGGGGCTGCGCCGTGCGGCCGCGAGGTGGCTGCCGGCCAGTTGGTTGAACATGCGGCGGTTGTTCAGCCCGGTGAGGTGGTCGAGCGAGGCCAGCGCCAGCGCACGCGATTTTTCGTCCTCCAGTTGCAGGATGAGGCTTTGTTTTTCCTGGTCAGAGCGGCGCAGCGCATCGATCAGCGCCTGCTGGCGGCGCAGGCTGCGCAGCAGCAGCGATGCGGCGGCAAGCAACACCGCCGAGAGCAGCCCCAGGGTGGCCCACACCCGCAGGTTGAAGCGTTCATGCCCCGCCAGGATTTCGTCGGCGCTGCGACCAACTGCCACCCAGAAGGGCGTGCGTTCCGCGCGCCGGAACGCCAGCAGTTGCACATCGCCACGGCCGTCGATGTCGATGGTGCGGTGGCCCTCGGTGGCAAGGGTGCCGTCCAGCCCTTGGATACGTTGGGGCTGGACGGGGAGCGACAGGCCTTCGGCGCGCACCTCGGCCAGCAGCGTGTGATCGGGCGCCAGCAATTTGATGGAGCCGGTGTGGCCGAGCTCCACGTCACGGTACAACTGCAGCAGGTAGCCCAGGTCCATGTGCAACAACAGGTAGCCCCGCACTTGGGCGTGGCGGTCCATCACGGCATACAGCAGCGGCAACGACCAGCTCTCGGTTGCGCCGGGCGGCGCAGCGACGATTTCCAGCGAGGGTTCAGCGGCCGCCTTCAGTCGCAAGGCGGCTTCACGCACCGCGGCTTCCAGCCGTGCGTCCACTGGCGCGGGTGCGGACTGGAACTGCAACGCCAGCGCGGGGTTGTACAGCGCAGCGCGCAGAAACACCTGGTCGGTGGCCAGCTGCAGGTTCACACGCGCAACGGTGGTACTGCGTCGGCCTTCGAACCAGTCGTCGGCGGACAGCGCGAGCAGGCGGCCCCGGTCCACCACCTGCGTGAGGTTTTCCGACAGGATGATGGCCACGCTGCGCTGTTGTGCCAGCGCGTTCGACTCGATCAGGCGCTGTTCGGACGCAGTGCGCTGCCAGGTGGCGGCCCAGATGACGATCAAGGCGGCGCTGGCCAGGGTCAGGCTGACCCAGGTCAGCGAGATCCGGCGGGCCAGCGCCGGCAGCGATGTGGTGGGCTGGATGGGGGTGGGCAGGAGCGTGGGCGTGGGGCCAACACCTTGAACCAATGTGGACACCGGACTCAGTACACCGCTGGCACGATGATGTCGGCCGGCACCGGGTGACGCAGGTAGTCGGGGTTGCGCACGCGGGCCGGCAGTTGCACCTCGGGGCGCTGGATCTCCGCGTACTCGAACTGCGACAGCAGGTGGTGGATGCAGTTCAGCCGCGCTTTCTTCTTGTCGTCGGCCGGCACCACCCACCACGGCGCTTCGGGGATGTGGGTGCGCTCCAGCATGGTTTCCTTGGCGCGCGTGTAGTCCTCCCAGCGGCGGCGGCTTTCCAGGTCCATGGGGCTGAGTTTCCACTGCTTGAGCGGGTCATGGATGCGGCCCAGAAAGCGCAGGTGTTGCTCGTCGTCGGTGATGGAGAACCAGTACTTGAGCACCTTGATGCCCGAGCGCACCAGCATGCGCTCGAACTCGGGCACCGAGCGGAAAAACTCCTCGTACTCGTCGTCGCTGCAAAAACCCATCACCCGTTCGACGCCGGCGCGGTTGTACCAGCTGCGGTCGAACAACACCATCTCGCCAGCCGCAGGCAGGTGGGTGGCGTAGCGCTGGAAGTACCACTGGGTGCGCTCGCGGTCGTTGGGGGCGGGCAGGGCCACCACGCGGCACACACGTGGGTTCAGTCGCTGGGTGATGCGTTTGATGACGCCACCCTTGCCGGCCGCGTCGCGTCCCTCGAACAGGATGACCACCTTTTGTTTGCTGGCCGCCACCCAGTCTTGCAGTTTCACCAGCTCGGCCTGCAGGCGGAACAGTTCGCGGAAATACGCGATGCGTTGCGATTTTTCGGCCTCTGTGTCGCCCGCGCCCAGCGCATGGGTGGCCAGGTCCGGGTGGCGGTCCTCGATTTCGAGTTCCAGTTCTTCGTCGTAGCTGTCCATCAGGTCGCGTTCGATGCGGCGCACCAGGTCTTCGTGGTCGGTCATGGTTCAGGGGCTCGTGTGATCGGGCGGTCAGTCCCGGCCCAGGGCCAGGGGCGGGTTGTGGGTGCGGAAAGTGGCCACCAGTCCCATCAGGCGCTGCGCCTGTTGGCGCAGGCTGTCGGCGGCGGCGGCACTTTGTTCGGCCAGGGCCGCGTTGGATTGGGTGTTCTGGTCGATCAGGCCCACGGTCTGGGCAATCTGTTGCACGGTGCTGTTCTGCTGCTGGCTGGCGTTGTGCAGCACGTCGATGAGGCTGCGCACTTCATCGACCTCGGCCACCAGGCCGCCCACACGCTCGCCGGCCTCGCGCACTTGTGAGGCACCGGCGCTCACCTGGCTCAGGCTGTCGCCGATCAGGGCCTTGATTTCGCGCGCGGCTTGGGCGCTGCGCTGTGCCAGGCTGCGCACCTCGCCGGCCACCACCGCAAATCCCCGACCCTGCTCGCCGGCCCGCGCGGCTTCTACGGCGGCATTGAGCGCCAGGATGTTGGTCTGGAAGGCGATGCCGTCGATCACGCCGATGATGTCGCCGATGCGGCGCGAGCTGTCGTGTATGCCCGCCATGGTGGCCACCACCTGGGCCACGGCGGCGCCACCCGCGCTGGCGGTCTGGCTGGCCGAGCGCGCCAGCGTGCTGGCCTGTTGGGCGGTGTGCCGGCCGTGGTCGGCCATGCGGGTGAGTTCTTCCATGGCCGCGCTGGTTTCTTCCAGGCTGGCGGCCTGTTGTTCGGTGCGGCCAGACAGGTCGCCCGTGCCCGAAGTCACATCGTCGGCACCGTGGGCCACCCCCTGGCTGCCCAGGCGCACCTGTTCGACCACATGGCTGAGCTGTTCGCACATGCCGCGCAGGCCGTGCAGCAGCTCGGCACACTCGTCGCGCCCCTGGGGGGCCAGCGGTGGTCGCAGGTCACCTTGGGCAATGGCCGCCGCCGCAGCCACCGCCTGCCGCAGCGGCCCGGTGACCGAGCGCGTGATGGCCCAGGCCAGCCAGGCGCCGAGCAGCAAGGCCAGCAATGTGCCGGCCCACATCAGCCAGCGCGTGTAGTGGGCCACTTGCTGCACTCGGGCGAACTCGGCCTGGGCCAGCGCCACCTCGGCGTCGGTGAGCGCGGCCATGGCCTGTGCCACACGGGGCGCCAGGGGGGCGATGTGGTCGCTGTACTGCGCCACGGTGTCGTCGTAGCGGCCCTCGGAGGCGGCCTGGGCTGCGGGCGCCAGGCCCTGGTCCAGGTAGGCGGTGAGCAGGGGCTCGAAGGCCACGGCCAAGTCAAGGATGGCCTGGGGGGGTGCCTGGTTGGCTTTGCGGTAGGCGGCCCATGCGCTGCGCGCCTGCACCACCTGGCGGCGCAGTTCGGCGCTGCGGCGTTCGATGTTGGCGGTGCCGGGGTCGATCAGCATCTCCATCACGGAGCTGCGGCTCTGGCCGAGCAGGGCATCGACCCGCGCCAGCTCGACCAGTGGCAAGGTGCGTTGGGTGTACAACACCTCACCGCTGGTGGCCAGGCGCTGGGTGCCTATCAGGGCGCTGGCCGCCAGGGCGGTCAGCAAGAGGAGGAGGGCGCCAAAAGCGAGCGCAAGGCGCGTGCCTATGCGCAGCGAGAGCAACCAATGCATGGGGGAAACGTGTTGATGCGATGCCGCAGAGAATGCGGCAGCGGCGTTTCAATTTCGTGACAACCCGGCGTCTTGCAGGGGGTTGCACGGCACACGAATGCCTCTGCTGTGGCACGGGCGCCCCAGACGTGCCAAGGGCCACCCGAAGGTGGCCCTTGTATCGATCACACAGGCTCAGTGGGGTGTCACTTCAGGTCGTCCACCAGCACCTGGGTGATGCGCTGGGCATTGGCCGATTTGTCGGGCTGGCCTTGCGCGTCCAGCACGGACACGGTGGTTTTGTCGCCAACGCTGCGCACCAGGATGCGGTAGCGCACCGGGGTGGCGTCGGCGGGCTTGCCGGCGCCGAACAGGCGGCCCAGGAAGCTGGGTTCTTTCGACGTGTTGGGATCGGGCGCCACATAGCGCACAAAGTACAGGCCTTGGGCGCGGTCGCGGTCTTCCACGGTGAAGCCCGTGCGGTCGAGCGACAGGCCCACGCGCCGCCAGGCGCGGTCGAAGTTGTCGTCGAACTCCAGCGCCGGCGCGCCGTTGAGCGTGGTGGCACGGGCGGCGCTCGGCACGGTCGTGCTGGCGGCCTGTGCTTTGGCCTGTTCTTGGGGCACGCCCAGCTTGACCATCAGCCGGCGCAGGAATTCGGTTTCCAGTTCCGGGTCGGCCGGGCGCGGCTGCCACATGGTCTGGTCTTTGCGGTCGTTCGCGTACACCTCGATCATGCCGCGGTGGCTGATGTAGATCTCGGTGCCACCATCGGCGGTGCGCTCCAGCCGGGTGCGGAAACGGTCGCGCTCGCCGGTGGAGTAGAGCGAGTCAAACACCTTGCCCAAGGTGCTGCGGATCACGTCTTGTGGCAGTTTGGCGCGGTTCTCTGCCCAGTCGGTTTCCATGATGCCCAGGGCCTGCTGGTCTTGGGTCAGCAGAAAGCCGTTCTCCTGCCAGAAGTCCACCACCGGTTGCCAGAGCTGGTCGGCAGGCCGTTTGATGACCAGCCAACGCTGAGAGCCCGAACGCTCGATGCGAACGTCACCCAACGAGGCGGCCGCCACAGCGGTGCCGGCCGCTGCTGCTGCCGTGGTCTGCGTGGTCTGGAAGCCGCTGGCGGTGACGCTGGTGCCAGGCACCACATAACGCGACTCGCGGTTGATCTGGGTCAGATCGGGCGGCACTTCCAGGGTGCTGGCACGTTTGGCGCTTTTGTAGTCGATCTTGTCGGTCTCCAGCACGCTGCAGCCGCTGACCAGCAGTGCGGCCAGTGCCAGCACACCCAGGCGGGTGCTGTGGTGAGGACGGAAGGATGAGACGGTGCGTCGTGCAGGCATGGTGTACCCAAAAAAGACTGGAAACAAAAAGGGGGCGCCGGGCAACGCTCAGGCCAGCAGGCCGGCGTCGCGCAGGGCCTGCTCGACCACCGGCTGCGCGCTAGCAGACAGCGGCGTCATGGGCAGGCGCATGGTGCCGCCACACAGCCCCATACGCTCCACGGCCCACTTGACCGGGATGGGGTTGGCTTCGACGAAGAGGTGCTTGTGCACCGGCAGCAGCTGCAGCTGGATCTGCATGGCGCGGGCGCGGTCGCCCGCGATGGCGGCCACACAAAGCTCGTGCATCAGGCGCGGCGCCACGTTGGCGGTCACGCTCACGTTGCCCTGGCCACCACACAACATCAGCGCCACGGCGGTGGCGTCGTCGCCGGAGTAGACGGCGAAGTCCGCCGGCGTTTCCTTGATCAGCCACTGCGCCCGCTCGATGTTGCCGGTGGCTTCCTTGATGCCGACGATGCCGGGCACCTGGGCCAGGCGCAGCACGGTGTCGTGCAACATGTCGGCCACGCTGCGGCCGGGCACGTTGTAGAGCACCATGGGCAGGTCGCCCACGGCTTCGGCTATTGATCGGAAGTGCTGGTACTGGCCTTCCTGCGTCGGCCGGTTGTAGTAGGGCACGACCTGCAGTTGGCAGTCGGCACCGACCTTTTTGGCGAAGCGGGCCAGTTCGATGGCCTCGGCGGTGGAGTTGGCTCCGCAGCCGGCCATGATGGGCACGCGGCCTTTGGCCTGCTCCACCGACACGCGGATGATCTCGCAGTGTTCGTCCACATTGACCGTGGGCGATTCGCCGGTGGTGCCCACGACGCCGATGCAATCGGTGCCTTCGGCGATGTGCCAGTCGATCAGCTTGCGCAGGGCGGGGTAGTCGACGCTGCCGTCCGGGAGAAAGGGGGTAACGAGGGCAACAATGCTGCCGGTGATGGGGGTCATAGCTCGAATCCGTGTCAGTGAGCCGCGCCGGGGGCGCAATCGCCACATTCTACCCAGAGCCCGGGGGCTCACTGGGGCGGCATCTGTCCCTTGCTGGGCAGGCGGTAGCGGGCGGGCGGGTCGGCCGGCGGCATGGCCTCGCGGACCGCGCAGACGCGCTGCACGTAGCGTGCTGGCGCCTCACAGAAGCCGTCTTCAAAACCCACCACACGCAGGCCGTGGCAGCATTGCAGCAGCTCGCCGGGTTGCAGCAGAAAGTCGGGCCGTGAGGGCTTGCCCACGCTGGCATTGCCATGGGCAAAGGTCTCAACCAGCAGCACGCCGCCGGGGGCCAGGCTGTCCAGCAAGGTGGGCCACAGCGGGCGCCACAGGTAGTTGGTCACCACCACGGCGTCAAAACGCTCGGCGTTCAGTGGCCAGGGGCCGTTTTCGATGTCGGCGCACAGCACGCGCGCCACATGCTCCAGACCGGCGAGCGCTTCGGGGTTGCGGTCCACGGCGGTGAGTCGGTGGCCCTGGTTCGCCAGCCAGCGCGTGTGGCGGCCGGCGCCACACGCCACGTCCAGCACGCGTGCGCTGGGTGGCAGCAGGTGGGCCCAGCGGGTGATCCATTCAGAGGGCGCTTCTGCGCCATGGGGCATCTTGGCCATCATCAGAAACAGGCCCAGACCTGATCGGCCAGTTGCAGCAGAAAGTCGGGCCGGGTGTAGAGCGCGAACACCGCCAGCAGCGCGGCGGCGGCCAGGGCGGCCAGTGTCAGGCGGCGTGGTGTGCTCATGCGGCGGCTCCGCTGGGGGCGCGCTGGATGGGTGTTTCACGCACCGGCAGGTTGACGAGGCCAGCAAACACGCCCAGCGCGATGGCGATCAGCCACACGATGTCGTAGCTGCCCGTGCGGTCGTACAACATACCGCCCAGCCACACGCCCATGAAGCTGCCGATCTGGTGGCTGAAGAACACAAAACCGCTGAGCATGGACAGGTGGGCCACACCGAAGATTTGCGCCAGCACCGCGTTGGTGGGTGGCACGGTGGACAACCACAGCAGACCAATGACCGCCGAGAACACGTAAACGCTGGCCGGCGTCAGTGGCGCCAGCAGGAACACGGTGATGGCCACCGAACGCGCGAAATAAATGAAGGACAGGATTTTGGGGCGCGAGAGGCGCTGGCCGAGCACGCCCACCGCGTAGGTGCCCACCACGTTGAACAGCCCGATGATGGCCAGCGCATAACTCGCCACCTGGGGCGACAGGCCGTGGTCCTTGAGGTAGCTGGGCATGTGCACGCCAATGAACACCACCTGGAAACCGCACACAAAGTAGCCCGCCATCAGCAACTGGAAGCTGCGGTAGCGGAAGGCTTCGCGCAGCGCGTGGGCGATGGATTGCTCACGTTTGGCCGGTGCGCCGGTCGCAAAGCCCGGTTCTCTCAAACCCAAGGCCAGCGGCGCGATCAGCAACACCGCCACGCCCAGGGCCAGCAACGCGTCTTGCCAGCCCAAGCGGTCGATCAGCAGCCCTTCCACCGGCACCATCAGAAATTGCCCGAAGGAACCAGCCGCTGCCGCCATGCCCATGGCCCAGGAACGTTTGTCGGCAGGTATCTGTCGCCCGATCACGCCGTACACCACGGCGTAGGTGGTGCCCGCCTGCGCCATGCCAATCAGCACACCGGCGGTCAGCGCAAAACCCAGGGAGGTGGTGGTCAGGGCCATGCCGGCCAGGCCGGCCGCGTACAGCAGCGCACCGCCCATGAGCACCCGCGCGCCGCCAAAACGGTCGGCCAGCATGCCAGCAAAGATGCCGAACACGCCCCAGGCCAGGTTCTGCACCGCGATGGCCAGCGCAAAACTTTCGCGCGTCCAGTCGTGGGCCTGGGTGATGGGCTGCAGCCACAGGCCAAAGCCGTGGCGTATGCCCATGGACAGGGTGACGATGGCGCCGCCACAGATCAGCACCTGGGCGATGGAAAGGCGGGCAGGGGATTGCATCGGGCAAATGTAGCAAACGCCGCGCGGATGGATTTGACAATTGTTGCGAAGGCGACCATTGCGTCAGGTTGTTCGTGGAATGTGTGAAATTGTTTTTGCTTTCACGCGGTGGCTCGCGTAAAGTGTCAAAAAAAGTTAGTTCGTCACCAAGGCGATGTCAGGGAGTAGGTCATGTCTGTTCACGGTTTAGGCGCATCTGCTGCGCCAGCGGTTTCCGCACAAGCCCGTGTGGCGCTTTTCGCGCCGCACCTCACCCCCTTTACGCCTGCCTCAGTTGCCAGCACGCGCCCACCACGGGCTGCGCGGCCTGCTGCTGCCGGGTGATCCGTTTTTGTCAGCGCCGGGGGCTCGCCGCAGCCCCGGGTGTGTGTGTTCGTGCGGTCGGTTGAACATTCCAGGGAGAAAACAATGAAGTTGCATCAGTCATCAAGGGTGTCGGCGCGTGCCGCGTGCACACACCACCAGGGCCAGCATCGGGCCGCATCGGCACCTACGCCGTCCAACAAACAACAGCAGTGAGGCCGGTATGCAAACCAAAACCCCCCTCTCCGTGGCCGCCCGTTTGTCCATTGCCTTCGGCTTGGTGATCGCGCTGCTGTGTGGCTCCGCCGTGTTGGCCATCTTGCGCATGGCGCAGATCAACGACGCGTCCACCGAAGTCACCACCAACTGGTTGCCCAGTTCCATTGTTGTGTCGGCGCTCAACACCCACACCTCCGATTTCAGAATCACCGAGTTCCAGCATGTGTTGTCCACGGATGAACGCGACATGCAGGCCGCCGAAGCGGACATGAAGGAGCTGCTGGCCACCATCGAGCGCAAGTCGAAGGAATACGACCAGCTGATTTCGTCTGACGCTGAGCGCGCCATCTGGCAGCGCTTCGAGACGGCTTGGAGCAACTACCTCGCGGTCAATCGCCGCTTGGTGGAGCTGTCCCGGTCCAACCAAAACGACGCGGCGCGCGCGCTGTTGCGTGGCGAGTCGCAAAAAATGTTCGACGAAGGTTCGAACCGCCTGCTGGAACTGGTGGACCTCAACACCAAAGGCGGTAAGGACGCCAGTGTGTATGCCGACGAGGTGTATGCCTCGTCACGCATCGCCTTGATCATCGCGTCGGCCATTGCGGTGGTGCTGGCGGTGGCGGCGGCGGTTATGTTCAGCCGCTGGTTGTCGCGCCAACTCGGCGGTGAGCCGCATTACGCCGTGGCCGTGGCCAGCCAGATTGCCGACGGCAAACTGGCCATGGACGTGCTGACCCGGGCGGGCGACAACCAGAGCATTCTGGCGGCCATGGCCCGCATGCGGGAGCAACTGGCGGGCGTGGTGGGGCAGGTGCGCCAAAACGCCGAATCGGTGGCCTCGGCTTCGGCCCAGATCGCCACCGGCAACCAGGACTTGTCGGGCCGCACCGAAGAGCAGGCCAGCGCGCTGGAAGAAACAGCCGCGTCCATGGAAGAACTGAGCACCACCGTCAAGCAGAACGCCGACAACGCATCCCAAGCCAACCAACTGGCGGTGAGCGCCAGCAGTGTGGCCGTCAAGGGTGGTGCCGAGGTGCAGGAGGTGGTGGCCACCATGCGCAGCATCAACGAGGCCTCGCGCCGCATCGCCGACATCATCGGCGTCATCGATGGCATCGCCTTCCAGACCAACATCCTGGCGCTCAACGCCGCCGTGGAAGCCGCCCGCGCGGGTGAACAGGGCCGGGGTTTTGCGGTGGTGGCCAGCGAGGTGCGCAACCTGGCGCAGCGCAGCGCCGGTGCGGCCAAGGAAATCAAGGAGCTGATCAGCGCCAGCACCCAGCGGGTGGACCAGGGCACCACCCTGGTGGACCAGGCCGGCCACACCATCCAGGAGGTGGTCGATGCCATCCGCCGCGTGACGGACATCATGGGCGAAATCACCGCCGCCAGCGCTGAACAAAGCGCCGGTGTGTCGCAGATTGGTGAAGCCGTCACCCAGATGGACCAGGCCACCCAACAAAACGCGGCCTTGGTGGAAGAAAGCGCGGCGGCGGCCGATGGCTTGCGCCAGCAAGCGGCCCAGTTGCTGCAGGTGGTCTCGGTGTTCCAGTTGCCGTCTGGTGGCGTGGCGCGTGTGGCACCGGTGGCGCAAGCGGCGCCCCGTGCGGCACCGGTTGCACCCGTGGTGCGGGCGCCGGTGTCCAAACCCGCTGCGCAGCGCAAAGTGGCCGCCCGCCCGGCCGAACCCAAGTTGCCCGCCATGGCTTTGGCCGGCGCCGGGGCGGCGGGTGGCGCAGATGGCGACTGGACGTCCTTTTAACCAGTCGTTCGAGCGTTCAACCGCATTGTTCATTTGAGAGTGTCACGGGCGCACAGATGACCCGCCCGTGCTTGGCCCCCAGCGATGGGGGCGTTTTTTACAACGAAGAATCAGGGAGGCCATGCACGCCATGCCACACGACAAGAACATCCCCGACGCCCATGCGGGCGAATACCTCAGCTTCCGGCTCGGCCAAGAGGAATACGGCATCCCCATCCTGACGGTGCAGGAAATCCGGGGTTACAACGAGCCCACCCGCATTGCCAACGCACCCGAGTTCATGAGAGGTGTGGTCAACCTGCGCGGTGTGATCGTGCCCATCGTGGACCTGCGCATCAAGTTCGGCCAGACACCCGAATACAACGACATCACCGCCACCATCGTGCTCAACATCGGCAAACGGGTGATCGGCATCGTGGTCGATTCGGTGTCGGATGTGGTGGCGCTCACACGCGAGCAGATCAAACCACCACCGTCACTCTCCAGTGGGCTGGATGGGGCCTACGTCACCGGCATCGCCACCGAGGCCCAGGGCGACCAGGCGCGCATGCTGATCCTGGTGGACATCGAGCGGCTCATGTCCAGCGACGACATTGGCTTGCTCGATTCGGTGCAGGAAGTCGAAACCGCCTGACGGCCCGGGCAGCCGCACCCCCCTCAGGAGGCCGCAATGAACACCATCACACGGCAATTGCTCGCATCGCTGCTGGTCACCGTGTTGCTGGTGATTGGCAGCGGTGGCTACGTGGAGCTGCGGCGCGTGGTGGCCGAGACGGAGTTGCAGCTGCGCGATACCCAGTCTGCGGCAGCGGCTCGGCTCTCGCGCACACTGGCCTACCCCTTGTGGAACATGGACGAGGACGAGGCGGCGCGCCTTGTGCGCAGCGAGGCTCAGGTCGATGCGATACAGGCCATTGTGGTGGCCCGGGTGGATGTTGAGGGCCATCTGGCCTACCTGCGTGACGAGCTGGGGGGCACCATGGTCCGGTCACTCGCCAATGGCGACGATTTGAAGCGCCGTTTTGCGAACAACCAGCTGGTGGCCAGGGCCGACGTGGTGAACCGGGACATGTTGTTGGGCGTGGTGTCTGTTTATGGCAACCCGGAGGTGATCGACAGCGTGATGCGCCAGGAGTCGCTGGACTTGTTGCTCAAGCTCCTGACCTACTGCGCGGTGTTGTTTGTGGTGCAGTTTGTGGTGCTGCGTGCGGTGGTGGTGTTGCCGCTGCGGCGCTTGACGGCCTGGGTCGTGTCATGGCGCCCCGAGCAGGCGGCCGCCCAGATGCCCCAGATGCAATCGAAGGAGTTGAGCGCGCTGATGGGTTCTTTTTCTGACCTCACCGGCCGCCTGCTGGGTGCCATTGCCAAAGCTGAGGAGCAGGAGGCGCAGGCCCGGCGATCGGAGGCCCGCATCAGCGCGCTCTATGGCTTTTCACGTTCTATCAACGAGTTGTCCGAACTGGTGCTCAAGGTGGGCGATGTCAATCGCCTGCTGCAGGATTCGACCCGCATCATGGCGGTCACGCTCGACGCCGACCTGGCCGTGATGTACGAGGTGGAGCTGGGCGACCGCTCCACCCGCGAGCTGGCCTTGTGGGAAAAGGACGCGACCGTGCAGGGAAGGGCGCTCTTGGGTGGCGCCGCGCTGGACGCACTGGCCGAGCTGGTGGTGCCCTTGGTTCACACACAACGCTGGCAGACCTTGCGCGGCGCCGATCTGCTGGCGCAGCACGAGGGCCATGCCACGCGCCAGCGCGAGCTCGGTGTGTTTGCGCTCGACAGCTTGCTGCTCTATCCCATCGAAGTGAGCGACGGGGTGCTCAAGCTGCTGGTGCTGGTCAAACCAGCGGACGAGGCCGTGTGGTCCAGCGAGGAAATCCGCTTCCTGGACGATGTGCGCAAACAGCTGCACATCGCCTTGTCCAAACTGCGCCTCATGCTGGAGCGCCGCCGCAGCGAAGACCGCGCCTTGTACCTGGCCACGCGCGACCCCCTGACCGGCCTGCCCAACCGCGCCCTGCTCACCGAACGTGCCAGCTATGCGCTCAGTTTTGCCGCGCGCAGCCAGGGCACGCTGGCCTTGCTCTACATCGACATCGATGACTTCAAGGACGTCAACGACGCTCTGGGCCACGAGGTGGGCGACTGCCTGCTGGTGGAGCTGGCCAAGCGCCTGCAGGGGCACCTGCGTGAACAGGATTTGCTGGCGCGGTCTGGCGGCGACGAGTTTGTGGTGATGCTGCCGGGCGTGGACGCCGACGGCGCCGCCCACGTGGCCGACAAGCTGCTGCAGGCCGTGACCGAGGTGTGCCAGGTGCGCTCGCACGAGCTGGTGGTGACCGCCTCCATCGGTGTGGCGATGTACCCCGCCGACGGCGACGACTTCCACACCCTCTACCGCAACGCGGACGCCGCCATGTACCGCGTGAAAGAAGCGGGGCGCAACGGCTGCGAGTTCTTCACACACGAGATGCAGGCCAGGTCGGCGCGCCACTTGCGTATCGTGACCGCTCTGCGTCAGGCCATCGAGGGCCAGCAACTGTCGGTGGTGTACCAGCCACAAATGAGTCTGAAGGACGGCAGTCTGGTGGGCGCCGAAGCGCTGCTGCGCTGGACCCATCCCGAGCTGGGCTTCATTTCGCCGGCTGAGTTCATTCCCATCGCGGAGTCCAGTGGCCTGATCGTGCCGGTGGGCGGCTGGGTATTGCGCAAAGCGGTGCGGCAGGCTGTGGCCTGGCGAGCGGCCGGCGGTGCACCTTTGCGCATGGCGGTGAACCTGTCGGCCGCGCAGTTCCGGCATGCCGACCTCTCGGCCATGGTGGGCCACATCCTGCAGGAGGAGGGCCTGCACCCCGGCGAGCTGGAACTGGAGCTCACCGAAGGCGCGGTGGCGCAGAAGCCGCAGCAGGCCATCGATGTGATGAACGGGTTGCGCGCGCAAGGCATCCACCTGGCCATCGATGACTTTGGCACGGGCTACTCCTCCATGAGTTACCTCAAGAAGTTCAACGCCCACAAGCTCAAGATCGACCAGTCCTTCGTGCGCGACATTTCTCGCGATGCCGACGACCGCGCCATCGTCACCGCCGTGATCGAGATGGCCAAGCGCCTGAACATGACCACGATTGCCGAGGGCGTGGAGACCGCTGAGCAACTCGCGTTTCTGCAAAAGCACGGCTGCGATCAGATCCAGGGCTACATCTACAGCAAGCCGTTGACGCCCAGCGATTTTGAGGCCTTTGCCCGCCAACCACCGCAGTTGTTGCCGGCGGGCTCGCCGCGCGCGCACGGTGGTTTGGTGGCGCTCAAAGAAGCCGCCTGACGGGCTGGCGGGGAAAGCTCAAGCACCCCGAGATATGGGTGGGGCCGGGCGCCGGTGCGAATGGCGAATACAGGGTGTTTGTTGCGAATGTGACCATTGCCTCAAATTGTTAAGTAAATGAATTGATAGGTCACATTGGTGGCCCTACAGTGTCAAAAAACGTTAGATCGCAATCAAGCGACAACAGGGAGCGTCTCATGTCATGGTCATTTGAAACCCGGCCCATAGGCGTGTGTTTTGTGCACACCGCCTGCGGCCTCATCCCACCAGCGGGTCACCGCACCCACCCCCATCCACACGCCCACGGCGCCCACGCGCTGGCAGCCGTGTGCCCCCATGTGGGCGCCCATCGCCGTTCCGGGCGCTGCGCCGCACCTGGCGGCCAAGTGCGGTCCGCCCACTGGCCGTTTCCCATCGCATAACAACAAGGAGTGATTGTCATGATCAAAACCATCCGCGCCCGCATCCTCGTCATCTCATCGCTGGCGGTGGTCACCGCCTTGGCCATCACGGGGGCTGTGTCTTACCAGATCGTGCGCAGCAACACCATGCAGGCCATTGAGCAGAACCTGCGTGCCATCACCGAAGGCAACACCGTAACGATTGAAACCTGGGTGTCCAGCAAGGCTGCGGCGGTGCAGGCCACGGCCGATGCCGTCAGGCCTGGCGATCCCCAGGGCTTGGTGGTGCACATGGCCAAGTCCAATGGCTTTCGCATCGCCACGGTGGGCTGGGAGGACAAATCCTTCGTGTCCAGCAACCCCAACACACCCGCCACCTTCGACCCCACGGCACGGCCCTGGTACAAAAGTGCGGTGGCCGCTGGCCGCCTGCTGGTGACCAAGCCGTACGCCGACGCCACCACCGGTGCGCCTTTCGTGTCGTTTGCCGCGCCCTTGATGCGCGAAGGCAAGGCCACCGGCGTGCTCAGCGGCGTGATGCCGCTGCAGGTGGTGCAAGAGGTGGCGGCCGCCATCCGCCCCACGCCCAACAGCGTGGCCTTTGTGGTGGACAAGGATGGCATGCTGCTGGCCGCACCCGCGAGTGAAATGACGCTCAAGGCCTCCACCGAGCTGTCTCCCGCGCTCACACCCGAACGGCTGCGTGAGCTGGCAAGCGGGTCGATGGTGGCCCCGCTCGACCTGGGTGGCGAAAAGCTGCTCAAGATCAAGGAGATCAAGGGCACCGACTGGTACCTGGCGGTGGGCCTGGACGT
This sequence comes from Hydrogenophaga atypica, assembly GCF_042665215.1. NCBI lineage: Bacteria > Pseudomonadati > Pseudomonadota > Betaproteobacteria > Burkholderiales > Comamonadaceae > Hydrogenophaga > Hydrogenophaga atypica. Next base: position 76,057 of record NZ_JBHTCA010000011.1, read on the forward strand.
GGGCGATGCCACCGCCAGCCTGCGCGAAATCGTGCGCCTGATGGTGTTGTCTGTGGTCTTGTTGGCTCTGGCCACGGCGGGCTTGAGCGCGCTGCTAACCGCACAGTCCTTCCGCCGCCTGAATGCGGTGCGCGACGCGCTGGACGAGATCAGCCAGAGCGGCGGCGATCTGACCCGGCGCCTGCCGGTGGTGGGCAGCGACGAGGTGGACCAGATCGCCCGCGCTTTCAATGCCTTTGTGAGCAAGATCGGCCTGGTGCTGTGCGACATCCGCGACGGGGCGCAGGCGGTGCACGCGGCCACCAACGAAATCAAGGTCGGCAACATGGACTTGTCCAGTCGCACCGAACGTTCGGCCGGCAACATCGAGGAGACGGCGGCGTCGCTGGACGAGCTGAACAACGCCGTGCGCCAACTGGCCGATTCGGCCCAACTGGCCAGCCGGCTCACAGCCTCGGCCAACCAGGCGGCAGGCAAGGGCGGCGAGGCCATGCAAGGGGTGGTCAGCACCATGGGCGAGATCGCCGAAGCCTCATCGCGCATCGGCGAGATCATTGGTGTGATCGATGGCATCGCCTTCCAGACCAACATCCTGGCCTTGAACGCCGCCGTGGAAGCCGCCCGGGCCGGTGAACATGGGCGCGGGTTTGCGGTGGTGGCCAGCGAAGTGCGCAGCCTGGCGCAGCGCAGCGCCAACGCGGCCAAGGAAATCAAGGACTTGATCGACGCCTCGCGCCGCAGTGTGGACACCGGCAACCAACGTGTGCGTGCCACCGGGGCCACCATGACCGAGATCGTCACGGGCATCCAGGAGGTGGCCGGCATCATCGACAAACTCAACCAGTCCACCGGACACCAGAGCGCAGGCATCGACCAGATCAGTCAGGCCATCCATGAGATGGACCGCACCACCCAGCAAAACGCGGCGTTGGTGGAGGAGTCGGCGGCGGCTTCGGCGGTGGTGAATGACCAGGTGGAGCGTTTGCTGCACACCGTGGGTGCTTTCACCTTGGAGACAGGCCGTGGCTGAGTGGCGTCGGCCCTGCCATGGCAGAGCCGGGGTCTGCGTGGCCCAGCAGGCCCTGCGCTTGTGGATGCTGCTGTTCCTCGGGCTGGCGGGGCTGCTCGTGGGCTCGCCCGCGGCGGCGGGGCCGGTCTTGCTCCACATCCATGACCGTCCGCCCTACAACATGATCCGCGACGGGCGGCTGGTTGGACTGACCGGCACTCCGGCAATGCGTGCTTTCGAGCTGGTGGGCATTTCCTTCCAGGTGGCGTCCTTTCCCTCGGCACGGCAACTGCACATGATTCAGAACGCCCGCGATGACAGCCCGGTGAACTGTGCGGTGGGCTGGTTTATGCGGCCCGAGCGCCAGCGTTTTGCCAAGTTCACCCAGCCGATCTACCAGGATTCGGCGCATGTGGTCTTGACCAATCTGCCGCCCGAGCGTTTGCGGGACGGGGACCCCATCGCCTCGCTGTTGAACGATGCGTCGCTGGTGGCGCTGTTCAAGCAGGGCTACTCCTTCGGCACCGAGCTGGACGCCCTGGTGGGCACGGCCAAGTTCAACCGGCGTGAAACCTCCAGCGACAACGTCAGCATGGCGCGAATGGTGGCGCTGGGCCGGGTGGACTTCATGTTGACCGCGCCCGAAGAGGTGCGAGGCCTGCAGGAGGTGTTGGGGCTCGCACTGGCCGGCACCCGCGTGGTTCGCCTCGTGGGGATGCCAGCGGGTGAAAAAAGGCACATCATGTGCAGCCTGAACACACCCGACAGCCTGATCGAGCGCCTGAACCGGGCCATCGAGCGCGCGGTGCCCTGAGGCCCCTCTGGCGGTAGAGTGGTCGGACGGCGCCGGCGCCCCGCCTACAATCCGCGCCCATGGCAGTCAAACCCGTTCCCGAGTATTCCGAAGGCTCCATCCGCGTCCTCAAGGGCCTGGAGCCGGTCAAGCAGCGGCCGGGCATGTACACCCGCACCGACAACCCGCTGCACATCATCCAAGAGGTGCTGGACAACGCCGCCGACGAGGCGTTGGCTGGCCACGGCAAGAAGATCAAGGTCATCCTGCACATCGACGGCTCGGTGAGCGTGGAGGACGACGGGCGGGGCATCCCACACGGCCTGCACCCCGAGGAAAACGCGCCCGTCATTGAACTGGTGTTCACCCGCCTGCACGCGGGCGGCAAGTTCGACAAGGGCAAGGGCGGCGCCTACAGCTTTTCGGGTGGCCTGCACGGTGTGGGTGTGAGCGTGACCAACGCGCTGTCCACCCGGCTGGAGGTGAGCAGCCACCGCGAAGGGCAATTCGCCCGCCTGGTGTTTGCTGCCGGCGACGTGGTGGAACCCATCGCCATCCGCCCGCTGCAGGACGGCGAGCGCAAACAAGGCACCACGGTGCGCGCCTGGCCCGACGCCAAGTACTTCGATTCGGCCACACTGCCCCTGGGCGAGCTGACCCACCTGCTGCGCAGCAAGGCGGTGCTGATGCCTGGTGTGGCGGTGTCCCTGGTGAATGAAAAAACCAAGGAAACCCAGACCTGGCAATACAAAGGCGGCCTGCGCGACTACCTGCAGCAGACCCTGAATGGCGAGCCGGTGATCCCCCTGTTTGACGGTGAAGGTTTTGCCGACGCCAGCAGCGAGAGTTTTGCCGAAGGCGAGGGCGCCAACTGGTGCGTGGCTTTCACCGAAGACGGCCAGCCGGTGCGCGAGAGCTACGTCAACCTCATCCCCACCAGCGCCGGTGGCACCCACGACAGCGGTTTGCGTGATGGCCTGTTCAACGCCGTCAAGAGCTTCATCGACTTGCACAGCCTGCTGCCCAAGGGCGTCAAGCTGCTGCCTGAGGACGTGTTTGCCCGCGCCAGCTACGTGCTGAGCGCCAAGGTGCTGGACCCGCAGTTCCAGGGCCAGGTCAAGGAGCGGCTCAACTCGCGCGACGCGGTGCGGCTGGTGTCCAGCTTTGTGCGCCCGACGCTCGAACTCTGGCTCAACCAGCACGTGGACCACGGCAAGAAGCTGGCCGAGCTGGCCATCAAGGCCGCGCAGACGCGCCAGCGCGCCGGCCAGAAAGTGGAAAAGCGCAAAGGCAGTGGCGTGGCGGTGTTGCCCGGCAAGCTGACCGACTGCGAAAGCCGCGACATCGCCCACAACGAGTTGTTTCTGGTGGAGGGCGACTCGGCCGGTGGCAGCGCCAAAATGGGCCGCGACAAAGAATGCCAGGCCGTGCTGCCGCTGCGCGGCAAGGTGCTCAACACCTGGGAGGTGGAGCGCGACCGCCTGTTCGCCAACAACGAAATTCACGACATCTCGGTGGCCATCGGTGTGGACCCGCACGGCCCTACCGACAGCCCCGACCTCAGTGGCCTGCGTTACGGCAAGATCTGCATCCTCTCGGACGCCGATGTGGACGGTTCGCACATCCAGGTGCTGCTGCTCACGCTGTTTTTCCGACACTTTCCCAAGCTCATCGAGGCCGGCCACGTGTTTGTGGCGCGCCCGCCGCTGTTTCGGGTGGACGTGCCCGCGCGCGGCAAAAAGCCGGCGGCCAAACACTACGCGCTGGACGACGGTGAGCTGACCGCCATCCTCGACAAATGCGCCAAAGACGGCGTGCCACGCGAAAAATGCCCCATCAGCCGCTTCAAGGGCCTGGGTGAGATGAGCGCCGAACAACTGTGGGACACCACCCTCAACCCCGACACGCGCCGGCTGCTGCCAGTGCAACTGGGCAACATCGACTTCGCCCGCACCGAGGCCGAGATCACCAAGCTCATGGGCAAGGGCGAGGCGGCGGCGCGCCGCGAGCTGATGGAGCTGCGCGGCGACGAGGTGGACATCGATATTTGACCTCCATGTATATACAATGCGTATATACGTCAGGAGTGTGTCATGACCGCAACCGCCAAAGTATTCACCACCGGCAACAGCCAGGCCGTGCGACTGCCCAAGGCCTTTCGGCTGGATGCCCAAGAGGTCTGGATCACGCGCAACGAGGCGACGGGCGATCTTGTCTTGCGGCCCAAACGGGATGAGCGCGCGCGGCGCCGCGAGATTGACGACTTGATTCGCGAGATACGTGAGGCGCCCGTGGCCGACGAGTTCATCCCGCCGCGCGATGACGCGTACCGCCCCGATCCGTTCGACGGCGATGGTTCGGCTGCGTGACGCTTCTGGGCATGTACCTCCTCGATACCAATGTCCTCAGCGACTTCATCAAAGGCCGGCACGACGGCCTGCTGATGCGCATGCGCGACGAAATGTTCAACCGCGCGGTGGCGATTTCTGCGATCACCCTGGCCGAGGTCCGCTATGGCCAAAACCGCATGCAGGCAGATGACAAGCGCCGCCCACGCATCGACCGTTTGTTGGCGCAATTGCCCGTGCTGGACTGGACAGCCGACGCAGCGGAGGCATACGGACATGTGAAGCACCACCTGATGTCCATGGGTCGGCCCATCGGCGAAATCGACACCCAGATTGCCGCCCACACCCTGGCCACCGGCCTGACCCTGGTGACCCACAACACCCGCCACTTCGAGGTCGTGCCCGACCTCAAGTGGCAAGACTGGATGGCCTGAGGCCACCCTGAAGACCACATGACCGAAGAACTGATCCTGCCCGACGAGCCGCAGACCCCACCGCCCGCCGAACCCCCTGCGCCGCCCCCGCCCGTGGAGCCTGACGACGACAGCCTGGCCGCCTACGCCCAGCGCGCCTACCTCGAATACGCGCTGAGCGTGGTCAAGGGCCGGGCGCTGCCCGATGTGTGCGACGGCCAGAAGCCGGTGCAGCGGCGCATCCTCTACAGCATGGAGCGCATGGGCCTGGGTTACTCGGGCAACACGGCGGCCAAGCCGGTGAAAAGTGCCCGTGTGGTGGGTGATGTGCTGGGCAAGTACCACCCGCACGGCGACAGCGCTGCTTACGACGCGCTGGTGCGCATGGCGCAGGACTTTTCCCAGCGCTACCCGCTGATCGACGGCCAGGGCAACTTCGGCAGCCGCGATGGCGACGGTGCCGCCGCCATGCGCTACACCGAGGCCCGGCTGGCCAAAATCACCGGCCTGCTGCTCGACGAGATCGACCAGGGCACGGTGGATTTCATCCCCAACTACGACGGCTCGTTTGAAGAACCGCGCCAGCTGCCGGCGCGCCTGCCTTTTGTGCTGCTCAACGGCGCCAGCGGCATCGCCGTGGGCCTGGCCACCGAAATCCCCAGCCACAACCTGCGCGAGGTGGCCGACGCCTGCGTGGCGCTGGTGAAGAACCCCAAACTGAGCGATGAGGACCTGTTCACGCTCGTGCCCGGCCCCGACTACCCCGGCGGCGGCCAAATCATCAGCACGTCTTCCGACATTGCCGACGCCTACCGCAGCGGCCGCGGCAGTCTCAAGGTGCGCGCACGCTGGAAGATCGAGGAACTGGCGCGGGGCCAGTGGCAGCTGGTGGTCAACGAATTGCCGCCGGGTGTCAGCTCGCAAAAGGTGCTGGAAGAAATCGAGGAACTGACCAACCCCAAGCTCAAGGCCGGCAAAAAGGCGCTGACACAAGACCAGAACCAGCTCAAACAAACCGTGCTGGCGGTGCTGGACGGCGTGCGCGACGAGTCGAGCAAGGACGCCGCCGTGCGCCTGGTGTTCGAACCCAAGACCAGCCGCACCCTGCAGCAGGAGCTCATCACCACCCTGCTGGCCCACACCAGCCTGGAGACCTCGTCCTCCATCAACATGACCATGGTGGGCCTGGACGGCAAACCCATCCAGAAGTCGCTGCGCCAGATGTTGCTGGAGTGGGTCAGCTTCCGCCAGACCACCATCACCCGGCGCAGCCAGCACCGCCTGCAAAAGGTGCTGGACCGCATCCACATCCTCGAAGGCCGGCAGCTGGTGCTGCTCAACATCGACGAGGTGATCGCCATCATCCGCCAGAGCGATGAGCCCAAGGCGGCGCTGATCGCGCGCTTCAATCTGAGCGACCGGCAGGCCGAGGACATCCTGGAAATCCGGCTGCGCCAACTGGCGCGGCTGGAAGCCATCAAGATCGAGCAGGAGCTGAAAGAACTGCGCGAAGAGCAGGGCAAACTCGAAGACATTCTGGGCAGTGAAGCGACGCTGCGCCGGCTCATGGTCAAGGAAATCGAGGCAGACGCCAAGACCTTTGCCGACGCCCGCCGCACCCTCATCCAGGCCGAGAAGAAAGCCGTGGCCGAGGTCAAGGTGGTGGACGAGCCGGTGACGGTGGTGGTGTCGCAAAAAGGCTGGGTGCGTGCGCGCACCGGTCACGGCCACGAGGCGGGCGGCTTCGCCTTCAAGGCGGGCGACGGCCTGTACGGTACCTTCGAGTGCCGCACGGTGGACACGCTGATCGTGTTCGGCAGCAACGGGCGCGTGTATTCGGTGCCCGTGTCTGCGCTGCCGGGTGCCCGGGGCGACGGCCAGCCCATCACCACCCTGATCGACCTCGAATCCGGCACCCAGCCGCTGCATTATTTTGCCGGACCGGCCAACGCCGCGCTGCTGTTGAGTGGCTCGGGCGGCTACGGTTTCATCGCCACGGTGGAGAACATGGTCTCGCGCCAGAAGGGCGGCAAGGCTTTCCTCAACCTGGGCGAGGGCGAGACGATTTGTGCGCCTTCACACGCCGCGTTCACCAGCGGCAGCCAGGCGCTGGCGCCCGCCACGCACGTGGCCTGCGCGTCCACCGGCGGGCGCATCCTCACCTTTGACATCGGCGAACTCAAGCAGATGGAGAAGGGCGGGCGCGGCCTGATGTTGATCGACCTGGAGGCCAAAGACACGCTGGCCGGCGCGGTGGCCTACACCCGCAGCATCAAGATCGAGGGCATTGGACGCGGCGGCAAGGAGCGCGACGAAACACTGGAAATCCGCAGCCTCAACAACGCCCGCGCCGCGCGTGGGCGCAAGGGCAAGGCCGCCGACCTGGGCTTCAAGCCCAACCGTGTGACGCGGGTGGAATGATGGACAACAACGCCGTGGGGGCGCTGCTCGCGATTGGCGGTTTTGTCGTCGCTTTTGGGGTGGCCAAGTGGGTATCGACCCGCATACGCCAAAAACACCAGGCCCGGGACAAGGCCCTGGCGGCGAGCCGGCAAAGCCGCCAGGTGCGCCGCGCCCAGGCCCGCCGCGGCAAGGTCTGAGGCGGGGCTGCGATGGGCGTGACGCTGGACCACTTGCGCCGCCACGCCATTGCGCGCAGCCTGTTCAAGCCCACCACGCTGTCGGCCGCCATCAAACGGCTCGGCTTTGTGCAGGCCGACCCCATGCGGGCGCCGGCGCGCGCGCAAGACCTCATCCTCTTCCAGCGGGTCAAGGGCTACCGCGCCGGTGACCTGGAGCGGCGCTACGAGCGGCTGGCCATTGAGGAAGAGGCCTTCGTCAACTATGGGTTTGTGCCACGCGACTGGACCGCCCTGCTGCACCCGCGCTCCCCACGCCGCGCCTGGGACGCCGCCGCTACCCGCCGCGCCCACGAGTTGCTGGCCTTTGTGCGCGAACGGGGGGCCGTGCACCCGCGCGAGGTCGGCGAAGCCTTTGCGCACCACGGCCGCGTGGCTGGCTACTGGGGCGGCGACCTGAACGCCAGCACCCGCTTGCTGGAGGAGATGCACCGCCACGGCTGGTTGCGCGTGCGCCGCCGCGAATCGGGCACCCGTGTTTATGAAGCGGTGGCGCACCCGCCGCAGGACGACGACCCGGTCACACGCCGCACCCGCGCCGAGGCCCTGGTGGACCACATCGTGAACCTCTACGCGCCGCTGCCGGCCGCCAGCCTGGGCTACCTCGTGACCCTGCTGCGCTACGGCGCGCCCCAACTGATGACCGAGGCCCGTGCCGTGGCCAAGGCCGCTGCCAGCCGCTACGGCCATGCGCGGGTGGACGGTGTGGACTGGTTCTGGCCGGCCGACGAAAACCCTGCCTCGCGCCGTCACCGGCCCGAACCCACGGTGCGCCTGCTGGCGCCCTTCGACCCGGTGGTGTGGGACCGCCACGCTTTGAGCTGCTGTGGGGGTGGGCCTACCGCTTCGAGGCCTACGTGCCCGCCCCCCAACGCACCATGGGCCACTACGCCTTGCCCCTGCTGTGGGGCGAGCAGGTGGTGGGTTGGGCCAACCTGCGGCTGGAACGGGGCACCTTACGGCACGAACTGGGCTTCGTCACAGGTCGGCCCAGCGAGCCCGCTTTCGATTCGGCCTTGAACACCGAATTGGCACGTTTCGAGCAGTTTCTCGCGCCCCGTTGATCGCTCTGACCAAGTGCCCGCCCCGTTTCAGGGCGCCGAAGCCGGGGCTCCCAAAAAAGCGCCAAATGCACCATACGAATGCGAAGTGCACCAGTATGGCGCTTTTGAATCAGGCCAACTCGGCGATCATTTCAATTTCAACACAGGTGCCCATGGGCAATTGCGCCACACCGAAAGCGCTGCGGGCGTGCAGACCTTTGTCGCCAAACACCTGGCCGATCAGTTCAGAGCAGCCATTGGTGACCAGGTGGTGCTCGGTGTAATTGGGGCTGGAGTTGACCAGGCTCATGAGCTTGACGATGCGCTTGACACCGTTCAGATCGGTACCGGCGGCTTTGCAGGCCGCGTCCAGCGTGCCCATGAGGTCGATGGCGACGGCACGGGCAGCAGCCTTGGCTTCATCGGTAGCCATGTTGGTGCCCAGCTGGCCGACCCAGGCCTTGCCGTCTTTTTTGGCGATGTGGCCGCTCAGGAACACCAGCTTGCCCGTTTGCACAAAAGGCACATAGGCTGCGGCAGGCACGGCCACGGGGGGCAGCGTGATGTCGAGGGCTTTGAGTTGGTCGTAGACGGACACGTGGGGCTCCAGGGTGTGTGTGATGTGAAGCGGGCCATTCTATCGGCCACCCTCTTGAGCGGTGGCTGGGTCAGCGACTGGAAACTGGTCCACCGGCGCCACCGTCACGCCCACGTGCAGATTGTGGCTGCCACCGCCCTGGATGACGCCGCGCAGCGGCGACACGTCGCCAAAATCGCGGCCCAGGGCCAGGGTCACGTAGTCTTCGCCGGGGCGGCCCAGACCGCAGCGGTTGTTGGTGGGGTCGAAGTCGCACCACACACCGTCCTCGCCGTCTGCACCGGGGCAATAGACCGCCACCCAGGCGTGCGAGGCATCGGCGCCGATCAGCCGCGCCTGGCCCTCGGGCACCTGGGTCAGCAGGTAACCGCTGACGTAGCGCGCCGCCAGCCCCAGGCTGCGCAGGCAGCCCAGCATGATGTGGGCAAAGTCCTGGCAGACGCCTTGGCGCTGCTCCAGCGCGGTGAGGGCCGGGGTGTTGATCTCGGTGCTGCCACTGCGGTATTCGAACTCGGCATGTATCCGCGTCATCAGCGCCTCGCAAGCGTCGAACAGCGCACGTTCGGGCGTGAAGACGGCGCGGGCGAAATCGATAAAGGCCTCATCGCGCGGCACAAAAGGCGAGGCGAACAGGAATTCGTTGGCGGCGTCAAAGGCTGCGCCGGCGTGGTAGCGGAAATGGTCGCGCACCGCCTCCCATGCCGGGGATTCGGGCAAGGGCTGCGGCGCCTCGGTGCGCACGGCCATGTCGGCGTGCACACACAAGCGGTCGTGGGGCACTTGCAGGGCAAAGAAGTGGCGCGGGTTGCCAAAGGCGTCTTCGCCCTCCATGGCCTGGGCGGGTTCGGGCGTGACACTGAGTTGGTGTGAGAGCAGTGTCTGGCCCGCCAGCTCGGCGCTGGGCCGCAGGTGGGCCATGTGCTGCGCCAGCATCACGGGCGCCGCGTAGTCGTAGCAGGTTTCGTGGACGATGCGCAGTTCCATCGCGGGCTCCGGCTGGGGTCAGGTCATCAAGGCCTGGTTGTCGCGGTCGGCGTGGCTGAAGTGACGGCGGTTGATGTCGTCCGACAGGTCCATGGCCGCTTGCCGACATTGGCTCAGCACCGCCAGCAGGGCCGACGGTTGGCCCCGGGCGGTGGTGTCGCAAAACGCGGTCAGCGTCCAGCCGGCGGGGTCGGGCAGGGGCTGGGCCAGTTCCGAGACCTCGCCGTGCACCGTGTTGGCGAGCTTGGACAGCCGCGAGCGCAGGGTGCCCAACACCCAGGCCAGCGAGCGCGGGTTGTCGCGGTCGAGCACCAGCATGTCCACCAGGGCGGGCAGATCGCGTCGCTGCTGGTAGCGGGCGTGGAAGGTGATGGTGCTGTCGAACAAGGCCACCAGGGCCTCGAAGCCGCCGTCCTCGGACAGGCTGGCGTGGGTCAGGCCGTCGGCCAGCGCTTGCGACAGCGTGCCCAGGCGCTCGATGTGGCGGCCAATACTGAGCAGGCGCCAGCCGTCGTCGCGCACCATGCGGTCGGTTTGTGCGCCGGTGATGGCGGCCAGGCCTTCGCTGGTCAACTCCAGCGCGTTGAGGGCTTCCTGTGGCGCGTACTCGGCGTCGGCGCTGAGCTGCTCGCAAGCGTCAGAGAAGGCCACCAGCACCCGTTCGATGAGGTTGCGTTGCTCTTGCGACAGGCGTTCACGCACGCTGGCCGCCGCCTGCGACAGCGCGCGCAGGTTGAACCCCACGCTGTGGGCGCCACTGTCGGGTGCGAGCATCGCGATCAGCGAGCGTTCGAACACACGCGGCGACTGGGCTGCGCTGGGCACATCGGGCAACACCAGGCCGTTGCCCATCGCGCTGGCACCCAGCCAGTTGAGCAGGGCGGGCGAACTCTGGTCTTCGCCGTGCAGGCTGCGCAGCGCGATTTGCGCCAGGCGCACGCTGTTTTCAGCGCGTTCGGTGTAGCGGCCCAGCCAGAACAGGTTTTCAGCCGCCCGGCTGGTCACCGGGCGCTTGTGTTCGAGCTGATCGATGGGAATGGGCGCCTGGTTCAACAGCGTGGTGTGGTCGACCTCGCCCCTCGTGAGCACCCAGCAGTCGGCGCTGCTGCCCCCGCGCTGCATGGAAGCCATGAGCTGGCCACGCGGCGCCAGGCGCACCATGCCGCCGGGCAACACCCGCCACGACTGCGGTCCTTCGGCCAGCGCAAACACGCGCAGCATGGCCGAGCGGGGCGCCAGGTGGTCGCCCTTCCAGGTGGGGGTCTGCGACAACGGCAGGTAGGTCTGCACCGTGTAGTTCTCGGGCTGGCGCACCATGCGGCCGGTGAGCTGGTCCAGCGCGTCGGCGCTCAGGCGCTGGCCCATCTGGGTGCCTTTGCCGAGGTCGGGCCGGGTCGGCTTGATCACGCTCTGCTTGAGCAGGGGCAGCACCCGCTGCAAGGCGGCGGCCTCGCCACACCACCAGGTGTCCAGCGAGGGCAGGGCGAGTTCCTGCCCCAGCAGATGCCGACTCAGTGCGGGCAAAAAGCCCAGCAGCGCGCTCGACTCCAGCGGTGCCGTGCCGGGTGCGTTGGCCAGCAGCAGGTTGCCCGCGCGCAGGGCTTGCAGCAGGCCGGGCACACCCAAGGCCGAGTTGCTGCGCAGCTCCAGCGGGTCCAGCCACTCGTCGTCCAGGCGTTTGATGAGCGCGTGCACCGGCTCCAGGCCCTGGAGGGTCTTGAGGTACACGCGTTGGTCGCGCACCGTGAGGTCGCTGCCTTCGACCAGACTCAGGCCCAGGTAACGTGCCAGGTAGGCGTGCTCGAAATAGGTTTCGTTGTACGGGCCGGGCGTCAGCAGCGCAATGCGGGCGTTGGCCCCTTCGGGCACCATGCGTTGTATACCCTCCATCAGCGCGCGGTAGCTGGCCGCCAGGCGCTGCACCTTCATGCCACCAAAAGCTTTGGGAAACTGGCGGCTGATGGCGATGCGGTTTTCGAGCAGGTAGCCCAGACCGGAGGGTGCCTGGGTGCGCTGCGACACCACCCACCAGCGGCCGTCGGGGCCCCGCGCCAGATCGAACGCTGCGATGTGCAGCCAGGTGTCGCCAGGCGGGCTCACACCGTGCATGGCGCGCACATAACCGGGGTGGCCTTGCACCAGCGCCGCCGGCAGCAAGGCACGCTTGAGCAGTTCACGGGGGCCGTAGATGTCGGCGCAGATGCGGTTGAGCAGGTCGGCACGCTGCAGCACGCCGGCTTCGATGCTGGCCCAGTCGTCGGGCGTCACGATCATCGGCAACAAATCCAGTGCCCACGGGCGCTGGCCGCCCTGGTCGTCGGCGTAGACGTTGTAGGTGACGCCGTTGTCGCGTATCTGGCGGGCCAGGTTGTGCTGGCGCCGGTTCAGGTCGCCCAGGCCCTCAAAGCCCACGTGTTCGAAAAACTCGGTCCAGTGCGGACGGATGGCACCAGCCTCGTCACGCAGTTCGTCGAGGTGACCGGCGTCGGCGCGGCCACCCATGGCCGCCGCCATCTGGGCCGGGCTCTCGTGGGCGTTGTCGCCAAAAAGGGTGGGGTCGGGGGCTTTCACGGCCCCCGAGTATGCCCGGCTTCAGACGGTTGATTGAATTGACATTTCACTGTCGCAAATCGAGGGTAAAGGGGAATTCCTGGCTGTGTTGGGCCGGCTGCACCACCATCTGCCCGGGCGTGTGCCCCATCTGGAAGAAGCGCGACAAGCGCCGGCTTTCGGCCTCGTAGGCGTTGACCGGAAAGCTGTCGTAGTTGCGCCCGCCCGGGTGGGTCACGTGGTACTGACAGCCGCCCAGCGACCGTTTCATCCAGGTGTCCACGATGTCGAAGGTCAGCGGGGCGTGCACGCCGATGCTGGGGTGCAGGGCGGAGGGCGGGTTCCAGGCCTTGTAGCGCACGCCCGCCACATAGTGGCTGGTGGTGCCGGTGGGTTGCACCGGCAGGGCGCGACCGTTGACGGTGACGACGTAGCGGCTGTCGTTCCAGCCGCTGATGTGCACCTCCAGGCGCTCCAGTGACGAATCGACGTAGCGCACGGTGCCACCGGCCGAGCCTTCCTCGCCCATCACGTGCCAGGGCTCCAGCGCGTTGCGCAGGGTCAGTTCCATGCCGCGCGCACGCACCTGGCCCACCAGCGGGAAGCGGAACTCGAAATGCGGCTCGAACCAGCCCATCTCGAAGGGGTAGCCGGCATCGCGCAGGTCGGCCAGCACGTCCTCGAAGTCCATGCGCACGAAGGTGGGCAGCAGGAAGCGGTCGTGCAGCTCGGTGCCCCAGCGGGTCAGGCGGCCTTTCCAGGGCTGCTTCCAGAAGCGCGACACCAGGGCGCGCAGCAGCAGCTGCTGGGCCACGCTCATGCGGGCGTGAGGTGGCATCTCGAAGGCGCGCAGCTCCAGCAGTCCTAAGCGGCCGGTGCTGCTGTCGGGCGAGTAGAGCTTGTCGATGCAGAACTCGCTGCGGTGGGTGTTGCCGGTCACGTCCACCAGGATGTTGCGCAGCGTGCGGTCCACCAGCCAGGGCGGCATGTCCTGCCCGTGTATGCCCCGGTTCTTCTCGATCTGGTTGAGCGCGATCTCCAGCTCGTAGAGCTGGTCGTTGCGCGCCTCGTCCACCCGCGGTGCCTGGCTGGTGGGGCCGATGAACAGGCCGCTGAACAGGTAGCTCAGCGAGGGGTGGTTGTGCCAGTAGGCCACCAGGCTGCCCAGCAGCTCGGGCTTGCGCAGGAAGGGCGAATCGGCCGGTGTGGCGCCGCCCATGACGAAGTGGTTGCCGCCACCGGTGCCGGTGTGTCGCCCATCGGTCATGAACTTCTCGGCGCACATGTGGGTTTGGTGCGCGGCCTCGTACAGGAACTCGGTGTGCTCCACCAGCTCGCCCCAGTTGTGGGCGGGGTGGATGTTGACCTCGACCACGCCGGGGTCGGGCGTGACCTGCAGCATTTTCAGACGCGGGTCGCGCGGTGGCGGGTAGCCTTCCAGCACCACCTGCACGCCCAGCTTCTCGGCCGTGGCCTCGATGGCGGCAAGCAGATCCAGGTAGTCCTCCAGACGCGCCAGCGGCGGCATGAAGATGTAGAGGTGGCTGCTTTTGCCTCCCACGCTGGCTTCGGCTTTGGGGCCGTTGGCGCGTTGTGGGTCGCGGGCTTCGATGCACAACGCGGTGCGGGTCAGCCACGCGGCCGATTCGCCACGTGCCGGGTAGCGTGTGCTCATGGGCTGGGCGGGTGCGGCCCCGGGCACGCCCTGGCCGCTGGGGTCGCCTTGCCAGGCGGGTGTGCCGTCGTCGCTGTGCACACCGAACTCGGCGTTCTGCATGGAGACCACGCCGCCTTCGGCGAAACCGCCGCCGATCTGGTGCGGCGCGTACTGGCGCTTGAAGGCGCTGCCCTCGGGCAAGGCGTCGCGCTGGCCCAGTGGGTCTTGTTCGATCAGGTAGGGGTAGTCGGCCTTGCTGACCCAGGGCAGCGAGTCCAGCGGCAGGCGGTAGCCCATGGGCGAGTCGCCCGGCATGAGGTACATGCGCTCGTCGCGGAAAAACCAGGGGCCGGTGGTCCAGCGGGTGCCGCCCAGTCCCAGGGTGCGCACGCCCTTGGCGGCGTTGGGGCCGGGCATGGCGTGGGCCTGCAGCGGCAACACGTAGCCCACCACCGCCTCCAGCCCTTGGCCAAACACGCGGCGCAGGCGCTGGCGCTCCATCTCGTCGTCCAGCTTGGCGTCAAAGGGGTCCACGTTGACCGGCAGGCGGCGTTCGCGCCACAGGTAGTAAAACGTGTCCTCGTAACCGGGCGTGATGTGCTGGGTGGACAGACCCAGCTTGCGCGCCAGCGCCTGGCTGAAACGGCGGGCATCGTCGGCGGTGTATTTGGCCGGTTCGCGTTCGTCGGCAAACAGGGCGGGGTTGTGCCAAATCGGCTCGCCATCGGCACGCCAGAACAGCGACAAGGCCCAGCGCGGCAGCTGCTCGCCTGGGTACCACTTGCCCTGGCCCAGGTGCAGAAAGCCGCCGTCGCCGTACTGCAGGCGCAGGCGGTGCAACAGCTCGGTGGCGTAATGGCGTTTGGTGGGGCCCAGGGCGTCGGTGTTCCACTCGGCGGCGTCGCGGTCGCGCGTGGCCACAAAGGTGGGCTCGCCGCCCATGGTCAGGCGCACGTCGCCGGCCACCAGCTCCTTGTCCACCTGCTGGCCCAGGGCGTCGATGGCGGTCCATTGTTCGTCGGTGTAGGGACGGGTCACGCGCGGCGATTCGTACACCCGGCTCACGCCCATGTGGTGGCTGAAGGTCACTTCGCATTCGTCCAGCGCGCCTTCGATCGGAGCGGCGCTGCTGGGCTGCGGTGTGCAGGCCAGCGGGATGTGGCCTTCACCGGCCAGCAGGCCCGAGGTCGGGTCCAGGCCAATCCAGCCAGCACCGGGCAGGAAGACCTCGCACCAGGCGTGCAGGTCGGTGAAGTCGGCCTCAGGGCCGCTGGGACCGTCCACCGCCTTCACGTCGGGCGCGAGCTGGATCAGGTAGCCCGAGACAAAACGCGCGGCCAGGCCCATGTGGCGCAGCAACTGCACCAGCAGCCAGCCCGAGTCGCGGCAGGAGCCGCTGGCCTTGGTCAGAGTTTCTTCCGGCGTCTGTACACCGGGCTCCATGCGGATCAGGTAGCCGATGTCGCCCTGCAGCTTCTGGTTGATGCCGACCAGGAAGTCGATGGTGCGCTGCTTCTTGTTGTCCACACTGGCCAGGTAGGCCTTGAACGCGGGCGTGAGCTCGCCTTTGGCCAGGTAGGGCTGCAGCTCCTTGAGCTGGTCGGCCGAGTAGGCGAAAGGGAATTCCTCAGCATGCGGTTCAAGGAAAAAATCGAAGGGGTTGTAGACCGCCATCTCGACCACCAGGTCCACCGTGACTTTGAATTCGCGCGTGGACTCCGGGAACACCAGGCGTGCCTGGTAGTTGGCGAACGGGTCTTGTTGCCAGTTGATGAAATGCTGGGTCGGCTCCACCCGCTGCGAGTAGGACAGCACCTTGGTGCGGCTGTGTGGCGCCGGCCGCAAGCGCACCACCTGGGGCCCCAGTTTGATGGGGCGGTCGTAGGTGTAGTGGGTGACGTGGTTCAGGGCAACGTGGATGGCCATGCGATAAGCTTTCGTCAGGGAGAACAGCAGCATGCACAGAACAGAATGCCGCACGGCCATACTAGCAAGGACCGCGCCAACATTTCATGACATCCGACACCATCCACTCAAATGGGGCAGCCTGTGTTGATGGAATGAGTGCCGTTTCATGTGGCCGTGGCTGGCGGGATGGGCGATCGGGGTGGCGCTGCAATGGCAGCAGCCGCAGCTGTGGCCTGTTGCTGCCTATGGGGTGGTTCTGTGCGTGGCTCTGGTTGCCGCTTGGGCCTGGCGGGTGGCGCCGGCGGCGGCCGTGGGCGGGCGTGTGTGGCAACCCGGCCTCGCGCTTCTGTGTGCCGCGTTGCTGGGTTTTGCCACGACAGGGTGGCGTGCGCTGCCGCTGCAGGCCGATGTCCTGGCGCCGCAGTGGGAGGAGCGCCCGCTGTGGTTGCGTGGGGTCGTGGCCGATTTGCCCCAGAGCCATCCCGATGGGCAGATGCTGGTGGTCCGTGTCGATTCGGCCGACCTGGACGGACGTCCCGTCGAGCTGCCCAAGCGGGTGCGGCTGTTCTGGCCCGCCGCGCCCGACACGTTGAAGGCCGGCCAGGTGTGGCGCTGGCCTGTGCGGTTGCGTGCACCGCATGGTTTGGCCAATCCGCACGGGTTTGACCGCGAGTTGTGGCTGTGGGAGCAGGGCATTGGTGCCACGGGTGTGGTGCGCAGCGGGCGCCAGGTGCCCGCTCCCGAGTGGGTTGGCGACAGCGCTCGCCACCCGATCGACCGCTGGCGCGGCGAGCTGACATCGGCGGTGGTGCAGCGGGTGACGGATGCACGCGCCGCTGGTGTGATCGCGGCATTGCTGGTGGGCAACCAGTCGGCCATCGCCCGCGACGACTGGCAGGTGTACCGCGACACCGGCGTGGCCCACCTGATGGCCATCTCTGGCCTGCACATCACGCTGTTCGCCTGGCTGGCCACCCGCCTCGTGGGGCTGGTTTGGCGGCGGCTGGCACCGGTGTGGCCCGGGCTGCTGCTGCGTTGGCCGACACCGGTGGCGGCCGCGTTGGGTGGGCTGTTGTTGGCCACAGCGTATGCGCTGCTGGCGGGCTGGGGTGTGCCGGCTCAGCGCACGGTGTTCATGCTGGCCACGGTGGTGGTGCTGCGCTGGCATGGGCTGGACTGGCCGTGGCCCCTGGTGTGGTTGTGGTGCCTGGCGCTGGTGCTGGCCGCAGACCCGTGGGCCGGCCTGCAGCCCGGTTTCTGGCTCAGCTTTGTGGCGGTGATGCTGCTGTTTGTGTCAAACCCCCAGGGCCAACAGACGGCCTCTGCGGGGCAGGCCCTGCGCTCGATGCTGCGCGAGCAGTCGGTGATGACGCTGGCGCTGGCGCCCCTCACCCTGTTGTTGTTTGGTCAGGTGTCGGTGGTCGGGCTGTTGGCCAACTTGCTGGCCATTCCCTGGGTGACGCTGCTGGTCACGCCACTGGTTTTGTTGGGCGTGTTGGCCGCCCCTGTGTGGGACGTGGCCGCCTGGGCGTTGACGGTGATGTCGGCGGTGCTCCAACCGATGGCCCAGTGGCCGCTGGCTGTTTGGCATGCGCCAGCACCGCCGTGGCCGGTGGCGGTGATGGGTGTGTGTGGTGCGGTGCTGGCCGTGGTGAGGGTGCCGTTGCCCTGGCGTTGCCTCGGTGCCCTGTTGGCATGGCCCGCCCTGGCTTTTGTGCCGGCGCGCCCTGCCGCTGGCGCGTTCGATGTGTGGGCGCCCGACGTGGGGCAGGGCAGCGCGATACTGGTTCGGACCGCCCACCACAGCCTGCTGTTTGACGCCGGCGCGCGCTACCGCAGCGGTGGGGATGTGGGCGAGCGGGTGCTGGTGCCCTGGCTGCGGCGCCTGGGCGAACGGCTCGATGTGCTGGTGATCAGCCACCGCGACAGCGACCACGCAGGCGGCGCCGATTCGGTCTTGCGGGCCCAGCCACAAGCGGGTTGGCTGGCGTCCTATGTGCCCACGCATGCCACACGTGGTTTCGCACCCACGGGCCCCGCCTTGTGCGAAACGGGCCAGCGCTGGGTCTGGGACGGCGTGACCTTTGAGGTGAAGCACCCCGACCCGGCCGATCACCTGCGCGTGGGCGCGCCGGCCAATGCGCTGTCCTGCGTGCTGCGGATCAGCAACGGCCGGCAGGTGGCATGGTTGACCGGCGACGTCGGACACGACCAGGAGGTGAGGTTGGCGGCCCGCCACCCGGGCGAGCGGGCCGACGTGCTGGTGGTGCCGCACCACGGCAGCCGCTCATCGTCCAGCCCGGTCTGGCTCAACGAATTGATGCCGACCTGGGCACTCATACAGGCCGGGCATCTGAACCGGTTTGGCCACCCGGCGCCCGAAGTCGTGGCGCGGTACGAGGCCCGAGGTGCGCAGTGGCGAGCGTCGCCATCGTGCGGCGAAATGCGCTGGAGCAGTGCCCAACCCGATCAGCTGCACTGCCACCGCGACGCCGCGCGCCGCTACTGGCATTGGCGGGCGCCCGCCCAGCGTCCCGATCGGCATACCATGCCCGAGCGGGGCGACGATGCGATGCCAGCCGCCGACTAGGCCACACCGTGACCGTGGCTTGCGGTCAGTTGGCGCGGTACTTGCTATGCTTGAATCAGACAGGAGTGAGATCACATGCAACTTCAGCAGTTCGACGAGATGTACACCGGGCCCGAGAGCCTGCGGCCACATTACAAGGCCTATGCCACCTGGCTGGGCGAACAGCCACCCGAGGTGATGGCGGCCCGGCGCGAAGAAGCCGAGATGATTTTTCGCCGTGTCGGCATCACCTTTGCCGTTTACGGCGCCAAGGACGAAGACGGCTCCGGCACCGAGCGTCTGATTCCCTTCGATCTCATTCCCCGGATCATTCCTGCCCACGAGTGGGCTTCGATGGAAAAGGGTTTGGTCCAGCGCGTGACCGCGCTCAACGCCTTTATCCACGATGTTTACCACGGCCAGGAGATCATCAAGGCGGGTGTCATTCCCGCCGATCAGATCACCCAGAACGCCCAGTTCCGGCCTGAGATGGTGGGCGTGGATGTGCCCAACCACATCTACTCCCACATCGCTGGCATCGACATCGTGCGGGCACCGAACGCGGCGGGCGAGGGCGAGTACTACGTGCTCGAAGACAACCTGCGCGTGCCCAGCGGCGTGAGCTACATGCTCGAAGACCGCAAGATGATGATGCGGCTGTTTCCCGAGCTGTTCGCGCAGAACCGGGTGGCCCCGGTGGCCCATTACCCCGACCTGCTGCTGGAGACCCTGCGCGCCTCCAGCCCCGCCCACACCGCCGAACCCACGGTGGTGGTGCTCACACCGGGCATGTACAACAGCGCCTACTTCGAACACGCCTTCCTGGCGCAGCAGATGGGTGTGGAGCTGGTCGAGGGACAAGACCTGTTCGTCAAGGACCACTTCGTCTACATGCGCACCACACGCGGGCCGGTGCGGGTGGATGTGATCTACCGCCGGGTCGATGACGATTTTCTCGATCCCCTGGTGTTCCGCCCCACCAGCACCCTGGGTTGTGCCGGCCTGCTGGATGCTTACCGAAAGGGCAATGTGACCATCTGCAACGCCGTTGGCACCGGTGTGGCCGATGACAAGTCCATCTACCCCTACGTGCCGCAGATGATCGACTTCTACCTCGGCGAGAAGCCGATATTGAACAACGTGCCCACCTACATGGGCCGCAAGCCCGACGACCTCAAGTACATGCTGGACCACATGCAGGAACTGGTGGTCAAGGAGGTGCACGGCGCTGGTGGCTACGGCATGCTGGTGGGGCCGGCGGCCACCAAGGCCGAGGTGGAGGCGTTTCGTCAGGCGGTCAAGGCCAAGCCCGACGGTTACATCGCCCAGCCCACGCTGAGCCTGTCCACCTGCCCGACCTACGTGCAAAGTGGCGTGGCCCCGCGCCACATCGACCTGCGTCCTTTTGTGCTCTCCGGTAAGGAGGTGCAGATGGTGCCCGGTGGCCTGACCCGTGTGGCCCTCAAGGAAGGCTCGCTGGTCGTGAATTCGTCACAGGGTGGCGGTACAAAAGACACTTGGATTCTGGAAGACTGAAAGAAGGCGAAACAAGATGCTGTCACGAACCGCCGATCACCTGTTCTGGATGTCCCGCTACACCGAGCGCGCCGAAAACACCGCTCGCATGCTGGATGTCAACTACCAGACCTCCTTGCTGCCCCAATCGGCCGCCGTGGCCGAAGTGGGCTGGGAAGGCCTGCTCACCATCAGCGAGCTGATGCCCAGCTACCGCAGCCGTTACGGACAGGGCGAGGTCAAACCCCGCGATGTGCTGGACTTCATGGTGCGCGACGAGGACAACCCCTCGAGCATCGTGTCCTGCCTGCGTGCGGCGCGTGAAAACGCGCGCGCCGTGCGCGGCGCCCTCACCACCGAACTGTGGGAAACCCAGAACCAAACTTGGCTGGAACTCACGCGCATGCTCAAGGGCAAGGAGTTCGAGCGCGATCCGGGTCAGTTTTTCGAATGGGTCAAGTTCCGCTCCCACCTCTCGCGTGGCGTGGCCATCGGCACCATGCTGCAAGACGAAGCCTTCCACTTCTACCGCATGGGCACCTTTCTGGAGCGTGCCGACAACACGGCGCGCCTGCTGGACGTGAAGTTTCACGCGGTGCATAGCGATTTTTTTGGCACCGCCAGCGAACTCGATCAGGAGTACGACTTCTACCACTGGAGTGCCATCCTGCGTTCGGTCAGCGGCTTTGAGGTCTACCGCAAGGTCTACCGCGACGTGATCAAACCGGAGCGTGTGGCCGAATTGCTGATCCTGCGTGCCGACATGCCGCGCAGCCTGCACGCCAGCATGAACGAGCTGGTCAGCAACCTGGCGGTGGTGGCCAATGACCACTCGTCTGAAACCGAGCGGCGTGCGGGCAAGTTGCGTGCCGATCTGCAGTACGGGCGCATCGACGAAATCCTGGCCACCGGGTTGCACGCCTTCCTCACGCAGTTCCTCGACCGGGTGAACGAACTGGGTGGGCGCATCAGCCAGGACTTTTTGGTGCCCAGCCTCGACTGACCCGGCGCGCAGGCGTCGCCGGGCTTGCCACAGCCCTGGCGTTCGGCACAATACCGGGCAACCACGCAGATGGACGTGGACAGGGAGTGTGTCGATGAAAAAGAGCGTCTGCCGCCCGCTGCTGGCCGCGGTGTTGGTGTTGGGCGGTGTGTTGTCTCATGCCGGCGCCACGCCGACGCCCTCCGCGCCGAAGCCGGTGGTGGTGGGTGTGGAAGACGATTGCGCGCCGTTTGCCTGGGTGGGGCAAGACGGTCAGCCCCAGGGCTACTCGGTGGATGTGGTGCGCTTGGCCTTCAGTGAAATGAAGGTGCCCTTGAAGCTTGTGGTCCTTCCCTTTGAGCGCTGCATGCGTGAAGCGCGTTTGGGCAAAGTGGCGGCCTGCTTCAACTCCATGTTCAACGAAGACACGGCCAAGGAGTTCCACCTGCACCAGGCACCGCTGTTCCATGAACCGCTGGGTGTGTTGGCCCTGGCGTCTGCCCCGCGTGAGGTGGTGGACCAACAGGCCATGCAAGGCCGCACGGTGGGTTATGTGCAGTCTTATCAGTACCCGGATTGGTTCATCAAAAGCACCACCATCACCCGGGTGCCGGCCCGCAATGACAAGGCTTTGTTGCTCATGCTGGCCCGGGGGCGTGTGGATTTTGCCCTCTACGGTCCGACCATGGCCGCGTGGTACCTGCAAACGGCCCCGGAACTGCGCGGTGTGAAACTGCGCTTGGTGGGGGAGGTGTCCAACGACGGGTTTGGGGTCGCGTTTTCGCGTCGCCACCCCCAGGGTGAGGCACTGCGCCACGGCTTTGATCAGGCGCTGGTGAAGCTGCAGGCCCGGGGCGTTTTCACCGCTTTGCGGAGCAAACACCTGTCTGCTCTGGAGCCTTGACGGCAGCATTGGTTGCGGCGCTACCGGGCATGCATTTTGAGCAGACGGGTGATTTTTTGCTGGTTTTGTATGTCACTTTGGGCACCATAATGAAAAAAGTGCGCCTGTATGCGCAAGGCTTGGGAGGGCGGTATGAGACTTGGGGCGTGGGTATGGGCGTCGCTGGCCACGGCAGTGGCCGGTGTGGTGGCCGGTGTGGTGGTGGTGCGGTCGGTCGCGGCCGACCCGGAGGCGGAGCCGCCCGCCAACACCACCGTGTCCGTCATCGGTGTCGAAGACGACTGGCCGCCGTTTGCCTGGGTTGACGGGCCTGGGCAACCACCACGTGGTTACGCGGTCGAGGTGGTGCGCCTGGTGTTTCGCAACATGGGCGTGCCCGTTGAGCTCGTGGTCATGCCCTTTGGCCGTTGCATGCACGAAACGCGGATAGGCAAGATCGCCGGCTGCTTCAATTCGGTTTTCAGCGACGACATACGCAAAGACTATGCGTTGCACTCCACCCCCTTGTTCAACGAGCCGCTGGCGGTGCTGGCCCGCGCCGCAGCGCCACGTCAAACCATCGATGCCAATGGCCTGGAGGGGCGCACAGTGGGCTTTGTCCAGGGCTACCAGTACCCCGGCTGGTTCAAGAACAACAAAGCCATCGTCCGCGTCTCGGCGGCCAGCGATTCGGCCTTGTTGCTCATGCTGGAGCGGGGGCGCATCGAGCTTGCGGTGACGGGCGCAACGGTCGCCGCTTGGCGACTTCAGACCAACCCGGAACTTCGCAACGTGAAGGTTCGCATGGTGGGTCAGGTGTCGAACGATGGTTTTGGCGTTGCCTTTTCCAAACAACATCCACACGGTGAGGTTTTGCGCAAAGGTTTTGACCAAGAGTTGCTCAAGCTGCAAGCCACCGACGGCTTGCGGGAACTGCAGCGAAAACACCTGCCGCTGCTGTCGCAGTGAGCTGCCGTGATGGCCTCGCTGTGCTTGTGGCTCGCTGTGCTGGTGGCGTTCGGTTCAAACCGGCACAACAACGTCTGGCTTCAAACCTTCAGGTGCGTCGTGTTGGTCCCAGGCTTGCTTGAGCGCAAAACGCAGGCGGAAGGTGACGCCGCGCTGGGGTGCTGACCAGAAGTCAAGTTGCCCGGCCATTTTTTGTGTCACCAGGTTGTAGACGATGTTCAACCCCAGGCCGGTGCCACCCCGGCCTCGCCGGGTGGTGAACAGGGGTTCAAAAATGCGGTTGTGCAGTGCCGCCGGCACGCCCATGCCGTTGTCTCGGTAGATCAGTTCCACCTGACCGTGGGCCTCACGCAACTCGATGGCGATCAACGGTTTGGCAACACCCTCAAAAGCGTGGCGCACGCTGTTCATGATGAGGTTGGTCAGCACCTGCATGAGGACACCGGGGTAGCCCATGCCTTTGAGCGACACAGGGCCTTCGAAGTGGGGCACAACGGGGATTTTTTTGGTCTCCGGGTGCAGGCTGGCGATCAGCGCTCGCGTGGTCTGGGCGATGTCGTATTCGCACAGCGTTTCGTCCGCTTGGTTGGCCGCAGCCTGTTTGAAGTCGCGCACCAGCTTGGCCGCTCTGGACAGGTTGCCCACCACAATGAGCTGGCCTTCGTGGGCCTCCCGCATCAGCGCTGAGAAGGTTTCCCGCGTGAGGCTGTCGGCCTGAAAGTGGTCTCGGATCGAATCGAGGGCCTCGCTCACCACAGACGCTGCGGTCACGGCAATGCCCAGCGGCGTGTTCACCTCGTGCGCCACCCCCGCCACCAGCGTGCCCAGCGAGGCCAGGCGTTCGTTGTTGATCAACTGGTCGCGGGCGTTCTGCAGCTGTTCCAGGCTGAGGCTGAGTTCGCGTGTGCGCTCGGCCACCGTCACTTCGAGCTGGTCCGAGTAGTCGTTGAGACGCTGTTCTGCTTCGCGCAGCTGGGTGAGCAGGCGGTCGATGGAACCCAGGTGCTGGTTGGCGATGGCGGCCAGTTGCCCAATTTCGGTCATTTCGTGGCCGGCGGGCACGGCCAGGCGGGCCGATTCGGGTCGGTCCACGTCGGCCGACTGGATGGACTGGATGATGTTGACCAGGGGGCGGCGCAACACCCGGTCGTAGGTCAGCAGCAGCAGCGCGGCCAGCACCAGCGCGTAAAACATGGTGCCGACCAAGATGGCACCAGCACGCGCGAGAAACGCATTCGCTTCCGCGTGGGTGTCGTAGGTGATGTGGATCTCGCCCAGCCACTGGAATTCGCGTCCAGGCGGCGAATGTATGGACCACATGTACTGGCGTGCCGGCCCAAACAGCAGGTCGTTGAGCCAGGGTTGCCCATGCGTTCTTTTGGGGCCAGTGGCCTCGGCCAGAACCGATCCGTCGTCCAACACCACCCGTGCTTCGCGTATGTAGGGGAGCGTCAGAAGGCCGGCCAGCATATCTGCCACCCGGGCCTGATCCATCCCGTAGACGCTGGCGTCCAGCGGCTCTTGTGTCATGCCGCGGACTGTGGCCAGGTTGTCTGCAGGCAACTGCCGCACCTGGTGCAGGTCGTAGGCCACCTGCACCAAGCTGATGAGCAGCCCCACCGTCCAGGCGACGATGAGGATCGACTTGACCAGCAACCCGGACAAGGACCGCCGTGCGGGGCCTTGGGTCAACGGTGGCATCGCGCTGGCGACCAGTGGCAGGGAAACTCAGGCGGCGGTGGAGGGCTGTGGCCAGGCGGCGCTCAGCGCGTCCAGCCAGGCGTTCAGATGGGCTTGTTGTCGTTGACTCAGGCGCAGGAGCGCACCTTCATGCACGCGCATGCGTGGGCTTGTGCCGCCTGACAGGGGGGCTTCAGCCCAGCTGAGTTCGGCTGCGTCGATCTGGAAACCCGAGCGCAACAAGGCCTTGGCACGAAGCTCCGCCTCATAAGGGCCAGCGGCGCGCAACGCCGGCAGTTCGCGCATCAGCATCAGCAGGCTGTCCATGTGGAGGTCTTTGTCGGCCAGCGCGCGGTAGTTGCGCAGAGACGTGTACAACACGCTGCGCAACTTCAGGGTGGTCAGTTCGGTTTTTTCCTTGTAGGCGTCGATGTCGAACTGGCGGATCACCTGCTCCTCGGGCGCCAGGCCGGCCTGCCCGGTGCGCAACACCAGGCGGGTGAGCGGGCTTTGGTCGGTCTCGCGCAGCCAGCGCACCAGTTCCAGGCCCGCGTGTTCGGTTTCCATGACAACGTCGACCACCGCCAGAGCGATGTCGTTGCGACGCTGGAACA
Organism: Hydrogenophaga atypica; assembly: GCF_042665215.1. Lineage (NCBI taxonomy): Bacteria > Pseudomonadati > Pseudomonadota > Betaproteobacteria > Burkholderiales > Comamonadaceae > Hydrogenophaga > Hydrogenophaga atypica. The sequence continues at coordinate 101,211 of NZ_JBHTCA010000011.1, forward strand.
CCTGCTGGGCTTCCCGGGCAGAGTAGGCTGACAGCAACTCCAGCCCACGCTGCTGGAACTCAAACTTGCGCAGGGCCAAGCGGGTCACATCGTGCACTTCCGCGTCGTCATCCACCAGCAGGACACACCACGGGACAGTCGCGGACCGGGGCGCTGCCGAAGGCGCCGGCGCTGTCGCAAAAAACTCCATGTCCACTCCCCAAAATATTGCTGTTTTTCAACAGCGGGAGTGTGAGTCAAGTGCCGTTGGTCGGCAATTTTTGTTAATCGGTGGGCTTGGGTTTTGACATTTGGGCCGCCCGCTCGCGTGCCACGGTTTGGCCCAATTCGATCACCGCCAAGGCGTAGTAGCTACTCCAGTTGTAGCGGGTGACGGTGTAGAAATTGTCGGTGCCAATGACGTAGCTGGGTGGGGCGCCCCCCGCTGCCGGGTCGCCGTTGTGTAGCTGCACCAGTGCGAGCAAACCCACATGGCGCTGGGCGTCCTCGTCCAGCCGCACCCCTTTGGACTGCAGGGTGGCCACGCTGAAGCTGGGCAGGATGTCAGGTGCCAACAGCGTGTCGAGATCCAGCGTGGCTTCATCAAAGCGCGCGGGGTAGTGGGTGGGCATGCCGCTTTGCCAGCCGTAGGCTTTGAGGTAGTGGGCCACCGAGCCGATGGCGTCCGCCGGACTGCCTTGCAGGTCGACCTTGCCATCGCCATCGAAATCAACCGCGAAGCGCTCCCAGCTCGTGGGCATGAACTGGGGCAACCCCATGGCGCCTGCATAGCTGCCCCGCCATTGGCTGGGGGGCACGTTGTGGCGTTTTGACATCAGCAACAGCTGCGCCAGTTCACCTTGAAAGTACTCGGCGCGTGCGGCGGCACGCGGGTGGCTGGTAGGGAAGTCAAAGGCCAGCGTGGCCAGGGCGTCCAGCACACGGAAGTTGCCCGTGTGCCGGCCGTACAACGTCTCCACCCCGATGATGCCGACCACCAGCTCGGCCGGCACACCGTATTCGGCCTGCGCGCGCGCCAAGGCATCGCTGTGGGCTTGCCAGAAGCGCAAACCGGCCTGTACCCGCACCGGCTCGATGAAGCGCTCGCGGTAGGCGGCCCAGTTCTTGGCCGCTGGGCTGGGTGGCGGGGCAATGAGTTTGAGCACCGCTGGCACACGTTCGGCCTGGCCGATGTGCTGCCGAACCCACTGGGGGGCCAGCCCGTGGCGGGCAGCGACCTGATCGGCGAAAGCCATCGCGGCTTCGTGGCCCGCATACCGGAACGAGGGCGTGGCGCGCTCTTTTGGGCCCGTCTTTTGGGTGGTTTGAGTGGTGTTGGCCTCAACCGGGGCGGTGCCCATCATCAGCAGGCTCGCGAGCGCGGCACCTACAAAGCCCCAGGCTGGGCGGTTGACATAGGCAGGAGTATTGGGGACGGCGGAGAAGGAAGGGAAGGCCATGGCGATCAACTGGGTTCGCGTTTGAGTGTAGCCACAGCCGGCGGGTCTGGACAAAGTCCTGGCATTGAGCCTGCGCACGTGCATTCGCGGCGCGGCATCCACAAGCCCAACGGGGCGAACCCTCAATGGGAAGCTGCGCTGCAGGCGCTTTGATGCGAAGCCGTGGCACACTTGAAAGCTATGGTTTTGTCATCCGCTTCGATCACTCGCCGCCTGGCAGGTCTGCTCTTCGTGATCGTGCTCCCGCTCCACGCCGAGGTCATCACGGTCTACGGCAGCGACGAATTTCCCCCTGTGTCCTACATGAACGCTGGCGTGGTGGCCGGGGCCTTTCCGGCCATCCTGTCGCGCCTGGAAAAGGAAACTGGTGACCGGTATGAGATTCAGCTTGTACCGTGGGCGAGGGCACTTTGGATGGCGCAGCGGGAGCAGGGCGCGGTGGCCAATATTTCATGGACCACAGAGCGGTCGATGCAGATGGACTACTCCGTGCCGATCTACCCGACCGAGGTGGTGCTGGTGGTGAAGAAGGGGCGTGAGTTCCGCTTCGAGTCGCTGAGCGATCTGAAGGGCAAGTTGATCGGTGCCGGACTCGGTTCCAGCTACCGCGACGAGGTCGACGCGGCGATCGCTCGCGGCGACATCCTGGTCGATCGCGACCCGAACCAGCTCAACCGCATGCGCAAGCTGCTCTCCGGCCGTGTCGATGCCATTTTTGTCGGCGCTGGACGCGTGGGCGTGAAGACGATGATCGAATCCACGCCCGAATTCAAGGACCGGGCCGATGAGTTCGTGGTCCTGCCCAAGGTCGTTGCCGTCGATCCGCTTCACCTCGCGATCCCGAAATCGCTGAACAAGACCGAGGCCTTGCAGCGCCTGAACCGGGCGTACACCAAGCTGAAGGAGCGCGGCGACCTCGCTGACCTCCTCCCACGCTGAACAAAACCCTCGCTTGCGGGGGCATCACAATTTGGAACCGGATGTCCTTTGACCTGACGCGGACGCCGCGCGGTAACGCTGTGCTTCCATTTCCATCAGCCAGCGGTGGCGTTCTGCGCGGTCTTCGGGTGTGAGGTGGGTGGGCAGCAGTTGTGCCAGTTGGCGTGGCGTGCTGTTGAAGGGCACGGTGACACCCTCGCGCCGCAGGCGCGCGCGGGCGCGCTCCAGCTGTCGCAGCCATGGGTCCGTGTGGTGGCGTTCCCACAAGGTCCAGAGTGCGCCCAGGGCGGCGGCGCCCACCACCACGGCCACCATAGCGTGGAGGAGGTCGGTCCAGTCGGTGGCCTGAAGACCCAGCCGGCGCAGCAGATCGAACTGGCGGCTTTGGGTGTAGTTGAGCACCCATTGGTTCCAACTGTTGTTGGCGGCTTCCCACAGCGCGCGCAGGCGGGCGGCCATGTCAGGACTCACGGTCAGCATGGCGGCGCCCAGCAGGCCGGGCTCGGGCCGCAGCCGCTGCAGCGTGCCGGTGCGCCCTGGCGCCACCGACGAAGTGGGATCCACGCGCACCCAGCCACGCCCGGCCAGCCAGACCTCGGCCCAGGCATGGGCGTCGCTCTGGCGCACGGTCCAGAACCCGTCCACCGAGTTGACCTCGCCGCCTTGGTAGCCGGTCACGATGCGTGCCGGGATGTCCAGCGCGCGCATCAGGACGACAAAGCTGGAGGCGATGTGTTCGCAGAAGCCGGCCTTGCGATCGAACCAGAATTCGTCGGCCGTGTGTTCGCCATAAAGGCCTGGCTCCAGCGTGTAGGTGTAGCCACCGGTGCGCAGGCGTTCGAGGGCCTGCTCCACCAACTGCTGGGGCGTGGCGCTGGGTGTGTTCTGGCGCAGGCTTTGTGCCAGCGCCAAGGTGCGGGGGTTGAAGCCCGGTGGCAGGTCCACGTGCTCTTGCAGGCCCAGCACAGCCTGCTGCGGCCCGTATTGAAAGTCCACAAAACTCTGGGCGTCGTAGCGCAGCAGGTCGGTCACGGGCCGGCGCAGCAGCCATTGCAGGTCGGGCGTGCGGACAAGGTCTTGTGGACCCAGGCTCGGCCCGGTGGGAGTCTCGGTGGCGGTGTCCAATAACAGCAGCCAGGGCCGGTTGCTGGGTTCCAGGGTGACTTGGTAGCGCACCGGCGAACCCTGGGTGGTCACGGGCGCACGCATGCCTCGGCCGGGCAGCAGACCATCGACCGCAGGTTGCCAGGTGCGGCCGTCAAAGCGGCTCAGCACCGGCCCCCGGAAGTACAAGGTGCGTTGTGGGGGGGGGCGGCCATCGAAGCTCAGGCGCATGACGATGCTGTCGTCCAGCGCCAGCGAGGCGATGCTGCCCACGCTCATGGTGGGCGACAGGCCGCTGCGCCCGGTCATGCCATCGCTGGGAATGCCCCACAGTGGCGCCATGCGTGGGAACAACATGAACAGCACCAACATGATGGGCGCGCCCAGCAAGGCCATGCCACCGGCCAGCCGCGCGGCCGACCACAACGGCGGGTGCCCCACGGGCATGTGGGCGTTGACCAGCGCGGTCAGCAACCCCCACAGCGCCAGCAGGATGCCCACCGCAGTCAGCAGGGACTGCGAGTAGAAAAAATGCGTCAGCAGGGTGAAAAAGGACAAGAAAAACACCACAAAAGCGTCGCGGCGGGCGCGCAGCTCCAGTGTCTTGAGGGCCAGCAGCACCACGATGAGCGTGACCCCGGCGTCGCGGCCCAGGATGGTGCGGTGGGTGGCGTACGTGGCGCCAACCGCGAGCGCCAGCAGCGCCACCCGTGTCCACAGGCCGGGCAGAGGGCGCAGCCGGACGGTGAGGTAGGCGCGCCAGCCCAGCAGGGCGCCGGTGAGGCCCAGGCACCACGGTGGGATGTGCGCGGCCTGCATGAGTACCACCCAGCCGATCACGGTGAGCAGGAACAGGGTATCGCGCACCTCGCGTGGCAGGCCTGCCAATGGGGTGTTGAGGGGCTTCAGCACAGCGCGAGTGCCTCCAGGCAACGCCGTTGGTGGGCCGGGCCCTGGTCGGGTGGGATCTCCTGGCTGGGCAGCCGCAAACCGTAGTCCAACCCGAGCCGCTCGGCTGCCAGCACCCAGGCGCAAACGCGGGACAGCCGGTGTTCGATGTCCGCGCCGCCACACTGTGCGGGGTCCAGCCACAGCTCATGCGTTTGCAAGTGGGCGGACTGGTCGCGGCTGACCAGTTCATCGCGGCCAGCGGCCCACACCTGCGCGGCTTTTTTCCAGGCCACGGCTTTCATCGGATCGCCCCGGCGGTAGCTGCGCACACCGTCGAATTCGCCGCTGCGGTGCGCATGGCGTGCGTTCACGCCACCTGGTCGAGGTTCACCGGGGGGCAGCGGCGGCGCGGGCGACTCGGGCGCGGGGTAGACCAGCAGCTCTGCCGCCGGCCGCCAGTAGGTCCAAACCCGGAAGGTGCCCAGGGGAAAACCGGTCTGGGCCGTGAGCCGCGGCAGCGGGTGGCGCCCCCGACTTGGCGGCGACCAGCCTACCTGCACACGGGCGCTGCCCTCGGCGGGCACGTCGGTCCAACTCCAGTGGTCGGTGCCGGCCTCCCCCATCGCAATGCCATGGCGGGCGCGGCCCGGGTTGTCCAGGGTGATGTTGATGACCGCATTCTGGCGGACAAAACACGGCTCGGGTGGCTCTAGCCGCAGCTGCAGGCCGCGCAGGTTGCCGTGGCACACATGCATGCCGACCACGCTGCAGCCCAGCAGCAAAAAGGTGAGCAGGTAGCCCAGGTTGAGCTGGTAGTTGATGCTGCCCACGAGCAGCAGCATGAGGGTCAGCCCCAGCATCAGGCCGGCGCGCGTGGGCAAAATGTAGACGTTGCGGTGGGTCAACCGCAGTTGGTCGGCGCGTGGCAGCCGGTTGATGAACCAGCGCGTGAGGCGGCCACGCAGCCTGGGGCGCTCCGGGGTCTTGGTCACGGCAATGCCACTGCGGCGATCATGGCGCGCACCTGCTCCTGCGGGCCCCGCCCGGCATCGCCGGTCACCACCAGCCTGTGGGCGATGGTTTGTGGCAACACGGCCGTGATGTCGTCCGGTGCCACATAGTCGCGTTGGTCCAGCCAGGCCTGGGCCTTGGCCGCTTTCAGCACGGCCAGCGCGGCGCGTGGGCTCAAGCCCTGCACAAACCACCGCCCCGAGCGCGTGGCGGCCACCAGGTCTTGCAGGTAATTCAGCACCGCATCGGCGGTGTGCACCGCCAGCACCGACTTTTGTGCCGCACGCAGGCCAGCGAGATCCATCAACGGTTTCAGGGTGCTCAGCATGTCGCGCCGGTCTTCGCCCCGCAACAGCGCGCGTTCTGCGGCTCGGTCTGGGTAACCCAGCGACAGGCGCATGTGAAACCGATCGAGCTGGGACTCAGGCAGGGCATAGGTGCCCAGTTGGTCGTGTGGGTTTTGGGTGGCGATCACAAAAAAAGGTTCAGGCAAGGGCCGGGTTTCCCCTTCCACCGTCACCTGCTTTTCCTCCATGGCTTCGAGCAGGGCGCTTTGGGTTTTGGGGCTGGCGCGGTTGATCTCGTCGGCCAGCAGCACTTGCGCGAACACCGGGCCGGGGTGGAAGACAAAGCCCTGTTTTTCGCGTTCGTAGATCGATACGCCGGTGAGGTCGCTGGGCATCAGGTCGGCGGTGAACTGCACGCGCGAGAACTGCAGGCCGAAGCAGCGGGCCAGGGCATGGGCCAGGGTGGTCTTGCCCACCCCAGGCACGTCTTCGATCAGCAGGTGGCCTCCCGCCAGCAGGCAGGCCACGCCATCGTGCACCTGGTCAGGTTTGCCCAAGATGACCGTGTTAAGCTGATCCAGCAGATCGTGAATTTGTCGGCGTGTGTCGTCCATGCCGGCACCATAGCGGAAATTTGTTGCCATGAAGCCGACCGGATATTTCACCCACACCCTGTTCAGGCGTCATGAGATGGGCGAGGGCCATCCCGAATGCCCCCAACGCCTGGACGCCATCGAAGACCGGCTGCTGATCACGGGCTTGGACCACGCCCTGGAGCGCCGAGAGCCCACCCCGGCGGCGCTGTCGGATGTTGAACTGGCGCACGACCGCATGCACGTGGCCGCCTTGCGTGGGCTGAGTGATCGCCTCATCGAGGACATGCAGGCCGGTGGTCCCTCCCACGCCAACATCGACCCGGACACCTCCATCAACCGCCACACGTGGGAGGCCGCGTTGATGGCGGCGGGTGCGGCCATCGACGCCACCGACGCGGTGATGGCTGGCGAGCTGGAGAACGCGTTCTGTGCGGTGCGCCCGCCCGGCCATCACGCGACCCATGACAAGGCCATGGGCTTTTGTTTTTTCAACAACGTGGCGATTGCCGCCAAATACGCACTGGCGCGGCATGGGCTCAAGCGTGTGGCCATCATCGATTTTGACGTGCACCACGGCAACGGCACCGAAGACATCGTAGCGGGCGATGAACGCATCCTGATGTGCAGCTTCTACCAGCACCCGTTCTACCCGGAGTGCGAACACTCGAACGCCCCCAACCTGGTCAACTTGCCGGTGCCGGCCTACACGCGTGGCATGGACGTGCGCGAACTGATCGACATGATGTGGCTGCCCCGGCTGGAGGCGTTCCGGCCACAGATGATTTTCATCAGCGCCGGCTTTGACGCCCACCGGGAGGACGACATGGGGCAGATGGGACTGGTGGAGAACGACTACACCTGGATCACCGAGCGCATCGTGCAGGTGGCCAAACGGCACGCCCAGGGCCGCATCGTGAGCTGCCTCGAAGGGGGCTACAACCTCAGCGCCCTGGCGCGCAGCGTGGAGGCACACCTGAGGGTGCTGGCCGACGTCTGATTTTTTTGGCGGCGGGCCTCCTGTGGCCCACTTTTTTTACCGTGACAACAGGGGAGGAAACAAATGAACATCCATTGGAACACCATGTGGGATGCGGTGCAGGCCGGGCTGGGCGGGCAGGTGCCGCAGTTGTTGGGTGCGCTGGCGGTGCTGGTTTTGGGCTGGGTGGCCGCTGTGCTGGTGCGGGCCGGTGCACGCCGTGGGCTGGGCCTGCTGGGGCTGAACAGCGGGTTTCAACGCATCACCGGGCAGGCGTTGAATCTGGAGAGCGGTGTTGCGCTGACCTTGTTTTGGGCCGTGCTCTTGTTCGTGTTGGCCGCCGTGCTCAATTCGCTCGATTTGACCTTGGTGTCTGGACCTCTGGGGGCGCTGTTCACCGAGGTGTTTGAATACGCTCCCAGGTTGATGGCCGGACTGGTGCTGGCGCTGGTGGCCTGGCTGCTCGCCAGCGTGGTGCGGTTGGCCGTCACCAAAGTGCTGGCCAAAACATCGTTGGACGAATCGCTGGCCGAACACGCGGACATGGCGCCGATCAGCGATGGGTTGGCGCAGGCCTTGTTCTGGCTGGTGATCCTGCTGTTCGTCCCGGCCATTCTTGGCGCGCTGCAAATGGAAGGTTTGCTCGACCCATTGCGCGCCATGGTGACCAAGTCCCTGGACATGGTGCCTCATGCGGTCGCCGCAGTTGTCATCGGTGGGGTGGGTTGGATTCTTGCCACCGTGTTGAGCAAGCTCAGCGCCAAGCTGCTGCAGACGGCGGGCAGCGACCGCCTGGCGCAAAGCGCCGGCTTGGGCGACACGGTGCGCTTGTCGCAGGTGGCGGGCATGATCGTGTTCGTGGCGGTGTTTGTGCCGGCGCTGATCGCGGCACTCGATGCACTCAAAATCGAGGCCATCTCGCGACCTGCCACCGACATGCTGGGCATGATGATGGCTGCTGTTCCACACATCATTGCGGCCGGCCTCATTTTGGTGCTGACTTGGCTCGTGGCCTCGTTTGCCACCCGCTTGCTGGCCGGTCTTCTGACCACGCTGGGGTTTGATCGCCTGCCCAGCCTGATTGGCTTGCAGCACGCCTTCGAGCGGACGACTGCCTCCGCCTTCGTGGGGCACGTTGCGCTGTTTTTTGCCATGTTGTTTGCCACGGTCGAGGCGGCGCAGCAACTGGGTTTCACGCAGGTGGGCGACATCGTGTCCACCTTCATCCGGTTTGGCGGCGATATCCTGTTGGGCTCGGTCATCCTGATCATCGGCTTCTGGCTCGCCAACCTGGCCCATGACGCCATCGACCGGGCCAGCGGACCCCACTCGCAGGGGCTTGCGCGGATCGCGCGCGTGGCCATCGTGGCGTTGGTGGTGGCCATGGGCTTGCGGGCCATGGGTATTGCAGACGACATCGTCAACCTCGCGTTCGGCCTGACGCTGGGCGCGATTGCGGTGGCGGTGGCGCTGTCCTTCGGTTTGGGTGGGCGTGAAGCTGCGGGCAAATTGATGACGCGTTGGCTGTCGCGTTATTGGCGCGACGACGGCTCGTCGCAGCCTTGATGAGCCACCACGCGCGGGCTGCAGAGCGGCCCGTGCCATGCAACGGTCATGGGCCTTGGTTCACAATTCGGGGATGAACCAAGTCCCTGTTTCAGACACACCCTTGCTGCACGCCCGTGACCCACGCGGCGTGCACACCCTGACGCTCCACACCCCTCAGGCCTACAACGTGCTCAGCGAGGCCATGCTGGTGGCGCTGCAAGCAGCCCTGGACGACGTGGCCCGCGACGACAACGCCCGCGCCGTGGTGCTGGCGGCGGCCGGCAAAGCGTTTTGCGCCGGTCACAACCTCAAGGAAATGCGTGCGCGGCCCGAACTGGCCTACTACCAGCGCCTGTTTGCCCAGTGCAGCCGGGTGATGTTGTCCATCCAGAAGCTTGCGGTCCCTGTGATTGCGCGGGTGCAGGGCCTGGCCACGGCGGCGGGTTGCCAACTGGTGGCTCAGTGTGACCTGGCGGTCGCGGCCGACACGGCCAGTTTCGGTGTGAACGGCATCGACGTGGGCCTGTTCTGTGCCACGCCCAGCGTGCCGCTGGTGCGCAACATGCCCGCCAAACAGGCCATGGAAATGTTGCTGACGGGTGACTTCATCGGCGCGGCGGAAGCGAAAACGCGCGGGCTGGTGAACCGGGTGGTGCCGCTGGGCAGCCTGGATGCCGAGGTCGAACGCCTGGTCGCCGCCATCCTGTCCAAACCCCGCGAGGCGGTGGCCATGGGCAAGGCGCTGTTCTACCAGCAACGTGAGACCGGCATAGAAGCCGCCTACCAGCTTGCCGGTCAGACCATGGCGTGCAACATGGTGCACGGTGTGGCGCAAGAGGGCGTTGCCGCCTTCATCGAGAAGCGGGCCCCCGCATGGCGTCCCGTCGCGCCCGGCCAGGAGGGCCAGGCATGAGCAGCACCACGTCCGCCCGCCCCATCGACGACTTTTCTGCCTGGCTGCAGGGCTTTTCCCAGCCCGGCGTGCTGGTCGAACTCGCCGCGCTGGCGCTGTGTGTGTTGTTGGCCTTGGGCCTGGTGGCGCTGCTGCGACGCTCCCTCGGTGGCGGCATCGACCCTCGCTCCATTCTGTTTGGTCGCAGCCTGTTCGACGGCGTGTTGTTCCCCACGCTGTTGCTGGGCCTGAGCTACATCGCGCGCGCGCTGCTGCTCAAGTGGGCGCCGCTGGCGGCGTTCAAGGTGGTGATCCCGGTGCTGGTGTCCTTGGTGGTCATCCGCGTGTGCGTCAAGGTGATGCGCGCGGCCTTTGAGGAAACCGCCTGGGTGCGCGCGGTGGAGCGCACCATTTCGTGGGTGGCCTGGCTGGCCATGGTGTTGTGGGTCAGTGGCCTGTTGCCCGTGGTGCTGGCCGAAATGGACCAGATTTCCTGGAAGGTGGGCAGCAGCCAGATCAGTTTGCGCAACGTGATCGAAGGTGCCATCACCGCAGGTGGTGTGCTGATTCTCAGCCTGTGGGTGTCATCGGCCATCGAGGCGCGTTTGCTGCGTTCGGCGGTGGGCGGCCAGCTTTCGTTGCGCAAGGCCATCAGCAACGCCACGCGTGCGCTGTTGATGTTTGTCGGCCTGTTGGTGGCGCTGTCTGCTGTCGGCATCGACCTGACTGCTCTGTCGGTGCTGGGTGGCGCGGTCGGGGTGGGTATTGGTTTGGGTCTGCAGCGGCTGGCGGCCAACTACGTCAGCGGATTTGTGATCCTGGCCGAGCGCAGCATGCGCATTGGCGACATTGTGCGGGTGGACACGTTCGAGGGCCGCATCACGGACATCAATGCTCGTTACACAGTGATCCGCTCGCTGGCCGGGCGTGAAGCCATCGTGCCCAATGAAACCCTCATCACCAGCCGGGTGGAGAATCTGTCGCTGGCCGATCCCAAGGTGTGGCAGTCCACCGTGGTGTCGGTGGCCTACGACAGCGACGTGGAGCTGGTGACTCGCCTGCTGCTGGAGGCGGCAGGGGCGTCGCCCCGTGTGCTCCAAGACCCAGGCCCCTCGGTGGCCATGACCGCGTTTGGCGCCGATGGGCTGGAGTTCACGGTTGGCTACTGGTTGGCCGACCCCGAAAATGGCCAGAACAACCTCAAGTCGGAGATCAACCGCGCCATCCTCAAGTCTTTCCGGAGCCATGGCATTGAAATACCGTTTCCGCAACGTGTCATGCACGTTGCCAAAGGCGCTCCACCCGTATAATCCATAAAAAAGCACGGTCGTTCGTTTTTTCTGCTGATCTCGTTCTACAATCGAAGACGAAGTTGACGTTGACGTAAACGTAAATTCGTTGGCACGTTTTTTTTACAACCTTTCAGGAGCCGCAGGTATGAAAGTCTTGGTCCCCGTCAAACGCGTGGTGGACTACAACGTGAAGGTCCGGGTGAAGTCGGACGGCACGGGTGTGGACATCGCCAACGTGAAGATGAGCATGAACCCGTTTGACGAGATCGCCGTCGAAGAAGCGGTGCGCCTGAAAGAAAAAGGTGTGGTGACTGAAGTGATCGCCGTCTCCTGCGGTGTCACCCAGTGCCAGGAAACCCTGCGCACCGCCATGGCCATCGGCGCCGACCGCGCCATCCTGGTCGAAACCAGCGAAGAACTCCAGCCCCTGGCCGTGGCCAAGCTCCTGAAAGCCCTGGTGGACAAGGAACAACCCGGCCTGGTCATTCTGGGCAAACAGGCCATCGACGACGACGCCAACCAGACCGGCCAGATGCTGGCCGCTTTGGCCGACCTGCCCCAAGGCACCTTCGCCTCCAAGGTTGAAGTGGCTGGCGACAAGGTCAACGTCACCCGCGAAGTGGACGGTGGCCTGGAAACCGTGGCTCTGTCCATCCCAGCCGTCATCACCACCGACTTGCGCCTGAACGAGCCGCGCTACGTGACGCTGCCCAACATCATGAAGGCCAAGAAGAAGCAGCTCGACGTGGTCAAGCCCGAAGGCCTGGGTGTGGATGTGAAGCCGCGCCTCAAAACGATCAAGGTGGCCGAGCCCGCCGGGCGCAAGGCCGGCATCAAGGTGGCTGATGTCGCCGCCCTCGTCGACAAACTGAAAAACGAAGCCAAGGTGATCTGACCATGACAGCACTTGTTATTGCCGAACACGACAACGCCAGCATCAAAGGCGCCACCCTCAACACCGTGACCGCAGCCCTGGCCTGTGGGGGTGATGTGCACGTGCTGGTGGCCGGGCACAACGCCGCTGCCGCTGCCGCACAAGCCGCCCAAATCGCCGGTGTGAGCAAAGTCATCCACGCCGACGACGCCGGCCTGGCCCATGGCCTGGCCGAGAACGTCGCTGCCCAAGTCCTGGCCATCGCCTCAGGCTACAGCCACCTCCTGTTCCCCGCCACCGCCAGTGGCAAGAACGTGGCCCCGCGTGTGGCCGCGAAGCTGGACGTGGCCCAGGTCAGCGACATCACCAAGGTGATCAGCGCCGATACCTTTGAGCGCCCCATCTACGCGGGCAACGCCATTGCCACGGTGCAGAGCCTGGACGCGACCAAGGTGCTCACCGTGCGCACCACCGGCTTTGACGCCGCTGCTGCAACG
>NZ_JBHTCA010000012.1:0-111657 GCF_042665215.1 Hydrogenophaga atypica
GTGGCCGTCGTGGCTGATTCGCCGCCGGGCCGCCCCAAGGCGGCGTCAGCCCCCTTGGGGGGCAGCGACCCGCGCAGCGGTGGAGCGTGGGGGCTTGGGTTCATGTCCAGAAGTCTTTGCGGCACAGGCCACGGGCGGCGCAGAAGTCGCAGGCGCGGCCCTCGCCCAGTGCGGGCATGGGGGCGCCGGCGGCCACGCGGTCCATGTCGTGGGGCAGGCCTTCACGCAAGGCGTCGCGGGCGGCCAATACTTCGGTTTGTTCCAGCCACGCGGCGCCGGCCGCGCCTTCGCCCAGCGACAGGTAGGCGGCGCGCAGCGTTTCTTCGGGCAGCAGCGCGGCGTAGAAGGCGAGCTGCGTGTCTTCCATGGGGTGCTTGATGCGCTCTTCGGTGCTGGCGCGGGTCTCGGTCTTGTAGTCGATGACCACGGCCATCGCGCCTTCGGGGCTGGGCTGGCGGTCGATGCGGTCGAGCTGGCCGCGGATGCGCCAGCGCCCCAAGGTGGCCTCGCGGTCCACCTCGGCCACATCAAAACGCGGACCGGCCTGGCCCGGTCGTTCCTCGTAGCCGTGGAGCCAGCCCAGGTAGCCGTCGCGCATGCTGGGCCAGGCGGCTCGGAAGGGCAAAAAGGCGGCTGCGTCCAACCCCATCTCGGTGGCCACCTGTGTGGCCAGCGCGTCGATGGCGGCGCGGTCGCCGTCCACCTCACGCGGCTCGGGCCGTTGTTCGTGAAAGGCCTTGAGCACGCGGTGCAGCCAGTTGCCCATGTCGCGTTTGTCGGGCGCGTCGTCCAACTCGGGCAGTTCGCCCAAGCCCAACTGGCGCAGGGCAAAAAAGCGGTAGGGGCACTCGCGCAAGTCGCTGTAGGCGCTGGCCGAGAGGCTGGCGGGCAACAGACTCGGTGCGCTGGGCTGTGGGGGCGTCAACACCGTGCCGGTCAACGCACGGGGCACACGTGGGTCGGCCGCGTTCTGGTGGCCCAGCGTTTGTTGCGCCTGCTGCACCTGCACCACCCACGGGCTGGGCAACACGGGTTCGTCACCTTCGTGTTCGCGCCACAACACATGCACGCGGGGTTGGCACAACAGCTGGTCCCAGGCGGCGCGGGCCGAGGTGGCGAGTGCCTCGCGCCCGGGCAGGCCCAGCAGGCTGCGCTGGTCTGGCGTCCATTGGCCGGGTGGCTCCGGAGCGGCGCTCAGGTGAAGGTCGTCGCAGCCGGCGGCCACCACCGCGCCAAACGGGCGCGCCAACATCTGCGCCGTGGGCAACACCACCACGGGCGCACCCGGCGGCGACAAGGGCACAAAGTTGGCGGCCTCCAGCACGTCGCGCACCCAACTGGTGAATGCCGACAGACTCAGCTTGCGGGTGGCGGCCAGCAGCCAGTCGGCGTGCACCGCCGCGCCGTCTTCGGGCAGCCAGAGCGCTTTGAGCACCGCCTGCCCAGCGCGGTCGGTGGCCAGCTCGTCCCACAGGCCCCAATGGCGCATTTGGGCCGCGAGGTCGCGCAGCCAATCGGCCAGCCCACGTGGCGCCTGCAAGGCCTCGAAACAAGTTGCCATGCCTTCCGGTAGAGCCGCCAGCTGCGCTTCGCTGGCACACACCGCAGCCCAGCTGGCCATTTCGTCGCGGCGCCACCGGCGTTCTAAGCGGTCCACCTGGGCGCCCCGCCAGCAGGGCATGTGCTTGAAAGCGTCCAGCACCTCGTCGGTACTGGCGCGGGGTGAGCAGGCCCGCAGCACCGCCACCAGCCGGGCCGCCGCGTGGCTGGTGGACAAGCGCCAGCCGGTTTCGTCGCGCACAGGCAAGCCAGCGCCTTGCAGGTAGGCGCTGATGCGGCGGGTGAGCACACGGTCCTGCGCCACCAGCGCCACCGGCGTGTGCCCCGCGGCGATCTCGGCCAGCACACAGGCGGCGGCACGCTGGGCCTCGTCCTGGGCGTCGGCGCAGCTGTGAAGCGCGACGTGGTCGACCGCCTGGTCTGCGACCATGGCCAGGGGCTGGCTCAGGCCCCGCTCGCCCCAGGCCGACACCAAGGCCTGCCCAAGGGGGTCGGGCAACATGCCCTGCAGCAGCACCAGCGCGTCCAGGCCCTGCCCTGGCAGAGCGTGTTGCCACACCACGTCGGTGGCGAAGCTGCTGTGGCCCACCCATTCCAGGGCCACCGCTTGCACCAAGCCCTCCCAGGCCGCGACGCCGCCGGGTAACAAACCGGCGAGGCCGTCCCGCTGCTGGCTGGCCCAACCGGCGCGGGATGCAGGCTGCACGGCGCTGGCCAACGGCGCGAGCTGGGCGGCCGCATCCAGCAGTTGCTCGACCAGGGCCGGCGCCAAGTCGGGTGGCAGGCGCCCACCGGCGGCCTGCTCCAGCAGGCGCTGGGCCAACACGCGGTTGCGCGCCGCGTCGGCGCTGTGGTCGAGTTCGCTGGGCTCATGGGGCCCCAGTTGCTGCGACCAGTTGCGGGTGGTCTCGAAACGGGGCACAAAACCACCCTGGGCACCCACATGCTCGCGCCATGCCTGGCGGACCTGGGCCATCAGTTGCGCGTAGGGCACCAGCACCAGGCTGCGCCCGGCGTGGGCATCGCAGCGCCGCAGGTGCTGCCGCATGGCCGACACCTGTTCGACCCAGTGGCCCACAAGGCGGTTGGAGGGCCCCGCCAGGGGTGCCGTCATGGAAATACGCTTTCTGTCACAATGACGCCACTTTAACTGCTAGACACCTGCTCCCCAGAGGCAAAACCATGGCCAGCGACCTGATCAAACACGTGACCGACGACAGCTTCCAGACCGATGTGCTCCAGGCCAGCGGCCCGGTGCTGGTGGACTTCTGGGCCGAGTGGTGCGGCCCCTGCAAGATGATCGCCCCCATCCTCGACGAGGTGGCCGGCAGCTACAACGGCAAACTGCAGATCGCCAAGGTCAACGTGGACGACAACCGCGCCGTGCCGGCCCAGTTTGGCATCCGCGGCATCCCCACGCTGATCCTCTTCAAGGACGGCCAACCGGCCGCCACCAAGGTGGGCGCATTGAGCAAGGCGCAATTGACCGCCTTCATCGACCAGCAACTGGCCTGAGCGCCCTTCTGCGTCACCCCGCCCGGCCGCCGCTGCCGGGCGCCTTTTTCCTGTCATAATTTCACCCATCGCCGGACAGCACACCTCAGCTTCGTTGCTGCCAGCCGCCGAGTCGTGAGTCGGGACCTCCCCGCTGCCTCACACCCCTCCCCCGATTTTTTTCTGCACTCCTTCACGGAGTTCACCCCATGCACCTGAACGAACTCAAGGCACTGCACGTGTCTGAAGTGCTCAAGCAAGCCGAAGCACTCGAAATCGAGAACACCGGCCGCATGCGCAAGCAAGAGCTGATGTTTGCCATCATCAAGAAGCGCGCCAAGGCTGGTGAGCAGGTTTTTGCCGATGGCGTGCTCGAAGTGCTGCCCGACGGCTTTGGCTTCCTGCGCAACATGGACACCAGCTTCACGGCGTCCACCGACGACATCTACATCTCGCCCAGCCAGATCCGCCGCTTCAACCTGCACACCGGCGACATGATCGAAGGTGAAGTGCGCACGCCCAAGGACGGCGAGCGTTACTTTGCGCTCAACAAGCTGGACGCCATCAACGGCCTCTCGCCCGAGCACAACAAGCACAAGGTGATGTTCGAAAACCTCACGCCGCTGTTCCCCAAGGAACAGATGAAGCTGGAGCGCGACATCAAGACCGACGAGAACATCACCGGTCGTGTGATCGACATCATTGCCCCCATCGGCAAAGGTCAGCGCGCTTTGTTGGTGGCACCGCCCAAAAGTGGCAAGACGGTGATGATGCAGCACATGGCCCACGCCATCGCTGCCAACCACCCGGAAGTGACGCTGATGGTGCTGCTGGTGGACGAGCGCCCCGAGGAAGTGACCGAGATGCAGCGCACCGTGCGCGGTGACGTGATCGCCTCCACCTTCGACGAACCCGCCGCCCGCCACGTGCATGTGGCCGAGATGGTGATCGAACGCGCCAAGCGCCTGGTCGAACTGAAGAAGGACGTGGTCATCCTGCTGGACTCCATCACCCGCCTGGCCCGTGCATACAACAACGTACTGCCCTCTTCCGGCAAGGTGCTGACCGGTGGCGTGGACGCCAACGCCCTGCAGCGCCCCAAACGCTTCTTCGGCGCCGCCCGCAACGTGGAAGAAGGCGGCTCGCTGACCATCATCGCCACCGCCCTGGTGGACACCGGCAGCCGCATGGATGAAGTGATTTTTGAAGAGTTCAAGGGCACCGGCAACTCCGAAGTCCACCTGGACCGCCGCCTGTACGAAAAACGCGTGTTCCCCTCCATCCAGCTCAACCGCAGCGGCACGCGTCGCGAAGAGTTGCTGCTGCAGCCCGAAATCCTGCAGAAGACCCGCATCCTGCGCCAGTTCATGTACAACATGGACGAGATCGAGGCGATGGAAATGGTCTTGAAGAGCATGAAGCAGACCAAGAACAACTCCGAGTTCTTCGAAATGATGCGCCGGGGCGGCTGAAAAATCAGTGCCCCACGCTCCGCCGCTGCGCGGGTCGCTGCCCCCAAGGGGCTGGGCCTTGCTTGGGGCGGCCCGGCGCGGCGGCCAAAACGTCATATAATCCAAAGCTTTGCTTAGCGGCAAGTACGGCGGAAACGGTTTTCGTCGCGGCTGTCGCACCTGAACAGAAAGAACCGCCATGAAAGAAGGCATTCACCCCAACTACCGCGACGTCTGCTTCGTGGACCTGTCCAACGGCTTCAAGTTCGTGACCCGCTCCTGCGCCAACACGAAAGAGATGATCAAGATGGAAGACGGCCGCGAACTTCCGCTGTACAAGCTGGACACCTCCAGCGAGTCGCACCCCTTCTACACCGGCACGCAAAAGAGCGTGGACACCATGGGTGGCCGCGTCGAGAAGTTCCGCAACCGCTTCGCCCGTGGCGGCGCCGCTGCCAAGTAATTTCTGCCCAACCGGGCCGAACACCCAAAAAGCCGGATGCGTCCGGCTTTTTTTGTGCCCGCTCTCAATCGTATATTGACGCCGTGAACCAACCCTCCCCCGCCATCGTTGCCCAGGCCGCCGTGCGCCGATTGCCACGCTTGGCCCTGCTGTTGTTCTGCCTGGCCTATCTGCTGCCCGGCTTCTTCGGCAGAGCGCCCTGGAAAAACGACGACGTGGCTGCTTTTGGCGTGATGTCGGGCATGGCGCAGGGTCAGATGTCGTGGTGGGAGCCGCAGATTTTGGGCCGGGCGCTGGAAACACCGGCCCTGCTGCCCTACTGGTTGGGCGCGTGGTCCATCCAGGCCCTGCCCTTCTTGTCGGCAGAAACCGCGAGCCGCCTGCCTTTCCTCGCGTTGCTGGCCTTGACGCTGGTGGGCACCTGGTACGCGGCCTACCAACTGGCGCGCCAGCCACAGGCGCAGCCGGTGTCCTTTGCCTTCGGCGGCGAAGCCAGCCCCACCGACTACGCCCGCACCCTGGCCGACGCGGCTTTGCTCGCGCTGATCGCGTGCCTGGGTTTGGCCCAGCTGTCGCATGAAACCACACCGGCCCTCGCCGGCCTGGCGTGTGCCGCATGGTTGGCCTATTCAAGCGCTCGCCTGGTCGCAGGTGACGCCCGGCAGCGGCGCAACGCCGCACTGATGTGGGTACTGGCCACCTGGGGCATGGCCTTTTCCGGCACGCCCATGCTGGCTGCCGCGCTGGGCCTGGGCCACCTGGGCCTGCTGATGCTGCTGGCCCGCCAGGCGTCACCCACCCAAGCGGACCGTGCGGAGAACGCGCCTCCGTCCACAGGTCTGGTCATCGGTCTGACCTTCTCGACCGTGGCGGCGGCGTGGACAGGCCTCACGGTGGTGGGCGTTGACCCCTTCGGGCGCTACTGGGGCCCCCCCGACAGCCTGGCGGACTGGCAAAGCCTGGCACGGCTGCTGGCCTGGTTCACCTGGCCCGCCTGGCCACTGGCACTGTGGACCTTGTGGCGCTGGCGCCGGCAGCTGCGCAGCCCCCACGTGGCGCTGCCGTTGTGGTCGGTGATCGCCCCGCTGGTGTCGAGCACCTTGCAGAACGGCAACGAACGGGCGCTGCTGGCGGCCCTGCCCGGCCTGGCCTGCCTGGCGGCGTTTGCTTTGCCCACGCTCAAGCGCAGTGTTTCGGCGCTGATCGACTGGTTTGCCCTGCTGTTTTTCACCAGCTGTGCGGCCGTCATCTGGGTCATCTGGCTGGCCATGATGACGGGCACCCCGGCCAAACCCGCCGCCAACGTGGCCCGCCTGGCACCCGGATTTGAACCCAGCTTCTCATTCGTCCTGCTGGTCCCTGCGCTGTTGGCCACCGCCGCCTGGGTGTGGCTGCTGGCCTGGCGCGTGGGCCGGCACCGCGCGGCGCTCTGGAAAAGCCTGGTGCTGCCCGCAGCCGGCAGCACCCTGTGCTGGCTGCTCCTCATGACACTGTGGCTGCCCTTGCTCGATCACGGCCGCAGCTACGGCCCGATGGCCCACCGCATGGCACAAGCGCTGAAAGAAGACAAAGGGTGTGTGTTGGTGCACGGCCTCACGCAAGGCCAGATCGTTGCGTTGCAACACCACGGTGGCCTTGCCCTGCAGCGGCTCAGTACCTCGGCCAATGGCTGCAATGCGCTGGTGGTGTCGCCGCAGGCCTTGACCGGCCTGAGCCAGCACGTGAGCCTGGCCGACTGGGACTTTGACCAAGCGGTGCCCCGCTTGAACGACCGCAAGGAAACCCTGCTGATCTACCGGCGCAACGACGAGTCCTCGGAGCCCTGAGACTCAGTCGGCCGTGCCGTTCACGCGCACCCGCTGAGCGGGCACGGCAATCGTGAACACCGAGCCCTTGCCCAGCCTGCTGTCTATGCGCAATTGGGCGCCGTGCCGTTGCACCACGTGTTTGACGATGGCCAGGCCCAGGCCCGTGCCACCCGTTTCACGCGAACGGCTTCGGTCCACGCGGTAAAAGCGCTCGGTCAGGCGCGGCAGGTGTTCGGCCGCAATGCCCGGCCCGGTGTCTGCCACCGCCAGTTCGGCGCCACCGTCTGGCAACAGGCGCCAACCGGCCGACACCTGCCCCCCCGCGGGCGTGTAGCGCACGGCGTTGCTGAGCAAGTTCGAGACGGCGCTGTGCCACTCGTTGCGGCTGCCCACCAAACGTGGGGCCGGCCCAAATACCCGCACCAGCACATGCGAGCCCTGCGCCAACACCTGTGACAAGGCACGCGCCTCGTCCATGGCGGTGTCGAGCAGCTCGCCGGCATCAAAACTCTCGCCCGTGCCCGGCACCGGGCTGCCCTCCAGGCGTGACAGCGTGAGCAGGTCGTTCACCAGCGTCTGCATGCGTTCGGCCTGCTGCGCCATCAAGCCCAGGTACCGCGCGCGGTCGGCTTCATCCAGAGGCAGGTGCTGCATGGTCTCCACAAAGCCGCTGAGCACCGTCAGCGGCGTGCGGATTTCGTGCGACACATTGGCCACGAAGTCGCGTCGCATGGTCTCGGCCTGCTGCAACGCCGTCACGTCGCGCGACAGCAGCAACATGCGGCCATCGGCATAAGGGTGAACCTGAACGGAAATGCGTTGCGGCGGCTCTTGCAGGTAATCGCGTCCGGGAATCTCGACCGGGCCGGAAAAATCGCCTGCGCCCAGGTAGGCGGTGAAGCCGGGATCGCGCACGAGATTCTTGATGATCTGCTGCACATCGCGTTTGCCATCGATGCCCAGATGTTGTGCGGCGGTGAGATTGCACCAGACGATGTGCCAGCCGGCATCCAGCAGCACCACCCCGTTGGGTGATGCCTGCATGGCCTCCAGAAACTTCGCCAGCTTGGCTTCGCTGTCGGCCGCCTGCCGCGTGAGCTTGAGCAAGGCTTTGCGAGCCCGCTCCCCCACCTCGGCCCAGACGGCACCCACTGCGGGTGGTGTGCTGGGTTCGCCACGGCTGAGCCAGCGCAGCACCAGCCCCGCGCGCAGGTTGTCCAGAGCGACCCAGAGCAGCGCGCCCGCCACCGCACCACTGACAGCCAGCATCAGCGAACCCGTGTAGACACCCCAGCCGGCGCCCACCGACACCAGCGCCACCAACTCCAGCGTGCGACGGATCATGCGAGCCTGGTCATGTGGGCGATGCCGCCGCCTGCGGGCTGTCGGACGCAGCCACCTTGGCTCGCACGGACTGCACACTGAGGCGGTAACCGGCACCGCGCACGGTCTCGATCAGCGCGCCACCTTCACCCAGCGATTCGCGCAGACGCTTGATGTGCACATCCACCGTGCGCTCCTCGATGTAAACGTGGTCGCCCCAGATTTTGTCGAGCAGGCTGGCGCGGGTGTGCACGCGCTCGGCGTGTTTCATGAGGTAGTGCAGCAGCTTGAACTCGGTCGGGCCGACCTTGAGTTCCTGGCCGTCGTAGCTGACGCGGTAGGTCGCGGCATCCAGCACCAGCGGGCCCACTTGCACCGAGTCGTTGACGATCTGCGGCGCGCGCCGACGCAACACGGCGCGGATGCGCGCCAGCAGCTCCTGGGTCGAAAACGGCTTGGTGATGTAGTCGTCGGCCCCGGCGTCCAGGCCCTGCACCTTGTCCGACTCATCACTGCGTGCGGTGAGCATGAGAATAGGCACGGTTTTGGTCCGCTCGTGGCGGCGCCACTGGCGGGCCAGGCTGGCACCACTTTCGCCGGGCAACATCCAGTCGAGCAGGATGACATCGGGCAACACGGCATCGACCTCGCGCTGGGCGGCCTGGCCGTCAAACACCACGGTGGGTGCAAAGCCGTTGTGGCGCAGGTTGACGGCGATCAGTTCGGCAATCGCCGGCTCGTCCTCCACCACCAGCACACGGGGCAGCTTTCTCATTGGGCCAGCCTCTCCAGCGTTTCCATGGAGGTGTGGCGCACGTCCTCGCCCTTGACGATGTAGATGATGGACTCGGCGATGTTTTTCGCGTGGTCGCCCACACGCTCAATCGCCTTGGCCAGAAACAGCAGGTCCAGGCTGGGGGTGATCTTGCGCGGGTCTTCCATCATGTAGGTGATGAGCTTGCGCAGAAAGCCGTCGTACTCCACATCCACCGCGTCGTCGCCTTTGATGATTTCGATGGCCATGGCGGTGTCCAGGCGGGCAAAGGCATCCAGCGACTTGCGCATGAGCGCGGCGGCCAGGTCGGCCGCCAGGCGCAGTTCGGCGATGGGCAAGGAGCGCGGGGAGCCGTTCTCGATGATGGACTTGACCATGCGGGCGACCTTGGTCACCTCGTCACCAGCACGCTCCAGGTTGGAGGTGGTGCGCGAGATGGCCATGAGGAAACGCAGGTCGCGCGCCGTGGGCTGGCGCCGCGCGATGGTGGAGGTGATGTCGTGGTCGATCTCGCGCTCCATCTGGTTCACGCGGGCTTCGTTCTCGATCACCTGGTTGGCGGTCTCCAGGCTCAGGTGCACCAGCGCGTAGAGCGCCTGGTGCAGCTGCGACTCGACCAGCCCCCCCATCTCCAGCACGCGGGTGGAGACGGTGTTGAGGTCGGCGTCGAACTGGCTGGAAAGGTGTTTGTCGGACATGCTGCAGGCTCCTCGTGTGGCGGGGTTCAGCCGAAGCGGCCGGTGATGTAGTCTTCGGTTTCGGTGCGCTTGGGCTTGAAGAAGATCTGCTCGGTGTCACCGAACTCGATCAGCTCGCCCAGGTACATGTAGGCGGTGAAATCGCTGCAGCGGGCGGCCTGCTGCATGTTGTGGGTCACGATGGCGATGGTGTAGTCGGCCTTGAGTTCGTGCACCAGCTCTTCCACCTTGCCAGTGGAAATAGGGTCCAGCGCCGAGGTCGGCTCGTCGAGCAGCAACACCGAGGGTTTGACCGCCACGCTGCGCGCGATGCACAGGCGCTGCTGCTGGCCACCAGAGAGCGACAGGCCGCTTTGGTTGAGCTTGTCCTTGACCTCGTTCCAGAGCGCGGCCTTGGTCAGCGCCCATTCCACACGCTCGTCCATTTCGCTGCGGCTGAGGTTTTCGTACAGGCGCACGCCGAAGGCGATGTTGTCGTAGATGGACATGGGGAAAGGCGTGGGCTTCTGGAACACCATGCCAATGCGGGCCCGCAGCAGGTTCAAGTCCTGCTTGGCGTCGAGGATGTTTTGGCCGTAGAAGTTGATCTCGCCCTCGGCACGCTGGCCGGGGTAGAGGCTGTACATGCGGTTGAGCGTGCGCAGCAAGGTGGACTTGCCGCAGCCGGACGGGCCAATGAAGGCCGTGACCTTGCGCTCGGCGATGTCCATGCTGACATTGCGCAGCCCCTGGAACTTGCCGTAGAAAAAGTTCAGGTTGCGCACTTCCAGTGCGTTGCGGGTTTCAACAGTGGTGGCGGTCATGAGTGGGCCTTGAGCGTTGTGGGTTGGGCGCTCAGCGGGGAGCGCGGTCGCGGAAGAAGACCCGCGCCAGGATGTTGAGCAAAAGCACGGCCAGGGTGATCAGCAGCGCGCCACCCCAGGCCAGGCGGATCCAGTTGTCGTAGGGGCTCATCGCGAACTGGAAGATCACCACCGGCAGGTTGGCCATGGGTTTGCCCATGTCGGTGCTGAAGAATTGGTTGTTCAGCGCGGTGAACAGCAACGGCGCGGTTTCGCCGCTGATGCGGGCCACGGCCAGCAGCAGGCCGGTGATGACCCCGCTCTTGGCCGCGCGCAAGGTCACGAGGGTCGCCACCTTCCAGCGCGGCGCACCCAGGGCAAACGCCGCTTCGCGCAGGCTGCCGGGCACCAGGCGCAACATGTTTTCGGTGGTGCGCACGACCACCGGAATGGCGATCAGCGACAGCGCGAGGCTGCCGGCGTAACCCGAGAAGTTGCCCACCGTGGCCACCGCAATCGCATACACGAACAGCCCAAGCACGATGGAGGGCGCCGACAGCATGATGTCGGTCACGAAGCGGGTCAACTCAGCGGTTTTGCTGGTGTCGCCGTATTCGGCCAGGTAGACACCGGCCAGGATGCCGATGGGGGTGGACACCAGCACGGTCAGGCCCAGCATCATGAGGCTGCCCACGATGGCGTTGCGCAAACCGCCGCCTTCGGTGCCGGGTGCCGGTGTGTCCTGGGTGAACATCGCCCAGTCGAGCGCGGCAAAGCCGTTGCTGAAGAGGATGAAAAGAATCCACAGCAGCACGATCAGGCCCAGGCCCATGGCGCCCATGGACAGGGTCAGACCCACCGCGTTGGCGCGGCGACGCTTGTTGTAGAGGGCTGGATTGAAGTCCATGTCAGAGACCTTTGGCCTTTTCGGCGCGCGAAATCATGATCTTGGCCAAGCTGAGCACCACAAAGGTGATGACAAACAGCAGAAAGCCCAGCGCGAACAGGGTGGAGAGGTGGAAATCGGCCGCCTCGGCAAATTCGTTCGCCAGGGTGGACGCGATGGAGGTGCCGGGTGAAAACAGCGAGGTGGGCAGCCGGTTGGCGTTGCCAATGACAAAGGTCACGGCCATGGTTTCACCTAAAGCGCGGCCCAGGCCCAGCATGATGCCGCCGATGACGCCCTTTTGGGTGTAGGGCAGGACGATGCGGCGCACCACCTCCCAGGTGGTGCAGCCCAGGCCATAGGCGGATTCGCGCAGGATGGGAGGCACGATTTCAAACACGTCGCGCATCACGGCCGCAATGAAGGGCAACACCATGAAGGCGAGGATGATGCCGGCAGCCATGATGCCCAGGCCCGTGGGCGCACCGCCCACCAGCCAGCCCACCAAGGGCATGCCCCCCAGCAGTTCCTGGGCCGGCATCTGGATGTAATCGGCAAACAGCGGCGCAAACACAAACAGGCCGAACATGCCGTAGATGATGGACGGCACCGCCGCCAGCAGCTCGATGGCGGTGCCCAGCGGGCGGCGCAGCCAGGTGGGGCAGGTTTCGGTCAGGAACAGCGCGATGCCAAACGCCAGCGGCACCGCGATCAGCAAAGCGATGCCAGCGCTCACCAGCGTGCCCACGATGGCGATGGCCGCACCAAACTCCTCGTTGACGATGTCCCATTCGACGTACCAGATGAAGCGCGCACCGAACTTGTGGAAAGTGGGCCAGGCGTTGATCAGCAGCGAGACGATGATGCCCAGCAACGCCAGCAGCACCACCAGCGAGAACAGCTGCGTGATGCGGTGAAAAAAGAAGTCCTGCAAGCGTTGCCGCCGGGCAATCTGCTGCATGCGTTCGCTGCCGTTGTCGGCCAGCACCGGGGGTGCGCTCATGGTGGTTTCCAGGCTCATTCCAGCTCCGTTCAGAGACTCACAACACCAACGCCCGCCGGCCACTGATTCAGGCCAACGGGCGCCGTTACGGACGGAGACTTACTTGTTGTTGATCTGAGACCACACCTTGGTGCGGATCTCGTTGGTCAGCTTGTCGGGCAGCGGCACGTAGTCGAGGTCGATGGCGTGCTGCTTGCCGTTCTTGAAGGCCCAGTCAAAGAACTTGAGCACTTCAGCGCTTTCGGCTTTGTTGGTCGGCTCCTTGTACATGAGGATGAAAGACGCGGTCACCACCGGGTAAGCGGCATCGCCCGGCTGGTTCACCAGCGAGATGCCCATGCCAGGCGCCTTGGACCAATCGGCACCAGCGGCAGCGGCTGCAAAGGTGGCGTCATCGGGCATGACGAACTTGCCGTTTTTGTTCTGCAGCGCCATCACCGGGATGTTGTTCTTTTTGGCGTAGGCGTATTCCACGTAGCCCAGCGAACCCTTGACGCGCGACACGTTGGCGGCCACACCTTCGTTGCCCTTGCCACCCACCGAGGTCGGGGCCGGCCACTTGACGGCAGCGCCCTTGCCCACGGAATCAGCCCAGTCCTTGCTGACGCTGCTGAGGTAGTCGGTCCAGTTGAAGGTGGTGCCCGAACCGTCAGCGCGGTGCACCACGGTGATGGTGGTGTCGGGCAGTTTCTTGCCCGGGTTGAGTGCGGCCAGCTTGGGGTCGTTCCACTTGCTGATCTTGCCCATGAACATTTCGGCCAGCACGGGGCCGGTCACGTTCAGCTCTCCCTTGCCAAAACCTTCCAGGTTGAACACCGGCACGGTACCGCCGATGATGGCGGGGAACTGCACCATGCCGTCCTTGTCCAGGTCTTCACCCTTGACGGGGGCGTCAGATGCACCAAAAGCCACCGTCTTGGCGCGGATCTGGCGGATGCCACCCGACGAGCCGATGGACTGGTAGTTCAGGCCGGTGCCGGTGGCGGCTTTGTAGGCCTCAGCCCACTTGGCGTAAATCGGGAAGGGGAAGGTGGCGCCAGCGCCGGTGATGTCGGCCGCGATGGCGGAACCCATGGCCAGGGTGGCCAGAGCGGCAGCAGCGGCGGACTTGAGCAGGGTGCGTTTCGTGTTCATGAGAATCCTCAGGGTTGCGGATGAAAAACAGACGACAACCGAGACTCTAGGGACGCATTGTGACGACATTGTGACAAGTTCGTGGCCACCAGAAAACAGCTGTTTGACAGCCACAGCCGTCAGCCCGACGCCACGGCCATGCGTCACAATGCCCTTCTTTTCAGGGAACGCGGAGCGCTGCGCTTCGCCACAGCATGCAAAACGGAACCTTATTGGCCGCTGTCGACCTGGGCTCGAACAGCTTTCGACTTGAAATTGGCCGCTTTCACTCGGGCCACATCGAACGCGTCGAATACCTCAAGGAAGCCATACGCCAGGGCAGTGGACTGGACGAAACCCGTGCCCTCACCCCGGCTGCCATGCAACGCGGCTGGGACTGCCTGGCCCGTTTTGGCGAGCGCCTGCAGGGTTTTGGCAAACACCAGGTGCGCGCCGTGGCCACCCAAACCCTGCGCGAAGCCCGCAACCGCGACGAATTTCTGGGGCGCGCCCAGGAACTGTTGGGTTTCCGCATCGAGGTCGTGTCGGGCCACGAAGAAGCCCGGCTGATTTACCAGGGCGTGTCGCGCCTGCTGCCGCAGTCCGACGAACACCGCCTGGTCATCGACATCGGCGGGCGCTCCACCGAGATGATCCTCGGCCAGGGCTTCAATGCCCTGCGCATGGAGTCGTTCCGGCTGGGCAGCGGCTCGTGGTCGCTGCGGTATTTTCCCGGTGGTGAATTCACGGCCGAAGGCTTTCGCACCGCAGAGGTGGCGGCCAAAGCCGTGCTCGATGAGGCGGTCCACACCTTTGCCAAGGACTTGTGGAGCGTGGCCTACGGCTCCTCGGGCACCGTGGGGGCCGTGGCCGAGCTGCTGGCCAACAACGGCTGGCCAGCCGGTGTGGTGGGGCGTGCCGGGCTGGATTGGCTACAAACCCGCCTGCTGCGCGCCGGCCATGCCGACCAGCTCAAGCTCGAGGGCCTGCGCGATGACCGCAAGGCCGTCATCGGCGGCGGCGTCAGCGTGCTGCGCGCCATCTTCGACCTGTTCGAACTGGAACAGCTGCTGCCCGCCCAAGGCGCACTGCGCCAAGGCGCCCTCTACGACCTGATTGCCCGCGAGGCCGATGACACCGACGTGCGCGAACGCACGGTGGGCTGGCTGGCCAGCCGCTTCTCGGTGGACGTGGACCAGGCCGAACGGGTGTGCGCGCTCAGCATGGCTTTGTTTGAGCAAATCGCTTCGCCCGACCCGCTGGCCGGCCGGTTTTCGGCCAAACTGGCCTGGGCCGCCCGCCTGCATGAAATCGGCACCCACATCTCGCACAGCGACGCCCACCACCACGGCGCCTACATCCTCGACCACGTGGATGCGCCTGGCTTCTCCCTGCCCGAGCTGCACCGCATGAGCCAGCTGGTGCTGGGCCAGCGCGGCAAGCTGCGCAAGATGGAGCAGGCCCTGGAAGACGAGTTGTTTGCCAAACAGCTGCTGTGCCTGCGCCTGGCGGTGCTGTTGTGCCACGCGCGCAAAACACCCGACACCAGCACACTCAAACTGGGCTACAAAGGCGGCCATTTCCGCCTGACCGCCAGCAGCGACTGGGCCAAACGTTTCCCGCAATCGGCCTGGCTGCTGCAGGAGGAAGAAGCCGCATGGCAAAAAACCCGTTGGAAGTTCTCGCTGGAATTGAAGTGACCGGCACACATAAACCGTATATACGGTTTACACTGTTTACCGCTTTCATCGCTTTCATTTGTTCCAGAACCATCTGCCCATGACCACCACGCCTCCAGCGCCAGCCAAAAAGGCCGCCATCCCTACCGCTGCCAAAAAAGTGGCCACACCGCCTGCCGCCCGCAAAGCCCTGGCCAAAGCCGTGCCCGCACCCAAGTCTGTGGTCAAAGCCGCCCAGGTGCATGTGGCCGTTGAGGCACCGGTCAAGGCCAAAAAGCCCAAGCTGGTGCGCGACAGCTTCACCATCCCCAAAAACGAATACGAAGCCATCGCCTCGCTCAAGGAGCGCGCCTTGAAGCAAGGCGTGAGCATCAAAAAAAGCGAGCTGTTGCGTGCTGGCCTGATGACGCTGGCCTTCATGCCAGACGCCGCTTTTGCCAAGGCATTGGCCGACGTGCCCACCCTGAAAACCGGACGGCCGGCGGCCAAAAAGGGCAAATAAGCCGGCGCTGGCTTACTGCAATTCGGGCGTCTGAACCGTCACCACCACGGTCTGCTTGACGCCCTCGCGCTCGCGTTGGCGCAGCCACCACACCGCGCCCTTGCGCACCGCACATTCGGGTGCCTGAAGGCCCAACAACTGTGCAATCACCCGGCCCAGCGCGGGCTGGTGGCCCACCACCAGGGTGGCCCCCTTGGCGTCGGGCCACTGCACCAGCTGCAGCAGTTGCTCGGGCGTGCCATCCGGCGCCAGTTCATCGCGCAGGCGGTACTTGCGGCCCAGTGCCACCACAGTTTGTTCGGTGCGCACCGCCGGGCTGGCGTAAATGCGTGCGCCATCAGGCAACTGCCGGTCCAGCCAGTTGGCCATGCGGCTGGCCTGCTTTTCGCCCTTGGGTGTGAGGCGGCGCGCCAGATCGCCACCCAGCTCCAGCTCGTCTTCGGCTTCGGCGTGCCGCCACAGAATCAGGTCCATATCGATCTCCGTCCGCGGTCAGCCCTTGCTGCCGTAGCGTTGCATCAGCGACACCTGGGCCGAATGGTGTGCCGCCGCCCTGCCCTTGGCCGTGGTGCCCGCCTGCGCGCGCACATACTGGCCGTCAGGCTGCAGCAACCAGGCATCGCGGGTGTCGTGCAGGTAGGCGCTGAGGCACTCGTCCATGATGCGCTGGCGCAATGCCGGATCGGACACCGGCCAGGCCAGCTCCACCCGGCGCAGCATGTTGCGGTTCATCCAGTCGGCGCTCGACAGCCAAAGGGCCTCGTGGTCACCGACGCGGAAATAGAACACCCGCGAATGCTCCAGAAAACGCCCAATGACCGAACGCACCCGCACCCTGTCGCTCACACCGGGCAGCTGGGCCGGCAGGATGCAAGCGCCGCGCACAATCAGATCGATCTCCACGCCCTGCTGCGAAGCGTGGGTCAAGGCGCGCGCCAGCGGCTCGTCGGTCAACGCGTTCATCTTGACGATGATGCGGGCCGGGACCCCTTTGGCGGCCTGCTGGGCCGCCGATTCGATGGCATCGATCATGGCCTTGTGCAAATGAAATGGCGCGATCAGCACCTTGTTCAGTTTGGGCAGTCGGTTCTGGCTGGCGAGGTGTAAAAACACTTGGTCCAGATCGTGGGTCAGTGCCTCGTCGGCGGTGAGGTAGCTCAGGTCGGTGTAGAGGCGGGCGGTGCCCGGGTTGTAGTTGCCGGTGGACAGGTGGGCGTAGCGCTTGAGCCCGCCCGCCTCGCGCCTTGTGATCAACATCATCTTCGCGTGGGTCTTGAGGCCCACCACCCCATACACCACCTGCGCGCCCACCGATTCCAAACGCTCGGCGTAGTTGATGTTGGCCTCTTCGTCGAAGCGGGCCTTGAGTTCCACCACGGCGGTCACTTCCTTGCCCCGGCGCACGGCTTCGCGCAGCAGCTCCATCAGCTCGGAGTTGGAGCCGGTGCGGTAAATGGTCTGCTTGATGGCCAGCACATCGGGGTCGTGCACCGCCTCACGCAGCATGGCCAGCACGGCATCAAAACTCTCAAAGGGCTGATGAATCAGGACATCGCCCTGCTGCAATCGGTCAAAAAACGACTGGCCAGGCACCAGTTGCACCGGCCAGCCGGGGTTGTAGCGCTCGAAGCGCAAGGCGGGTGCGTCCACCAGGTCGATGAGCTGCGTCATGCGCACCAGGTTGATGGGGCCATGCACGCGGTACAGCGCCTGCGGCGGCAGCTCGAACTGCTGCAACAAAAAGTCCGACAAAAACTCTGAGCAACCTGCCGACACCTCCAGGCGCAGTGCCTGGCCGTAGTGGCGTTGCTGCAGGCCTTTGCGCAAGGCGGTGCGCAGGTTTTTCACCTCTTCCTCGTCCACCGCCAGGTCAGAGTGGCGGGTGACGCGGAACTGCGCAAATTCCGTGACTTGACGGCCCGGAAACAGATCAGACAGGTGGGCACGCACCACGCTGGAGATCGAAACAAAGTGGCTTTGTTTGGAGCCCTTGACGCTGGGCATCCGAAAGAACCGCGCCAGCACACGCGGCACCTTGACGATGGCGATCTCGTTCTCGCGGCCAAACGCATCGCGCCCCGACAGCCGCACGATGAAGTTGAGCGACTTGTTGGCCACCTGCGGAAATGGGTGTGATGGGTCCAGCCCCACCGGCACCAGCAAGGGCTGGACCTCGCGCACAAACAGATCGCGCACCCAACGGCGCTGGCGCGGGTTGCGTTCGCTGTACGACACGAGTTTGATGCCGCGTTTTTCCAGTAGCGGCAGCACCTCGTTGTTGTAGATGGCGTACTGCTCGGCCACCAGCTGTTTCACCCGCTCGGTGATGGCCAGGTAGGTCGAGGCGGTGGCCGGGCCACGCTGTTCGTTGATCTGGTAGGCGCTCAGGTGGGGGGCGGCCCGCACTTCGAAAAACTCATCCAGGTTGGACGAGACGATGCACAGGTAGCGCAGCCGCTCAAGCAGAGGGACCTCCGAACGCCGCGCCCAGTCCAGCACCCGCAGATTGAACGCCAGAATGCTGTGGTCGCGGTCCAGGAACGGGATCTTGTGGTGTGACGTCGGGGCGGAGGTGGTCATGGGCTGGCGTGAACCGGAGCAACGGGTGTTGCTTTCATTATTTAACGGTCACATGACGTTTATGTGACATCGCCACGACAAACCGTCACACAGCCGATACCCCACTGTCATGTGGCGGCGGCGTGGGCCTGTGCCACACGGGGCGCCAGCCCTTGGGGCGCCCAGTACCGCAGCTCCAGCCGGCCATCCGCATGCTCCACCAGCGCGCTCAGGCTTTCCACCCAGTCGCCGTCGTTGCAGTACAGCGTGCCGTCGATGTGGCGCATTTCGGGCCGGTGGATGTGGCCACACACCACGCCGTCCAGGCCCCGGCGACGGGCCTCGGCTGCCACCGCCTTTTCAAACTGTGTGACGTAGTTGAGCGCCTGTTTGACCTTGTGCTTGAGGTATTGCGACAGCGACCAATAGGGCAAACCCAGCCGCGCCCGCAGCGAATTGAGGTGGCGGTTCAGGCGCAAGGTGAGTTCGTACAGGTTGTCGCCCAGGTAGGCCAGCCATTTGGCGCACTGGATGACGCCGTCGAAATGGTCGCCGTGCACCACCCACAAGCGCTTGCCATCGGCGGTGGTGTGCACCGCCTCCTGCACCACTTCCACGCCGCCAAAGTGGTGGCCGGTGAAGTGGCGGGCAAATTCGTCGTGGTTGCCCGGCACAAACACCACGCGACAACCCTTGCGGGCGCGTTTGAGCAGCTTTTGCACCACGTCGTTGTGGCTCTGGGGCCAGTACCAGCGGCGACGCAACTGCCAGCCGTCAATGATGTCGCCAACCAGATACAGGGTTTCGCTCGGGTGGTGCTTCAGGAACTCCAGCAACGGCCCGGCCTGGCAGCCCGGCGTGCCCAGGTGCAGGTCGGAAATGAACACCGCGCGCAGGAGTGGCTGGGTCGGTTCCTCGCCCTCTGCCGCATCTTCCCCCTGGGCCACTCCGGGGCTGCGGGGCGAAGCCGCTTTGGCGCCCCCACGGCCGGTATCTGCCCAGGTGCGCGCCATGGCCTCGAAGGCGTGTGGGCCGACACGCATCAGACGCCCAGAAAGTGCTTGCGGTAGCGGGCCGGCAAATCCTGGATACGCATCATCATGGGCAGGTCGGCGGCGTTGAAGTCGGGGTCCCACGCCGGGGCACCCAGCACCTTGGCGCCCAGGCGCAGGTAGCCCTTGATCAGGGCCGGCGGCTCCACATCCAGTGTGTCATCGAGCTGTTCCACCGGCAGCGGCAGGCGCGGGCGCACGTGGTATTCGATGGACGCCAGGTGGGTGCTGCGCAACTGGCGCCAGATGCTGGCCGCCGCGTGGCCGCCGCCCACCATGCCGTGGGGGCCCTCGTGCTGCATGGGGATGCTGGCGCAGCCGATCATGGTGTCAAGCTGGTTGCGCACCATGAACTCGGCCAGCGCGCCCCACAAGGCCATGATGACGCCGCCATGGCGGTGGTCCTTGTGCACACAACTGCGGCCCAGCTCCACCATGCGCTCGCGCAGCGCGCGCAGGCGGGTGAGATCGAACTCGGTGTCGCTGTAGGTGCTGCCCACGCGCTGGGCCTGGGCCGGGGTGAGCACGCGGTAGGTGCCCACGACCTGACCGTGGGTGGTTTCGCGCACCAACAGGTGTTCGCAGTAGTCGTCAAACAGGTCCACATCGTGGCCAGGCACGGTCTTGGGCAGGCGGGCGCCCATCTCGTCGGCAAAAACGCTGTGCCTCAGGCGCTGCGCTGCACGAACTTCATCCAAATGGCGCGCCCACGAGACCTCAATCCCTGCGGCGGCACGGACGGGCTGAGCCCCGGGGACCAGCGCTTGAAACGGATGAAGTGACCCCCGTGGCAGTTGCAGGGGTGAAAAATCCATGGTGGGGGTGGGCAGCTCTTTCATCGCAGGCTCCTGGTCGATGTGTGTTGTCTTTGGTCTTCACACATTCTTCAAAGCCGCCATGACCCACCCATGGCAATTGCATGACATCAGCGTGACAGCAGCCCCGCGCACACGCCGCGCATGAAGGCCTGCGGCCCCGCCGGCACCGCAAGCTGACTCAGCCACAGCACACACTGGCGCAGATCGCGCAGGCGGCCTTCGTCCAGCTGGGCCCTACCGGCGTCCTGCTGCCAGCGAAGCGCTCGCCGCTTGGGCAAAAGGCTGGCAAACGCCTCGGCGCCGTAACGCAAGCGCTTGGCGCGCAGGCGCAGGGCGTGTCGTTCGGCATCGCTGTGGGCCGTCTTGCCCAACTGCGTCAGGCGCTTGTGTTGCCGGCGCAGGCGCTGGGCCACCCACGCGGGCCAGTGGTTGGCATCGGTGGCCTTGGTGACCTGGCCCTCAGCATGTGCGTGCAACTGGGCCACAGCGGCCAGCCATTCGCCCCACACCAACCAGCCCTGGCCGGTGGCCGGATCGGCCAAACGCAAACGCATCGTGGCGGCCGCCTGTGCGCGGGCCGCACGCACCGCCTTCAGCACGGTGTCCCATTCGGCCTGGCGTTGTGGGTCGCCATCCACGTAGGCCTGGGCCACAGCGGGCAAGGTGTCGGTGAGCATCACATCAAGCTCGCGCACCGGGCCGGTGGCCTGCCAGAAGGCGCGCAACGCTGGCGTGGCAGGCGCCGCGCCCAACAGCGGCCTGAGCAAGCGTGTGGTGCTGCGCAGCCGCCGCCAACCCACCCGCGCCTGGTGCAACGGCTCGGGTTCATCGCTGTGCGTCAACAAGGCGGCGTTGCGCAGGGTCTGGTCCCACATCTCAGCAAGCACGCCCGTCAGGACCGCCGGCAAGCGCATCTGTCCCGACAACGCCGCCGTACGCGCGCGGGTGGGCAACGCGGCCTCATCGCGGGCCAACGCGTAGCCACGCTCGGCCTTGCTGGCCTGACCGGGCAACACCGCCACCGCTGCGGCGAGCCGGTGGGCCAGCGCGTGCAAGGCCTCGGGCGGGCCGGATTGGAGTTCCAGCTCCAGCTCACAAATGGGCGCGCTCCGTCCGCCGGCCACGATCTCGCCCACGTCCAAGGCCACCTCGATCACACTGCCACCGCGCGAGCGCAGCCACCACAGCGTGCGGGTGCACGATGTCACAAAAGCAGGGGCCAGCTGCGGCCACAGCGTGCCGTCGGGGTCCAGCGTGGACCAAGGCGTGCCTTGCAGCGCCGACAGACGCGGTGTGGCGCTGCGCAACGTGGCCTCCCACTCGCCGCGCTGGCTCAGGCCGCCCACGGAGGTGCCGGCGGTCTTGAGGGTGAGAATCCACAACTCGCTGGGCGGCTCGCCGGTGGTCTGGCGGCGCACCCGCAAGGCCACCTTCTGCCGCCGCAAGGCCTGGTCGGGCGTGTCGTAGTACACGTTGTGCAGTTGCTGCACCTGCCGGGGCCGGAGGCGCAAGGCGGGATGGCGCGCGAGCAGCTCGGCGATGCGCGCAGCGTCGGCGCCGGGCAGCAACAGCTTGAGTTCGGTTTCAGACATGGCCCGCATTGAAGCACCATTCGGTGACACGCCGAATGACGCGATGCGCTTCGTTATAGTTCCGACGCATGAATCTGTCCGACTCCCTCAACCTGGGCTGCGCCTGCAAAACACTGGACGCGATGCGGTTGCGTCGGGAGCTTGAACGCAACCCGGGCCTGTCGGGCCTGGGGGCGGGCCTGCAGGACAGCCACCCCCACCTGTTTGCCAACACCACGGTTTTCATCGACGCCGGCACCTGCGACACGTTGGCACGTGCCGTGGCCGCCATCGAACGGGTGGCGGCCTTGCCTGGCTACCAGGCCGAGGCGCTGGCACACGCACCAGCCATCGCGCAGCACAACCTGGGCCCCTTGGGCGTGTTCATGGGATACGACTTCCACCTCGGCGAGCACGGCCCCCGCCTCATCGAGATCAACACCAACGCGGGCGGCGCCTTTCTCAATGCCGCCCTGGCCCGTGCCCACCGAAGCTGCTGTGCGGCCATGGACGAAGCGCTGAAACTCGGCCCACAGGCGCCCGATCTGGACGCCAGCTTTTCCGGCATGTTCCGCGCCGAATGGCGCTTGCAGCGAGGCGACGCGACCTGGCGCACGGTGCTCATCGTGGACGACGCCCCGCAAGCCCAGTACCTGGCGCCCGAATTCGCCATGGCGCGTGCCTGGTTCCGCGCACAAGGCCTGCTGGCCGAGGTGGCCGACCCGGGCGAGCTGGTCTGGCGCGATGGTGCACTCTGGCACCCGGCGCTGCCAGCCGACCACCCGGTGGACCTGGTCTACAACCGGCTCACCGATTTCGATCTCAGCGAGCCTGGCCACGCGGCGCTGCGCCAGGCCTACGAGGCCGGTGCGGTGGTGCTGACACCGCACCCGCGTGCCCACGCACTGCTGGCGCACAAACGCAACCTCATCGCCTTGAGCGACCCCGACCGCCTGGCCCAGTGGGGCGCGAACGAAGCCGACCGCGCCTTGTTGCAACAGGTGGTGCCCCTCACCGAAACGGTGACCGCGGACCAGGCCGAGGCCTTGTGGACGCGGCGCCGGCAACTGTTCTTCAAGCCTGGCTCCGGCTACGGCGGCAAAGCGGCGTACCGGGGTGACAAACTCACCCGCCGGGTGTGGGACGAGATCCTGGCCAACGGCAGCTATGTGGCCCAGGCCCTGGTGCCCCCCAGCGAACGGCTGGTGACCGTGGACGGTGAGGAGAAACACCTCAAGATGGATTTGCGCGCCTACACCTACCAGGGCCAGATCCAGTTGCTGGCCGCGCGCCTGTACGCGGGCCAGACCACCAACTTCCGCACCCCGAGCGGCGGTTTTTCGCCCGTGGCCGTGTTGCCGGCCTGAGAGAATCCTTTGTCGTGACCTCTGCTCTGCCCGCTTTGAACCTGCTGTGCCACCCGGCCACCCCCTGCCCGCTGGCGCTCCAGGTGTCGGCCACGCTGCACTGGCAGGCCAGCGGCATGCTGTTGCGCTACCGGGTGTCCGGCCAAGTGGCGGACATCCAACTGCCCCCAGCGGCCACACCGGGCGCCGCCGACGGTTTGTGGCAGCACACGTGCATGGAAGCTTTTGTCTCGCCCGTGTGGGCCGCGCACTACCGGGAGTTCAATTTTTCGCCCTCGGGGCAGTGGGCCGCCTACTGCTTCAGTGCCGAACGCCAGCGCGATACCGACACCGAAGCGCGCCGCCCCATCCAGCCGACCCTTAGGATGGAACACACGTCGGAACAGTTTGACCTCTGGGCCGAACTGCCCGCGACCGCCCTGCCCCCGGCATCCAGCCTGTGCCTGGGCCTCAGCGCCGTGATCGAAACCCGCGACGGGCACCGGAGCTATTGGGCGCTACAACACCCGCGCCCGGACCGGCCCGATTTCCACCACCGGGGTGGCTGGCGCGAGATGCCCAGCGTCGCCCCCAACCCACCCACAGCCACCGCATGAAATTCGGCACGACATTTGGCATAGAGCGTCTGATCGAAGACCCCACGTTGCGCGCGCCTCTGAAGGGCAAGCGCGTGGCCCTGCTGGCCCACCCGGCCTCGGTCACCCGCGACCTCACCCACGCGCTGGACGCTTTGGCGGCCCTGCCCGACATCAAGCTGACAGCCGCCTTCGGCCCGCAGCACGGCCTGCGCGGCGACAAGCAGGACAACATGGTCGAGTCGCCCGACTTCCTCGATCCCCGCCTGGGCATCCCGGTGTTCAGTTTGTACGGCGAGGTGCGCCGGCCCACGCCGGCCATGATGGACAGCTTTGACGTGCTGCTGGTGGACCTGCAGGACCTGGGCTGCCGCATCTACACCTTCATCACGACGCTGCGCTACGTGCTGGAGGCTGCGGCCGCACACGGCAAATCGGTCTGGGTACTCGACCGCCCCAACCCCGCCGGTCGCCCCATCGAGGGCCTCACGCTGCGCGCGGGCTGGGAAAGTTTTGTGGGCGCCGGCGCCATGCCCATGCGCCACGGCATGACCATGGGCGAATTGGGCCACTGGTTCGTTGCCACGCTGGGCTTGAAGGTGGACTACCGCGTGGTCGCCATGCAAGGCTGGGCACCCGATGCCGCGCCTGGCTTTGGGTGGCCAACGGAGAGAAGCTGGGTCAACCCCAGTCCCAACGCCGCCAACCTCAGCATGGCCCGCGCCTACGCCGGCACGGTGATGCTAGAAGGCACCACGCTGTCGGAAGGGCGCGGCACCACCCGTCCGCTGGAACTGTTCGGCGCGCCCGACCTGGACGTGCCACGCCTGCTGGCAGACATGCGCGCACTCGCACCGGAATGGCTGCGCGGCTGCGTGCTGCGCCCGTGCTTCTTCGAGCCCACCTTCCACAAACACAAGGGCGCGCTGTGTGCCGGGGTGCAAATCCACGTGGAAGACCCGACCCACTACCACCACACAACCTTCCAGCCGTGGCGATTACAAGCCTTGGCCTTCCGCGCAGTGCGCCTGCAAGCACCCGACTACCCACTTTGGCGCGACTTCGCCTACGAGTACGAACACGACCGCCTGGCCATCGACCTCATCAACGGCGGGCCGCTGCTGCGCGAGTGGGTGGATAACGTGACCGCCGCACCCGAGGTGCTGGAGCAAGCGGCGGCGGCCGACGAGGCGGCCTGGGCCGAGACGCGGCGCCCTTACCTGCTCTACTGACCGCAAAGACGTGAATTCAACCGGGGATGCCGCCGGGCCGGCTCTGCCGGACGGCTGGCATCGCCCCCTTTCAGGGGGTGACGCCGAAGGCGGCGCGGGGGTGGCTTATTCCAACCATTTCTGCATGAACTGCGCGTGGCCCATGGCGGGGTCGAGCTGGTAGTTCTCAAAACCAATGCGCTCGTAAAGCCGGCAGGCCCCGGTGTTGCCCGACAACACCTCCAGCGTGAGCTTGCAAGCGCCACGTTCGCGGGCGATCTGCTCGGCCAGGGCCAGCATCTGTTCGCCAATGCGCTGACCACGGTGGCTGGCCAGCACCGCCACATCATGCACGTTGACCAAGGGCTTGCAGGCAAAGGTGGAGAAACCTTCGATGCAGTTGACCAGGCCCACGGGCTGCTCGCCATCGAAGGCCAGGATGCTGAAGGCCGTCGGGCGCGCGGCCAGCGAGGACACCAGATGGGCCTTGGCGAAATCGCTCAGTGGCTCGCCACCGCCTGCGGGGTCGCTGGCGTAGGCGTCCAGCAGCATCACCACGGCAGCCGCATCGGAGGCGTTGGCGTAGTCGGCACGCCGAACCGTGATCGCGCTCATGCCGACACCGCCGCCACCAAACGCTGCGCACACGCCAAGGCCTGGGCGGCGTCGCGTGCCTCCACCATCACGCGCAACAGCGGCTCCGTGCCACTGGCGCGGATCAGCACCCGGCCGTTGTCACCCAGCTCGGCTTCCACCTCGCGCTGGGTGGCCACCAGACGGGCGTTGTTTTTCCAGTCGGACCCGGGCGCGATGCGGACATTGAGCAGGGTCTGCGGGAACAGGGTCAAGCCCGCCAACAGCTCGCTCACCGACTTGCCGCTGCGCACACAGGCCTGTAACACCTGCAAGGCCGACACCAGGCCGTCGCCCGTGGTGTGCTGGTCGAGCACCAACAGGTGGCCCGAGCCTTCACCCCCCAGCAGCCAACGGCGCTGCACCAACTCTTCGAGCACGTAGCGGTCACCCACCTTGGCGCGCACCAAGGGCACGCCCTTGGCCTTGAGCGCCACCTCCACGGCCATGTTGGTCATCAGCGTGCCCACCACGCCGGGCACGTGCTCGTCGCGGCCCAGGCGTTCGTCGGCCAGCAGGTACAGCAGTTCATCGCCGTTGAACAGGCGACCTTGGGGGTCCACGATCTGCAAACGGTCGGCGTCGCCGTCGAGGGCAATGCCCAGGTCGGCACCGTGGGCCTTGACCGCGTCCACCAGCGCTTGCGGATGGGTGGCGCCGACACCTTGGTTGATGTTCAGGCCATCGGGCGCGCAGCCGATGGCAATCACCTCGGCACCCAGTTCATGGAACACCTTGGGCGCGATCTGGTAGGCCGCGCCGTGGGCGGCGTCCACCACCAGCTTCATGCCCTTGAGACTGAGTTCTTTGTCGAAGGTGCTTTTGCAGAATTCGATGTACCGGCCAGCCGCGTCGTCCAAACGGCGCGCCTTGCCCAAAGCAGCGGATTCGGCCCAGACGGGGGGCTCATCCAAGGCGGCCTCCACCGCCCGCTCCCACTCGTCGGGCAGTTTGGCGCCCTGGGCGTTGAAGAACTTGATGCCGTTGTCGGCAAAGGGGTTGTGGCTGGCCGAAATGACGACCCCCAGGCTGGCGCGCTGGGCGCGGGTGAGGTAGGCCACAGCGGGGGTGGGCACCGGGCCCAGCAGAAGCACGTCCACACCGGCCGAGTTGAAGCCGGCCTCCATGGCCGATTCGAGCATGTAGCCCGAAATGCGGGTGTCCTTGCCGATCAGCACGGTGGGCCGGCTCTCGCCACGTTTGAGCACGCGGCCCACGGCGTGGGCGAGCTTGAGCACAAAGTCGGGGGTGATGGGGGATTGACCAACCGTCCCTCGAATCCCGTCGGTACCAAAATATCTTCTTGTCATATCCCGCAATTATCCTCGCACGGCCGCCCACACCTTGAGCGCGTCCACCGTCTCGCGCACGTCGTGCACCCGCACGATGTGTGCGCCACGGTCCACCGCCAGCAGCGCGGCAGCCACACTCGCGGCCACACGTTCGCCGGGCACGCTGCGCCCCGTGACGGCGCCCAGCGAGGACTTGCGCGACCAGCCCACCAGCCAGGGCATCGCCTCCTCCAGCAGCTCGGTCTGGGCCGCCAGCAGCGCGAAGTTCTGCGCCACCGTTTTGCCAAACCCGATGCCCACGTCCAGCGCGATGCGCTCGCGCGCCACACCAGCGGCCTGCAGCGTCTGTACACGCTCACGCAGAAAATGGCGCACCTGGGCCACCACGTCACCGCTCATGGGGGCAACCTGCATGGTCTGGGGCTCCAGGTGCATGTGCATCAGACAGACGCCGCAATGCGGGTGGGCCGCCACGGCTGAGACGCCATCGCCCCGCCGCAAGGCCCACACGTCGTTGATGATGTCGGCGCCGGCATCCAACACGGCCCGCATGACCTCGGGTTTGTAGGTGTCGACCGACACGGGCACACCCAGTTTGACGGCGCCCTTCACGACCGGCAGGACACGGGCCAACTCGTCCTCCAGCCCCACCGGCGGTGCGCCGGGCCGGGTTGATTCGCCACCGATGTCCAGCAGGTGAGCGCCGTCTTTGAGCAGCTGCTCGCAGTGCGCCAACGCAGTGGCGGTGGTGTCGTGTCGACCGCCATCGGAAAAAGAATCGGGCGTGACATTGACGATGCCCATGACCTGCGGCTGTGACAGGTCGATGTTGAAACGCGAGGTTTGCCAGAACATGAGGAATGACAAATGACAAATGACAAATGACCCAATGAAAAGACCCGCCGGCTTGCGCGGGCGGGTCGGTCATTGTGTCACCACGCCGGGCAGCGGCGGGTCATGGGGTCATGCGGCGTTGGGCGCCGGGTCGGTCGCCACGGCGCCGCCGCCGCCACTGTTGCCGCCACCCACGCTGGGGTTGCGTGGCGTCCAGTCTTTGGGCGCACGTGGCGGCTTGCCGGCCATGATGTCGTCGAGCTGGTCGGTGTCGATGGTTTCCCACTCCAGCAAGGCCTTGGCCATGGCGTGCATTTTGTCGCTGTGTTCCTCGATCAGGTCGCGGGCCAGCTTGTACTGCTCGTCGATGATGCGGCGCACCTCGGCATCGA
This sequence comes from Hydrogenophaga atypica, assembly GCF_042665215.1. Lineage (NCBI taxonomy): Bacteria > Pseudomonadati > Pseudomonadota > Betaproteobacteria > Burkholderiales > Comamonadaceae > Hydrogenophaga > Hydrogenophaga atypica. The sequence continues at coordinate 27,842 of NZ_JBHTCA010000012.1, forward strand.
CCTTCTGCATGGTCGATTCGCTGATGTTGGTGGTTTTGGTGACCGAGCGGCCCAGGAAGACCTCGCCCTCGTTCTCGGCGTACACCATGGGGCCCAGCGCATCGGTCATGCCGTAGCGCATCACCATGTCGCGGGCGATGTGGGTGGCGCGCTCAAAGTCGTTGCTGGCGCCGGTGGTCATCTGGTGCATGAACACCTCTTCGGCGATGCGGCCACCGAACAACATGCTGATCTGGTTGAGCATGTAGTCGCGGTCGTAGCTGTACCGGTCCTGCGCCGGCAGGCTCATGGTCACGCCCAGGGCACGACCACGCGGGATGATGGTGACCTTGTGCACCGGGTCGCACTTGGGCAACAGCTTGCCGATGAGTGCGTGGCCGGCCTCGTGGTAGGCCGTGTTGCGGCGCTCTTCCTCGGGCATGACCATGCTCTTGCGCTCAGGGCCCATGAGGATCTTGTCCTTGGCCTTCTCGAAGTCCTGCATTTCAACCGTGCGGCCGTTGCGGCGCGCGGCCATCAGGGCGGCTTCGTTGCACAGGTTGGCGAGGTCGGCACCGCTCATGCCAGGCGTGCCACGGGCGATCACCGAGGCGTTGACGTCTGTGCCCAGCGGCACCTTGCGCATGTGCACGTTCAGGATTTGTTCGCGACCACGGATGTCGGGCAGGGTCACGTAGACCTGGCGGTCGAAACGGCCCGGGCGCAGCAAGGCGGCGTCCAGAATGTCGGGGCGGTTGGTGGCGGCCACCACAATCACGCCCAGGTTGGTCTCGAAGCCGTCCATCTCGACCAGCATCTGGTTCAAGGTCTGTTCCCGCTCGTCGTTGCCGCCGCCCAGGCCAGCGCCACGTTGGCGGCCCACGGCGTCGATTTCATCGATGAAGATGATGCAGGGCGCGTTCTTCTTGGCGTTTTCGAACATGTCGCGCACGCGGGCCGCGCCCACGCCAACGAACATTTCCACGAAGTCGGAGCCCGAAATGCTGAAGAAAGGCACCTTGGCTTCGCCAGCAATCGACTTGGCCAACAGCGTTTTACCGGTGCCCGGAGGGCCCACCAGCAGCAGGCCGCGCGGAATACGTCCACCCAGTTTCTGGAACTTTTGCGGGTCTTTCAGGAAGTCCACCACTTCCTTGACCTCTTCCTTGGCCTCGTCGCAACCGGCCACGTCGGCAAAGGTCACGGTGTTGTTGTTCTCGTCGAGCATGCGGGCTTTGCTCTTGCCGAAGCTGAAGGCACCGCCCTTGCCACCGCCCTGCATCTGGCGCATGAAGTACACCCACACGCCGATCAACAGCAGCATGGGGCCCCAGCTGACCAGCAAGGTCATGAGCAGCGAGCCTTCTTCGCGAGGACGCACATCGAACTTGACGTCGTTGGCGATCAGGTCGCCCACCAGCCCACGGTCGAGGTAGGTGGCGGTGGTGCGCACACGGCGGTCATCGATGGTGACGGCCACAATTTCGGTGCCGCCCTGCCCTTCCTGGATGGTGGCGCTTTTGATGCGCTGGGCTTTGACCTCATCGAGGAATTCGGAATACCCCATGTAGCCCGCGCCGGCCGTGGCGCGGCCGTCGAACTGCTTGAAGACCGTGAAGAGCACCATGGCGATGACCATCCACACGGCGATTTTGGAGAACCAGGGGTTGTTCAAGAAAGGCTCCTGAGGCGAAAACGTGCCAAGACACTTGACAGATGAGGTGATTTTAGGCTTTTCAAGGGGCGGCCCGGCGAAATACCCGACTGGGGGCGGGCTATCACCGCCATAACTTTTATTTCAGACCCAAGCCCACCAGAAAGGTTTCCGACGATTTGTCGCGGCTGGCCTTGGGTTTGACCGGTTTGACGACGCGGAAGGTGTCCTTGAAAAGCTTGACCAATTCTTCGTAGCCCGGGCCATGAAACAGTTTCACCACCAGCGCGCCATCACGTTTGAGGTGGGCCTTGGCAAAGTCCACCGCGAGCTCGATCAGGTGGGTGATGCGCGCCCCGTCCGTCTGGGCAATGCCTGAGAGGTTGGGCGCCATGTCCGACACCACCAGGTCCACCGGCTTGTCCCCCAACAGCTGCGTCAGTTGTGCCAGCGGGCCGTCCTCGCGAAAGTCACCCTGGATGAAGTGCACACCTTCGATGGCCTCCATGGGCAAGAGATCGAGCGCGATGATGCGGCCATTGAGCGCGCCCACGGCGGCCCCCTGGGGTGACAGCCGCCGCCGCAGGTACTGGCTCCAGGCGCCGGGCGCCGAACCCAGGTCCACCACGGTGTCACCCGGGCGGATCAGGTGCAGCGATTCATCGATCTCCATGAGCTTGTAAGCCGCCCGCGCCCGGTAGCCGTCCTTCTTCGCCAATTTGACGTAGGGATCGTTGACGTGGTCGTTGAGCCAAGCCTTGTTGACCTTCTTGCTGTTTGTTTTGACTTTCACGGGGATAATTGTCCCATGCCTCAGATACAACTCACCCCCGCCCAGCGCAAAGTCCACCGGGCAGAAGCCCACCACCTCGACCCCGTCGTCATGGTTGGTGGCGACGGCCTGACCGCCGCCGTCCAGAAGGAAGTGGACGCCGCGCTCAAGGCACACGGCCTCATCAAGGTGCGCGTCTTCAACGACGACCGCGCTGCCCGCGAAGCCATGTTCACCACCCTGGCCGACGCCCTGGACGCAGCCCCCATCCAGCACATCGGCAAGCTGCTCGTGTTGTGGCGCCCTTTGCCCGAGAAGGAAAAAGCGTTTGATACCGAGCGCATGCCGGCGCCGCGCGACGTGAAGGTGCTGAAGTACAGCAAAAAAGGCGGCCAGCGCCCCGAGGTGAAAACGGTGCGCGTGCTGGGCAATGAGCGCCTGACCGCTGGCGGCAACATCAAGCGCATCCAGCCCAAGCAAAAAAGTTTGAAAAAATCGCAGCCCTGACCGCCGCTGAACACCCAGCCAGGCTCCACCCGGCTTGAAATTTCGGCTTTTGCCCCACACGCTTTGCGCATGACCACGTCCGCCAACCCCCTGCTCGATTTTTCCAACCTGCCCCTGTTCGATGCCGTCCGCCCCGAACACGTGGCGCCCGCCATTGAAGCGCTGCTCGCCGAGGCCAACACCGCGCTGGAGGCCGCCACGGCGGCCGAATTCCCCGCCCAGTGGTCGGCCATGGCCAAGGTGTTGGATGTGGCCACGGAGCGCCTGGGCAGCGCCTGGGGCACGGTCAGCCACCTCAACAGCGTGGCCGACACGCCCGAGCTGCGCGCCGCCTACAACGCGGCCCTGCCCGCGGTCACCGAGTTCTGGACCCGTCTGGGCGCCGACGAGCGTCTCTACGCCAAGTACAAACAGATGGATCCGTCCCAGCTCACGCCCGAGCAGCGCCAGGCCCACAAAAACGCCATGCGCGGTTTTGTGCTGGGCGGTGCCGAGCTGCAAGGCGAAGCCAAGGCCCGCTTCGCGGCCATCCAGGAGCGGCAAGCCGAGCTGGGTCAGAAATACAGCGAAAACGCGCTGGACGCCACCGACGCTTTTGCCTACTACGCGCAGTCCGACGAACTCGATGGTGTGCCCGATGACGTGAAAGCCGCCACCCGAGCCGCCGCCGAGGCAGAGGGCAAAACCGGCCACAAACTCACCCTCAAGCTGCCCTGCTACCTGCCGGTGCTGCAATTCGCCCACAGCAGCGCGCTGCGCGAGCGCCTCTACCGCGCCTACGTCACCCGCGCCAGCGATCAGGCCGACGGCGATGCGGTGAAGTATGACAACACGCCGTTGATGCAGGAGCTCCTGGCTCTGCGCCAGGAAGAAGCCCGCCTGCTCGACAAACCCGACTTCGCCACCTTGTCGCTGGTGCCCAAGATGGCCGACTCGCCGGCACAGGTCATCGCCTTCCTGCGCGACCTGGCCGCCCGTGCCCGCCCTTATGCCGAACAAGACCTGGCCGACATGCGCGCCTTCGCCGCCAGCGAGCTGGGCCTGAGCGATCCGCAGGCCTGGGACTGGCCTTACATCGCCGAAAAGCTCAAGGAAGCCCGCTACGCCTTCAGCGAGCAGGAAGTCAAGCCCTACTTCACCGCACCCAAGGTGCTTGCTGGCCTGTTCAAGATCATCGAAACCCTGTTCGACGTGGCCATACGCGCCGACAGCGCGCCGGTGTGGCACCCCAAGGTCGAATTCTTTCGCCTCGAACGCGGTGGCCAACTGGTGGGTCAGTTCTACCTTGACCTGGGTGCCCGCACCGGCAAACGCGGCGGCGCCTGGATGGACGACGTGCGCACCCGCTGGCTGCGCCCCGACACCGGCGCCCTGCAAACGCCCGTGGCCCACCTGGTGTGCAACTTTGCCGAAGGTGTGAACGGCCAGCCACCGCTGCTGACCCACGACGACGTCATCACGCTGTTTCACGAGTTCGGCCACGGCCTGCACCACCTGCTCACCCAAGTGAACGAGCGCGACGTGTCCGGCATCAGCGGCGTGGAGTGGGATGCGGTGGAACTGCCCAGCCAGTTCATGGAAAACTTCTGCTGGGAATGGGAGGTGCTCAAATACATGACCGCCCATGTGGACACCGGCGAGCCCCTGCCCCGTGCGCTGTTTGAGAAGATGCTGGCGGCCAAAAACTTCCAGAGCGGCCTGCAAACCCTGCGCCAGATCGAATTCTCACTGTTCGACATGTTGCTGCACCAGGGCCAGATGCCCGGCAACGACGTGATGGCCCTGCTGCGCCAAGTGCGCAACGAGGTATCGCTGCTGCAGCCACCGGCCTACCACCGCATGCCCCACACTTTCAGCCACATTTTTGCCGGTGGCTATGCGGCCGGCTACTACAGTTACAAATGGGCCGAGGTGCTGAGCGCCGACGCCTACGCCGCCTTCGAAGAAGCGGGCAACCCACTGGACCCGGCCATGGGTCGGCGCTACCTGGAGGCCATACTGGAGGCCGGTGGCAGCCGTCCGGCGGTGGAATCGTTCAAAGCTTTCCGGGGGCGTGAGCCACAGATCGACGCGCTGCTGCGCCACCAGGGCATGGCGGCCTGACATCCCTTGTACAGCATGCAGGAGTTCACATGAAAGCGGTTCACGCTCTCTCCACCGGTGCCCTGATACTGTGCTGCGCGTTGACTGCGCAGGCCCAGGGTGTGCAGCGCATCGTGGGGCCGGATGGCAAGGTCACCTACACCGACCGCGCCGCGCCGTCATCGACCAGTACACCCGCCGCCACGCCCAGCGAGGCGGGCGCCCTGCCCTACACCCTGCGCCAGGCGGTGCAGCGCTACCCGGTCACGCTGTACACCAGCGACAAATGCAACCCGTGCAACAGCGCGCGCGAGCTGTTGCAAAAGCGTGGTGTGCCCTTCACCGAAAAAACCATCACCACGGCCGAAGACGGGCAGGCGTTTGCGGCGCTGGGTGCCGACAACGCGCTGCCCTTGACCACCATCGGCACACAGCGCATCAGCGGTTTTCTGGCCAGCGACCTCAACCGCTACCTTGACGCGGCCGGCTACCCTGCCCAGTCGCAACTGCCGCGCACCTACCGCAACCCGGCGCCACAAGCCTTGGCGCCCGTGGCACCACCCACACCTGAAGCGCCCAGGGTCGACACGCCCGTGGCGCCCGCCGCCCCTTCGGCGCCGGTGGCAGCGCCGCCGTCTAACCCGGCCGGCATCCGCTTCTGAGTCAGTAGGTCAGCGTCAGCACGCCCTGCTCGGTGCCCAGCAGGCAGACCTGGGCCTTCTGGTGGGCAAACACACCCACCGTCACCACACCTGGCCACTGGTTGACCTCGCTCTCGAAGGCCAGCGGGTCGGTGATGTGCAGGCCACGCACGTCCAGGATGTGCTGGCCGTTGTCGGTCACCAGCGGTGCGCCGTCCTTCAGGCGCAGGGTGGCTGTGCCGCCCAGGGCCTGGAACTGGCGCGTGATGCGCGCACTGGCCATGGGAATCACCTCCACCGGCAGCGGGAAGGCGCCCAGCGCCTCCACCTTCTTGGAGGCGTCGGCGATGCAAACAAACTGGCGCGACTGCGCGGCCACGATCTTCTCGCGCGTGAGCGCCGCCCCACCGCCCTTGACCATGTGGCCCTGGCCGTCGATCTCGTCGGCGCCGTCCACATACACGGCCAGTTCGCCCACCTCGTTGGCGTCGAACACCGGGATGCCCAAGGCCAGCAGGCGCTCGGTGGAGGCCACCGAGCTGGACACCGCGCCCTTGATCTGGTCCTTCATCGTCGCCAGCGCGTCGATGAACTTGTTGACGGTGGAGCCGGTGCCCACACCGATGATTTCGCCCGGCACCACATACTGCAGCGCGGCCTGGCCGACCAGGGTTTTGAGTTCGTCTTGGGTCATTTGAGACAATCGCAACAATTGATTCGCGGATTATCCAATGCCCCTTCTGCCCTACGGCCTGGCCCGGCCCTTTCTCTTTGGCCTCGACCCCGAAGCCGCCCACGAACTGACCATGGAATCGCTGGCGCGCACCCAGCGTACGCCGCTGACCTGCCTGTTCGGCAGCAGCCGCGTGAGCGACCCCATCACCCTGGCCGGCTTGAACTTTCCCAACCGCGTGGGCATGGCCGCCGGGCTGGACAAAAACGCCCGCGTGATCGACGCCCTGGGCGCCATGGGCTTCGGTTTCGTCGAGGTCGGCACCGTCACCCCGCTGGGCCAGCCCGGCAACCCCAAGCCGCGCATGTTCCGCCTGCCGCAGGCCAACGCGCTGATCAACCGCCTGGGCTTCAACAACGAAGGCCTGGACAGCTTCATCGCCAACGTGCAGCAGGCGCGCTTTCGCCAGAACGGTGGCCTGCTGGGCCTGAACATCGGCAAAAACGCGGCCACGCCCATCGAGAACGCCACCGACGACTACCTCACCTGCCTGGACGGTGTGTACCCACACGCCGACTACGTCACCGTCAACATCTCCAGCCCCAATACCAAGAACCTGCGCGCCCTGCAAAGCGACGAGGCGCTGGACGGCCTGCTCTCGGCCGTGGCCACGCGCCGCGAACAACTCGCCCAGCAGCATGGCCGCCGCGTGCCGGTGTTCGTGAAAATCGCACCCGATCTGGACGCCGCGCAGATCGACGTGATTGCCGCCACCCTGCAACGCCATGGCATGGACGGTGTGGTGGCCACCAACACCACACTTTCGCGCGAAGCCGTCAAAGGCCTGCCCCACTGCGACGAGGCCGGTGGCCTGTCGGGCGCGCCCGTGTTTGAAGCCAGCAACGCCGTCATCCGCCAGCTGCGGGCCAAGCTGGGCAAGGGCTTTCCCATCATCGGCGTGGGCGGCATCCTGAGCGGTGCCGACGCGGTGACGAAGATCGAGGCAGGCGCCGACGTGGTGCAGATCTACACCGGGCTGATCTACAAGGGGCCGGGACTGGTGCAAGAAGCGGCCTCGGCGCTGAAGGCGGCCCGGCGCTGAACACCCCTCAGATCGTCAGCACCACGTTGCCCACCACCTTGCCGTTTTCGACGGCCTCGTGGGCGGCAGCGATCTGTGCCAGCGGAAAACGCGCGCCGATGGCGTGTTTGAGGCACCCCGCACGCAAGAGCGCCTCCAGTTCGGCGATGGTGGCCTCCCGGTCGCGCGGCAGCAGGTCGTACACCAGGAAAAAGCTCATGCTCAGCGAACCCCACAACAGACTGCGGAAGTCGAGCGGCACCTGCAGCGGCTGGTTGCTGCCGTAGCAAACCAGGTGACCGTGCGCCTTGAGCGCGCCACGGGCCAGCAGCCCGGCGGTGCCCGACAAATCCATGTCGATGATCACGTCCACGCCCTGGCCCTTGGTCAGCGCACGAACCTGCTCGGCCACGCCACCGTGTTTGTAGTCGAGCACCTCGTGGGCGCCGGCCGCCCAGGCGTGCGACTGGCGCAGCTCGTGGCCAGCGGTGGCAATCACCCGGGCACCTTTGCGTGCCGCCAGTTGGGTCACGTAGTGGCCCACCGCGTTGCCCGCACCCGTGACCAGCACGTCGCGCCCAGCCACGTCGCCAGCGATGCGCAAGGCCTGCAGCGCGGTCAGCGCAGGGATGCCAAAACAGGCGCCGGCCTCAAAGTCCGTGCCGTCGGGCAAGGGCACCGCCTGGGCCTGGGGCAACACGATGTACTCGGCTGCCGTGCCAAAAGGGCGCTGCCACTGGCCGTTCCAGATCCACACCCGCTCGCCCAAACGGGCTTCGGGCACTCCAGCGCCCACGGCATCGATCACACCCGCGCCATCGCTGTGGGGCACGATGTGGTCCCAGGCCGGCGCACGGCCCCGGCGGCTTTTCACGTCGGAGGGGTTGACGCCCGAGGTGACCAGGCGCACGCGCACCTCGCCGGCTGCCGGCTGGGGATCCGGCCATTCATCCAGGTGCAGCACCTCGCGCGCTTCGCCGTTGCGGTTGTACCAGGCCACTTTCATCGTCTGTCTCCTTGTTCAGTCTGCCAACAAATCCACCACGTGTTCACCAAGGGCCAGCGCGCTGGTCAGGCCCGGCGACTCGATGCCAAACAGGTTGACCAGGCCCGGCACACCATGTTGCTCGGGGCCGTCGATGCGGAAGTCGGGTGCGGGTTGGCCCGGGCCGTACAGCTTGGGTCGAACGCCGCTGTAGCTGGGCTGAAGCGCACCATCGGCGAGGGCTGGCCAGTAGCGGCGCACCTCGTCGTAAAAACCGTCCGCGCGCCGGGCGTCCACCGTGTAGTCGATGGCCAGCGGGTCCTGGCCGGTGGGCAGCCACTCCAGGTCGGGGCCAAACTTGGCCTGCCCACCCAGGTCCAGCGTGAGGTGCACGCCCAGCCAGGCGTCTTGTGGCGCTGGGTACACCAGGCGCGAGAAAGGCGCTTTGCCGGCGAGCGAAAAGTAGCTGCCTTTGGCATACCGTTCGGTGGGCACATGGCGTGGGTCCAGGCCCCGAATGGCGCGTGCCACCGGGCAGGCGAACAACCCCGCAGCGTTGACCACGGTGCGGGCCTTGAGCCACATCGGTGCGCCATCGGCCACCACCTCCAGCACGGTGCCGCCGCCCCCGACCTCGCCACGCACCAGCCACGAGGCCAGGGCCACCGCGCCACCCGCCGCTTCCAGGTCACCCTGCAACGCGAGCATCAAGCCGTGGCTGTCCACGATACCGGTGCTGGGCGACAGCAAGGCCGCTTGGGCGCTGAGCGCCGGCTCCAGCGCACGGGCTTGCGCGCCGCTCAGCCACTCGACCGGCACGCCGTTGGCCTGTGCGCGTGCCTCGATGTTTTTCAACGCGTCAAGTTGCGCCGCATCGGTGGCCACCACCAGCTTGCCACAGCGGCGGTGCGCAACACCATGGCTTTCACAAAAGGCGTAGAGCAGCTCTTTGCCCCGCACACACAAGCGTGCCTTGAACGACCCGGGTTCGTAGTACAGGCCCGCGTGGATCACCTCGCTGTTGCGTGAACTCACGCCGGTGCCGATGGTGGTTTCGCGCTCCAGCACCAGCACCTCGCGCCCTGCCTGGGCCAAGGCCCGCGCCACCGCCAGGCCCACGGCGCCAGCGCCCACCACCACCACGTCCACCGCCTCGGCGGCGGCCAATTGTTCAGCAGAAAAGGATGTTGTCATGCGCCCATTGTGGCGCACAGTCCAGCGGACCGCGGGTCACTGGCGCGGGATGCCGGCCTTGTCGATCACGTCGCTCCAGCGCCGGATGTCGGACGCCAGCAGGGCGGCGGTTTCCTGCGGCGTGGCCGGGTCAGGCTCCACGTTCATGTCGCGCAAACGCTTCTGCAACTCAGGCATGGCCAGCACAGCGGCAATCGCTTCGTGCAGGCGTTGCACCACCTCGCGTGGGGTTTTGGATGGCACGGCAAAGGCATTCCACGACGAAGCCACAAAACCCTTGATGCCGCCCTCCTCCGCCGTCGGCACGGCGGGCAACAAGGGCGACCGGCGTGTGCCGGTGACGGCCAGGGCACGCACGGCGTTGCCCGTGATCTGCGGCATCACCGGGCCAAGGATTTCCACCGCCACATCCACTTGTTTGCCGCGCAGCGCGGTCACCAGGGCCGGCGTGCCGTTGAAGGGCACCACCTGCGCCTGCAGTGCGGCGGTGCTCTTGAACAACTCGGCCGCCAGGTGCTGCGTGCTGCCGATGTTGATGCTGCCGATGTTGAGCTTGCCCGGGTTGGCGCGCGCCCAGGCCAGGAGTTCACCCAGTGTTTTGTGGGGCGAGTCGGCCGGCACCAACACGCCGATGTCGAAGTTGCCCAGGGTGGACACGGGCGTGAAGTCTTTGAGCGTGTCGTAAGGCAGCGACTTGAACAGGCCGGCCGTGACCGCCGTTCCGTTGGACATCAAAAACACCGTGTGGCCATCGGGTTCGGCCTTGGCCACCGTCTCGGCGGCCACCACCCCACCCGCACCCGGGCGGTTCTCGATGACAAAAGGCTGGCCCAAGCGCTTGGCCAGTTCGGCCGAAACGGCACGTGCGGTGAGGTCACCCACGCCACCGGCGCCAAAGGGCACAACCACCCGAACCGCTTTGCTGGGGTAGCTGGGCGTCTGTGCCGCCAGGGGCAGCGCGAACACGCCCAGGGCAGCGGCGACAACAAGGCGGCGATGAAGAAGGGTTTGCGTCATGAAGTCACCCGACAAATTGAACAAGCCACAAAGAGATGGGCGGGAACAGCAGCAACAAGGTGGTGCGGACCACGTCGCTGGCCAGAAAGGGCAGCACGCCTCGGTAGCTCTCGGCAATGGGCACGCCTTTGGACATGCCGTTGACCACGTACACGTTGAGTCCCACGGGTGGTGCCAGCAAGCCAAAGCCCACGGTCATCAACACCATGATGCCAAACCAGATGGCGGTGTGCTCCTGCGACATCCCAAAGTCCAGGCCCATGATGACCGGGAAGAAAATGGGTATGGTCAACAGGATCATGGACAGCTCGTCCATCACGGCCCCCAACACCACATAAAACAGCAGGATGCCGGCCACCACCGCCAAAGGAGGCACGGCCAGGTCCTTGATCAGCGCCGCCAGTTGGGCCGGCACCTGGGTCAGCGCAAGCGCCACGTTCATCATGTCGGCACCAATGAAGATCATGAAGATCATGGCGCTGGTCGCCGCCGTGGCAAGAAAACACTCCTTGATCTTGGCTGGCGTCAACTCACGCTTGAGCAAAGCCGCCACAAAGGTGCTGGCGGCGCCCACACCCGCCCCTTCGGTGGGAGTGAACAACCCCCCGTAGATGCCGCCAAACACCACCAGGAAGACGATGGCAATGGGCAGCACCCCCATGAGGGCCTCCAGCGACATGGCGGGCAAGTCCTTGTCGTGCTCGGGCGCATGGCCAGGCACCAGGCGCACGTAGATGGCGATCGCGGTCATGTAACCCAGCATGGCCAGGATGCCAGGCACGGTGGCCGCCGCAAACAGCTTGGCGATGTTCTGCTCGGTCAAGATGGCGTAGATCACCAGCGGGACCGACGGGGGAATCAGGATGCCCAGGGTGCCCCCTGCTGCCAGCGTGCCCGTGGAAAGCCGGCCAGAGTAGCCGTGGCGCTTCATCTCCGGCAGTGCCACCGAGGTGATGGTGGCCGCCGTGGCGATGGAGGAGCCACAGATGGCGCCAAAACCGGCACTGGCCATGACCGCCGCCATGGCGAGCCCACCCTTGAAACGCGCGGTGAGCACGCTGGCAAACTGGAACAAGGCCTTGGAAATCCCACCCTGCGTGGCAAAGTTGCCCATCAGGATGAACAACGGGATGACCGAGAGGTCGTAGCTGGCAAAACGGGCGTAGGCCAGGCCATTGAGGTTGTTGAGGAACGGCGGCAGCCCCACCTGATACAGGTAACCCCAGACACCGGCTGCGAACATGGCCACGGCGATGGGCACCCGCACCACCATCAGCACAAGCATGACGCCAAAAATCAGCAAAGCGATGGTCAACGAGCTCATGCGCCATCCTTCGCATCAAAACCAAACAGGCACTGGGCCAGGCCAATCACGCCGGTCAGCACCAGCGGTGGCACCATGGCGGCGTACACGATCCACTCGGGAAAGCCCAGCATCATGGTGGTGGTTTGCGATTGAAAAGCGTTGATGCAACCCACCCCGGTGCGCCAGGCCAGCAAAAACAACATGAGCGACAACAGCAGGGCACCAAACCGGTCGAAGCGCGCGTTGATGCGCGCCGGCATGCGGCTGGTGAAAAAATCCACAATGATGTTGCCTTGCTGGTACTGGCACAGCGGCAAAAACAAGGTGATGGCTGCGCCGGCAGCCACCGCCGTCAACTCGTAATCGCCCAGCAGGGTAGAGCCGGTGGTGTTGCGCCCAATCAGGCTCACGCAGGTCACCAGCGTGACCAGGGTGAGAAGCAGGCCCGCGATGACCGCGCAGGCCTGTGCAAGAAACGACAGTGTCTTCAAAACATATCCGTCCAAAAAACAAGCCGACGTTCCCCCAGGCAAGGGGAAACATCGGCGGGGCGACGGCCGGCCCACACCGGTACCGTCAAAACGCGCGCATTATCGCGAATGCTTGGCGATCAGCGCCCGGGCCTCCGACACCAGCTTGGCGCCGTCGATGTTCTTGCCCTTCATTTCATTGACCCAGTCGGTTTCCACCGACCCGGCGGTGCGACGCCAGCGCTGCGTTTCGGCCACATCCAGCTCGATGATGTTGTTCTTGGCCTTGACCGCGATCTCGCGACCGGTGCGATCACCTTCGTCCATGGCGCGGCCAAACATGGCCGCCGTTTCGATGCCCGAGTTCTTGTCGATCACGGCCTTGAGGTCGGCTGGCAACTTGTCGTAGGCGGCCTTGTTCATCGAGAACGCGAAGGTCTGGGTGTACAGGCCCTCCTTGCCGGCAAATGTGGTGTGGTTCTTCACCAGTTCGGTGACCTTGAGCGACGGCGTGACCTCCCAAGGAATGGTCGTCCCGTCGATGGTGCCCTTGGACAAGGCATCCGTCACGGCGGGCACGGGCATGCCCACCGGCGTGGCACCAAGCTTGACCAGCATGTTGTTGATGACGCGCGAGCCACCGCGAATCTTCATCCCGCGCAAGCTTTCCAGGCCGGTGACAGGTGCCTTGGTGTGGAACAGCCCGGGGCCGTGCGTGTGCACCGCGAGCAGCTTGACGTCCTTGAATTCGTCGGCCGCGTTGGCTTGCACGTATTCCCAGAACGCGCGCGATGAATGTTCAGCGACACCACTCATGAAGGGCAACTCGAACACCTCGGACTTGTTGAAGCGCCCTGGCGTGTAGCCCAGCACGGTCCAGGTGATGTCGGCGACGCCGTCCTTGGCCTGGTCAAACAGCTGCGGCGGCGCACCACCCAGTTGCATGGCATGAAACAGCTGGATCTTGATGCGTCCACCCGAATCGGCCTCCACCTTTTGTGCCCAGGGGATGATGGCTTTGGCCGGAATGACGGCCTGCGGCGGCAAAAACTGGTGCAGGCGCAGGGTCACGGTTTGTTGTGCCATCGCGGTGGAGCTGGCCGTGGCGGCCAGTGCAGCCATGGCGGCCAAGGCAGCGCGTCGGTTCACGAATCTCATGTGTTGTCTCCTGTCGGTGGATGTTGCGGGCCCACCAAGGGGCCTAGGCGCTGACTTTGCAATGTCCACCGTTCAAACGCAAGCGCAATTTCACTCATGTAGATATACCGCTTTGATATGACCCAGCCACGCCATCACGTGGGTGAGCAGGCGCTCTGCTCCTGCGCCAGCCAGCGATCGATCACCTTGCGCGCCTGCACCCCACCGGCATCGATGTTGAGTTTGAGCAAAGGCCGCTCCGGCCAAGTCAGCAGGTTGAGTTGCTGGCGTTCGAGCATCTCCAGGTCTTCCGAAAAAATCTTGTGCTGGCCGGCTCGGATGGCGTCGGTGAGCGCGCCATCCTGCGGCTGGAACTTGCGCGCCATGCCCCAGAAGTAGTGGATGGAGGTCTCGGTTTCGGGGGTGATGAAGTCCACCACGATGCTGTAGACCTTGTGTTCGGGCGGCGCCTCCACACCGCCGTGGCCGGCGTGGGCCACGCCCACTTCGATCATCACGTGGCTGGGCGGGGTGAAGCGACAGATCTGCCAGCGATCTACAGGCACATCGTCGGCCAGGCCGTGGCCACGCAAGGCCATCTTCCAGAACGGCGGTGCCTCGATGCCGTGCATAAAGCGGCTGGTCACCACCTCGTCGCCGTTCACCGAGGTCTTGCACGGGGTCTCGTCGATTTCCTTTTGGCCGATGGTGCCGGCGTGCACGTAGGTTTCGTGTGTGAGGTCCATCAGGTTGTCCACCATCAGGCGGTAGTCGCAGCGGATGTGGAACAAGCCTCCGCCGTATGCCCAGTCGGGGTGCTTGTGCCAGGGCTGCACGGGGATATCGTCTGCATTGGCCAACGTGGCGTCGCCCGGCCACACCCACACAAAACCATAACGTTCCACCGCCGGGTAGGCCCGTATGGGCGGGAACCCACCCACACGCTGACCAGGCATGGCCACGGTCTTGCCGTCGCAACCCATTTCAAGCCCGTGGTAGCCACACACCAGCTTGCCCGCGCACACCCGGCCCAGCGACAGCGGGGCGCCCCGGTGGGGGCAAAAATCCTGCAGCGCGGCCACATGGGCCGCGTCGCTGCGGTAGAAAACGATGCGTTCGCCGCAGACCATGCGGCCCAGGGGTTTGTCGGCCACTTCATCAGCTGTGGCGGCCACGTACCAGGCGTTTTTGGGGAAGGTCATGTTTTGTCTCCAGAACAAGAAAAGGGTTTTCAACGGCCCACGAATGTCGGCGTTCGGCGCTCGGCAAAGGCCTGCCGCCCTTCGGCGAAATCGGCGCTGGCCTTGGTGGCGGCTTCGCGTTCGCGCCACAGTGTGGGCTGGCTCCAGCCCAGGGCCATTTCATTGAGCGACTGCTTCATGCCTTGCACCGCCAGCGGCCCCATGGCCAACACCTGGGCACACCAGGCCTGCGCAGCGGCCTGCAACTCGCTCGCGGGCAGCAGCTTGTCCAAAAAACCCAGCTGCAGCAGATCGCGGTCGGGCACGGTTTCGGCCAACAAAAACAGCTTGCGCGCCACACCCAAACCCAGCCGGGCCACGTAGCGCTGCATGCCACTGGGGTAGTAGTGCAGGCCCAAGGCGCCGGCCGGCATGCGCAGCTCCATGCCCTCCACACCAAACCGAAAGTCGCAGGCCAGGGCCAGATCGGTGGCGCCGCCGTACACACTTCCGGGCAAGGCACACAAGGTCAGCGGGCGGGCGGTGGCCAGGGCATCGGGCACGGTTTCGAAGGGCATGGGGCCGGTTTCGCCGTCGTCACGAAACGCCCCCAGGTGGTAGCCGGCGCTGAACACCGGTCGCGGTTGGTTGGGTTGTGCGGTCAGCACCAGCGCACGCACCGACACATCGGCGTTGACCGCCGCGATGTGTTCCAGCAACAGCAACAGGTCGCCGTCTTCCAGCCGGTTGCGATGCTGGGGGCGGTTCAGGGTGAGGGTGGCCACACCCTGCGCGATCTGCAGCGTGGGGGGCGAGGAAGCGGTCTGAGGGCTCATGAGGACTTGAGAAAAGAAGCCATTGTTCAACATGCCGCGGCGGCTTGCAGCGGGTGGGATGGCGCACACCACATCAGGGTAAACACCTGTCAATTGGGCATGCCTGACCCATTGAATTAGTTATTTTTTATAACCATAATCGCCCACCATACCGACATTCAGACACCATGGCAAGCACCGACCTGACCCTCACCTTGCACGGCGATCAGCAACAGATCGCCGTCATCAAACTGACCCGCGCCGCCAAGCGCAACGCGCTGAACGATGCGCTGATCCTGGCCTTGCGCGACACCTTCCAGAACCTGCCCAGCAGCGTGCGCGCGGCCGTCATTGACGGCGATGGCGAGCACTTCTGCGCCGGCCTGGATTTGTCGGAACTGCAGGAGCGCGACGCCGGCCAAGGCCTGCATCACTCGCGCATGTGGCACGCGGCACTGGAGTGTGTGCAGAACGGCCCGGTGCCGGTGGTGGCCGCCTTGCACGGCGCCGTGGTGGGCGGCGGTCTGGAGCTGGCCAGCGCCTGCCACATCCGTGTGGCCGACGAAAACACGTTCTTCGCCTTGCCCGAAGGCACCCGCGGCATCTTCGTGGGCGGTGGTGGTTCGGTGCGCATTCCGAAGCTGATCGGCGTGGCCCGCATGACCGACATGATGCTGACGGGCCGCGTCTACAACGCCGTTGACGGCGAGCGCGTGGGTCTGGCGCAGTACCTGGTGCCCGCCGGCACCGCGCTGGACAAGGCGTTGGCCCTCGCCACCCAGATCGCCACCAACGCGCCGCTGACCAACTACGCGTTGATGCATGCCCTGCCCCGGATTGCCGAGCAGCCGGCCGACCACGGTTTCATGACCGAAGCCATGATGGCCGCGATTGCCCAGGCCGCCCCCGAAGCCAAAGAGAGGGTGCGCGCCTTTCTTGAAGGCAAGGCGGCCAAGGTGAAAAAAGCCTGACGCCTCGAAGAAGAAAAAAGAACAACGGAGACAAGATGAGCACCCCCCACACTTCCCCGCGGTTCCGCCCCATGCGCTTCGGCGTGACCCGCGTGCGCCTGCGCGACGGCGCGCCCGGCACCCACTACCTGCGCGCCGAACAAGACCTGCTGCCCTACCCCGAGCGCCTGACCGACCGGTTGCGCCATTGGGCCGAGACCGCGCCCGAGCGCAGCTTCATGGCGCAACGCCAGCCCACCACCGATGCGCAAGGTAAAACCACCCTCGGCGACTGGCGGCACGTCAGCTACCGCGAAGCCTGGGACACCGCGCGCCGCATCGCACAGTCGCTGATCAACCGCGGCCTGAGCGCCGAGCGCCCGGTGGTCATCCTGAGCGAAAACAGCCTGGACCACGCGCTGATGGGCCTGGGCTGCATGGTGGCGGGGGTCCCTTATGTGCCCACCTCGCCGGCCTACTCGCTCATCAGCCAGGACTACGACAAACTCAAACACGTGCTGCGCACCGTGACGCCGGGTCTGGTGTTTGCCACCGACGGCGCACGCTACGCCAAAGCCATTGCCGCGGCGGTGCCGGCCGATGTGGAGGTGGTGCTGTCCCACGGCGGTGTGGCGGATCGCCAGGTCACGTCTTTTGAACAGCTCACCCTGACCGACGCCACCAGCGCCGTGGACGCAGCGATGGCCGCCACGGGGCCGGACACCATCGTGAAGTTCCTCTTCACCAGCGGCTCCACCAAGCTGCCCAAGGCCGTCATCAACACACAGCGCCTGTGGTGCGCCAACCAGCAGCAGATGGCGCAGTCCATGCCGGTGCTGGCCGAGCAGCCCCTGGTGCTGTGCGACTGGCTGCCCTGGAACCACACCTTTGGTGGCAACCACAACGTCGGGATGGTGGTCTACCACGGCGGCACGATGTACATCGACGACGGCAAACCCACGCCCGCGTTGATGCACGAGACGCTGCGCAACCTGCGTGAGATCGCCCCCACGGTGTACTTCAACGTGCCCACCGGGTTCGAGGCCATCGCCAACGCCATGAAAACCGACGACGCCTTGCGCAAGAACCTCCTCTCGCGCGTCAAGATGTTCTTTTATGCTGGCGCCGCCCTGGCCCAGCCGATCTGGGACAGCCTGTACGAAAGCGAAGAGCGCGAAATCGGTGAGCGCATCGTCATGGGCACCGGGCTGGGCATGACCGAATCCGGCCCATTTGGCATCTTCGTGACCAACCCCTTCGTCACCGCAGGCGATCTGGGTGTGCCCACACCCGGCCTGGAACTCAAGCTGGTGGACACCGACGGCAAAACCGAGGTGCGCTACAAGGGCCCCAACATCACCCCCGGCTACTGGCGCGCGCCCAAAGAAACCGCCGAGGCCTTTGACGAGGAAGGCTTCTTCTGCACCGGCGACGCGGTGAAGTGGATCGACGAAACCGACGTGCACCTCGGCCTGAAATTCGACGGCCGCATTGCAGAGGACTTCAAGCTCGCCACCGGCACCTTCGTGAGCGTGGGGCCGCTGCGTGCCAAGGTCATCGCGGCCGGCGCGCCCTACATCCAGGACGTGGTGCTGACCGGCATCAACCTCAAAGAGGTGGGTGCCATGGTCTTCCCCACCCCGGCCGTGCGCCAACTGGCCGGCTTGCCCGCCGATGCGGCCATGGCCGACGTGCTGGCCAGCGCCCCGGTGCTGGCCCACTTCCAGTCGGTGGTGAACACGCTGGCAAAAACAGCCACCGGCAGCGCCAACCGCATCGCCCGCCTGTGCCTGCTGTCCGAACCACCCACCATCGACCGGGGCGAGGTCACCGACAAAGGCTCCATCAACCAGCGCGCCGTGCTGGCCCACCGTGCCGACACGGTGGACGCCCTGCACGGCGGCCGCCTGCACCACATCCTCCTTCCGCAGTGACAAGCACCATGGCAAACCCCGGTTTTTTCTCCTCCTTCGACGACGTCTGGATGCTGGACGGTGTGCGCACGCCCATGGTCGATTACTGCGGCGCACTGGGCCACATCTCGCCCACGGATCTGGGCATCAAGGCGGCCCGTGCCGCGCTGGCCCGGGCCGGTGTGCCCGGCAGCGACATCGGCTCGGTGGTCACGGGCAACATGGCGCCCGGCGACTTCGACCAGTTTTTCCTGCCCCGCCACATCGGGCTCTACGCCGGTGTGCCGGTGGACGTGCCGGCCATCATGGCCCAGCGCATTTGTGGCACCGGCTTCGAGCTGTTCCGCCAGGCCGGTGAACACATCCAGGGCGGCGCCTGCGAGGCCGCGCTGGTGGTGGGCACCGAGAGCATGACGCGCAACCCCATCGCCGCCTTCGACCACCGCACCGGTTTCAAACTCGGCGCGCCCGTCGGCTTCAAGGACTACATGTGGGAGGCGCTGAAAGACCCGGCCGCCGGCATCAACATGATCCAGACGGCCGAGAACCTGGCCAAAAAGTACGCCATCAGCCGCGAAGACGTGGATGCTTTTGCGTCCAGCTCCTTTGCCAAGGCGGTGGCGGCGCAGGAAAGCGGTTTCCTGGCTGGCGAAATCGTGCCGGTCGTCACCGAAAAGTTCGAGCTCGATGGCTACAAGCCACGCGGCATCAAGCTGCAGGGCAAGGTCACCGAGGTGGCCACCGACACCCACGCCCGCATCTCCCCAGTGGAGGTGCTGGCCAAGCTCAAGCCGGTGTACGAAGGTGGCGTGCAGACCGGTGGCAACAGCTCGGCGCTGGTGGATGCAGCGGCAGCGGCCGTGGTGGCCTCGGGCAACTACGCCAAAGCCCACGGCAAGAAGCCGCTGGCACGCATCGTGGCCGCCGCTGCGGTGGGCGTGCCGCCCGAAATCATGGGCATCGGCCCGGCACCGGCCATCCGCCTGCTGCTGGCGCGCACCGGCCTCACGCTGGACCAAATCGGCCGATATGAAATCAACGAAGCCCAAGGCGCCCAAACCCTGGCCGTGGGCCTCGAGTTGGGCCTGGACCTGGCCAAGCTCAACGTCAACGGCGGCGCCATCGCACTGGGTCACCCGCTGGCCGCCACCGGCGTGCGCCTGACCATCACCCTGGCGCGCGAGCTGCAACGCAGCGGCCTGCGTTATGGCATCTCCAGCGCCTGCGTGGGCGGTGGGCAAGGCATTGCGCTGCTGGTCGAAAACCCCGACGCGGCCTGATCTTTCACAGCGACAAAACACAAAGGACTCGACCATGCAGATTCAAGGACAAGTGGCCCTCGTCACAGGCGGTGGCTCTGGCCTCGGCGAAGCCACCGCACGCGAGCTGGCCCGCCTGGGCGCCAAGGTGGCGGTGCTCGACGTGAACCTGGCCAACGCCGAGCGTGTGGCCGCCGACATCGGCGGCGTGGCCTGCCCCTGCGACATCACCAGCACCGACAGCCTGCAAGCAGCGTTCGACAAGGTCACTTCGACCCTGGGCCCGGCGCGCATTCTGATGAACATCGCCGGCATCGGCACCGCCAAACGTGTGGTGCAAAAAGACGGCAGCGCCGCCCCGCTGGACGATTTCAGCAAGGTCATCACCGTCAACCTGGTGGGCACCTACAACGCCAGCCGCCTGTTTGCAGCGGCCTGCGCCAAGCTCGATCCACTGGAAGACGGCGAGCGCGGCGTGATGTTGTTCACCGCCTCGGTGGCGGCGTTCGATGGCCAAGTGGGCCAGCAAGCCTACAGCGCCTCCAAGGGTGGGCTGGTGGGCATGACACTGCCGATGGCGCGCGACCTGGCGCAACATGGCATCCGCGTGTGCACCATCGCCCCGGGCCTGTTTGCCACGCCGCTGATGAAAAGCCTGCCCGAGCCGGTGCAGGCCTCGCTGGCCGCCAGCATCCCCTTCCCGCCGCGCCTGGGCAAGCCCTCGGAGTTCGCCGAGCTGGCCTGCCACATCGTCACCAACACCCACCTCAACGGCGAGGTCATCCGCTTGGATGGCGCCCTGCGCATGGCGCCGAGATGAAGCCCACCCCGTCGCTTGCCCGCTGCGCGTGGCCGCATCCCCCTCGAGGGGCGACACCAGCCGTCCCGCAGAGCCGGCCCGGCGGTGTCCCCCGGATGAACCTGTTTATGCGCTGCCGCTTGTTGACCTGCTGACCTTTTTGTTCCCCCGTTCCCCAACCACCCCTAGGAGACACACCATGAAAAACATCAAGACCCTGATCGCCACCGCCGTGGCCGTGCTGGCCACCGGTGCAGCCCAAGCCGACATCAACATCGGCGTCAGCCTGGCGCTCACCGGCCCGGGTTCGGGCCTGGGCATCCCGATGCAGAACTACTTCAAGCTGTTCCCGCAAAGCATTGGCGGTGAGAAGGTGAACCTCATCATCCTGGACGACGCCACCGACCCCGGCAAGGGCGCGGCCAACGCCCGCCGCTTCGTGACCGAAGACAAGGTGGACCTCATCATCGGCTCGTGCATCACCGCTGTGGCAGCCGCCATGACCGACATCGCCAGCGAAGCGGGCACGGTGCAACTGGCCGGCTCGCCCGTGGGCGTGCCCGCCGGCAAGGACAAATGGTTGTTCCGCCTGCCGCAGTCCAACACCGTGATGGGCAGCGCGGTGGTGGAGCACATGAAAAAACAGGGCGTGAAAACCCTGGGCTTCCTGGGCTACACCGACGCCTACGGCGAACAGTGGCTGAAGGAAATCACCCCGCTGCTGGACAAGGCCGGTATCAAGATCGTGGCGACCGAGCGTTTTGCCCGCACCGACACCAGCGTGACCCCACAAGCCCTCAAGCTGACCTCGGCCAACCCCGATGCCATGCTGATCGTGGCCTCGGGCTCGGGTGCCGCCATGCCGCACATGGCCGTGGTGGACCGTGGCTACAAAGGCAAGATCTACCAGACCCACGCTGCCGCCACCCAAGACCTGATGCGCGTGGGCGGCAAGGCGGTGGAGGGCTCGTTTGTGGTGTCCGGCCCGGCCGTGATCGCCGAACAACTGCCCGACAGCCACCCGTCCAAAAAACAGGCCATCGACTTCGTGCAGAAGTACGAAAAGGCCTACGGCGCCAACTCGCGCAACCAGTTCGCCGGCCATTCCTACGACGCACAGGTGGTGCTAGAAAAAATTGTGCCTGCCGCACTCAAGAAAGCCAAGCCCGGCACGCCCGAGTTCCGCGCGGCACTGCGCGATGGCATGGAGACCATGGGCCGCACCATCTTCGCCCACGGCGTGATGAACTGGACCGCCGCCGACCACTGGGGCTACACCAACGAAACCGGTGTGATGCTCAAGGTCGTGGACGGCAAGTTCAAGGTCGAATAAGCCTTGCTCTCCCGGGGCGCGCCCGTGCGGACGCGCCCCACCCTCTCCCTCCCCAACCCGGACCCGGCCATGGATTTCTCGATCGCCAGCATTCTGCTGCTGGACGGTGTGACCAACGGCGCCATTTACGCGCTGCTGGGCCTCGCCACGGTGCTTGTGTTCACCGTCACCCGCATCATCTTCATTCCGCAGGGCGAGTTTGTCGCCTACGGGGCCCTCACCCTCGCCATGCTGCAGACCGGCAAAACACCCGGCACGGTGTGGCTGCTGCTCATCCTGGCCGGCATCGCCGCCGTGATGGAAGGGGTGGCGCGTTTCCGCCACCACGGCCACGCGGGCCGCGCCACACAGGCCGCACTCAAAACCCTGTTGGCGCCGGTGATCGTGTCGCTGTTCACCATCTGGGCGGCACCTCAGCAGTGGCCGCTGGTGGCACAAGCGCTGCTGTCGGTGGCCGTGGTCACCGCCTTCGGCCCATTGGTCTACCGCGTGGCCTACCAGTCGCTGGAAGACGCCACGCCACTGGTGCTGCTCATCGTTTCCGTGGGCGTGCACTTCGCCATGACCGGCCTGGGCCTGTTGTTCTTTGGCGCCGAGGGTTTCCGCAACCCCAGCTTCTGGGACTACCGAGGCCAACTGGGCCCACTCACCTTGAGCGGCCAGACCATCATCATCGGCCTGAGCACGGTGGCCTTGATCGTGTTGTTCTACCTCTACTTCGAGCGTTCGCTCAAGGGCAAGGCCTTGCGCGCCACCGCCGTCAACCGCACCGGCGCACGCCTCATGGGCATTTCCACCCACAGCTCGGGCCAGCTCACCTTCACCATGGCGGCCCTGCTGGGCGCGCTCTCGGGCTTGCTGATCGGCCCCACCACCACCGTGTTCTACGACTCGGGATTCCTCATCGGCCTGAAGGGTTTTGTGGCCGCCGTGGTGGCTGGCCTGTCCAGCTACCCGGGCGCGCTCATCGGCGCCATGTTCGTGGGTGTCGTCGAATCCTTCGGCTCCTTCTGGGCCAGCGCTTTCAAGGAAGTGATCGTGTTCACGCTGATCCTGCCGGTGCTCTTGATCCGCTCCATCACCAGCGGCCACTCCGACGAGGACCACTGAAGTGAAAAAGCCCACCCCCGTCACTTGCCCGCTTCGCGTGGCCGCATCCCCCCTCAAGGGGGCGACACCAGCCGTCCGGCAGAGCCGGCCCGGCGGTGTCCCCCGCCTGGGCGCACTTGACGCCAGCAACCCGTCCGATCCGTCGCCATGGATATAAGAAAAACCGGGCTGATCGCCCTCATCGCCGCCGTGCCGCTGATAGCGGTGCTGCCGCTGCCTGATTTCTGGATCACGCAGCTCAACTACATCGGCCTGTACAGCCTCACCTCGCTGGGCCTGGTGCTGCTCACCGGCATTGGTGGCCTCACCTCCTTCGGGCAGGCGGCATTTGTGGGCATTGGCGCCTACACCACCGCCTGGTTCACGCTCAACCTGGGCTATTCGCCGTGGGTCACGCTGTTCATCGGGCTGGCGTTCACTGCCATCAGCGCGCTGGTGGTGGGTGTCATCACGCTGCGCATGTCGGGCCATTACCTGCCGCTGGCCACCATCGCCTGGGGCCTGTCGCTCTACTACACCATGGGCAACCTCGATGCCTTGGGCAAGTACGACGGCCTGCTGGGCATCAAGAGCCTGTCCATCGCCGGTTTCGACATCGGCCAGGGCCGCGCCTTTTTTGTGCTGACCTGGGCCATCCTGCTGATGCTGGCTTTTGCGCTGCTCCACCTGTTGGACTCGCGTGCCGGCCGCGCCATCCGTGCCATGAAGGGTGGCTCGCAAATGGCCGAAGCCATGGGCATCAGCACCTTTCGCTACAAGGTCACCATCTTTGTGCTGGCCGCTTTGTTCGCCTCGGTGGCCGGCTGGCTGCTGGCGCACTTCCAGCGCACGGTCAACCCCTCGGCCTTCGGCCTGAAGATGGGCATCGAGTACCTGTTCATGGCGGTGCTGGGCGGTGTGGGCCATGTGTGGGGCGCCATCGCCGGTGCCGGGCTCATCAAGCTGCTCGACGACCAATTGCAGGTGCTGCTGCCCAAGCTCATTGGCACCAGCGGTAGCTACGAGGTCATCGTGTTTGGCATCGCCATGGTGCTGGTGCTCAAGTACCTGCCGGATGGCCTGTGGTCACTGGTGGAACGCAAGCTGCCGCGCAAACAGCGCAAGGTGGATTGGGCCAACGCCGCCGCCCTGCCCGAGCGCAGCAAACCCGCTGCCGGCGAAGTGGTGCTGGACGTGCAAGCCATACGCAAGCAGTTCGGTGGCCTCACCGCCGTGAACGACATCAGCTTTCAGATCCAGGCCGGGCAGATCGTGGGCCTGATCGGCCCCAACGGGGCGGGCAAGTCCACCACCTTCAACCTCATCACCGGCGTGCTGGGCATGACCAGCGGCCAAGTGGTCTTCCGGGGCCAGGCGGTGGGTGGCAAGCCCTCGCGCGAAATCTCGCGCTTGGGGATGGCGCGTACCTTCCAGCACGTCAAGATGATTGCCGACATGACGGTGCTGGAAAACGTGGCGCTGGGCGCCCACACCCGGGGCAGCAAAGGCGTGTTGCCCGCCATGTTGCGCACCAACCGCGCCGAGGAGCAGCGGCTGTTCCGCGAGGCCCAGCGCCAGCTGGAGCGTATTGGCATGGGTGCCTACCTGCACGAACAGGCCGGCAACCTGGCCATGGGGCCACAGCGCCTGATGGAAATCGCGCGCGCCTTGTGCGCCGACCCCGCCCTGCTGCTGCTGGACGAACCCGCCGCCGGCCTGCGCCACAAGGAGAAACAGGCCTTGGCCGATGTGCTGCGCCAGTTGCAGCGCGAAGGCGTGAGCATCCTGCTGGTGGAGCACGACATGGACCTGGTGATGCAGGTCTGCGACCACCTGGTGGTGATGGAGTTTGGCACCCTGCTGACCCAGGGCACACCCGCCCACGTTCAACAAGACCCCAAGGTCCGCGCGGCCTACCTCGGCACAGAGCATTGACATGAGCACCCCCCTACTTCGCATCCAGCAGCTGCGCGCCGGTTACGGCCGCGCTGAGGTGCTGCACGGCATCGACCTGCACGCCGACAAAGGCAGCGTCATCACCGTGATCGGCCCCAATGGCGCCGGCAAATCCACCTTGCTCAACAGCATGATGGGCTTGCTGCCGTCCAAGGGCCTGGTCGAGTACCAGGGCGAGGACATCGGCACCCTCACCCTGGAAGAACGCGTGATGCGCGGCATCGCGCTGGTGCCCGAAAAACGCGAGCTGTTCGGCACCATGCCAGTGGAAGACAACCTGGTGCTGGGTGGCTACCGCCAGATGCGCATGGGCAACGCCCAGTGGCGCTCGCGCCTCGACGATGTGTACGCCCTGTTCCCGCGCCTGAAGGAGCGCCGCACCCAGCTGGCCGGCACGCTCTCGGGCGGTGAGCGCCAGATGCTGGCGGTGGGCCGCTCGCTCATGTCGGGCCCGCAGGTGTTGATGCTGGACGAACCCAGCCTGGGCCTGGCGCCGCTGATCGTGAAAGAGATTTTTGCCATCATCGAAACCCTGCGCCAGACCGGCGTGACCATCGTGCTGGTGGAGCAAAACGCGCGCGCCGCGCTGGCCGTGGCCGACCACGGCTACGTGCTGGAAATGGGCGAGTTGAGCCTGCACGGGCCGGCAGCCGAACTGGCGCAAGACCCGCGCGTGATCGACACCTACCTCGGGGCCGCCAAACAATGAACGCCTACCGCCCCAACCCGGCAGAGACCACCTTTCTGCTCTTCGACGTGCTGCGCCTGCCGCAGCAACTGGCCGAACTGCCCGCCCTGGCCGAGGTGGCCGACCCCGCCCTGATGCAACAGGTGCTGGAAGAAGCCGGCAAATTTGTGGGTGAGGTGGTGGCGCCGCTGAACCGCGATGGCGATGAAATCGGCTGCCGCTTCGAGGCTGGCACGGTCACCGCGCCACCCGGTTTTGCCGACGCCTATCGCGCCTTCTGGCAAGCCGGCTGGCCCGCCCTGGCCACAGCCACCGAAGACGGTGGCCAGGGCCTGCCCAGCGTGCTGGAAGCCGTGTTGTACGAATGGCTGAGCGCGGCCAACCACGGCTGGACCATGGCACCCGGCCTGCTGCATGGGGCCTACGAGTGTGTGAAACACCACGCAAGCGACGCCCTCAAGGCGCAGTACCTGGAGAAGCTCGCCACCGGCGAATGGTTGGCCACCATGTGCCTGACCGAACCCCACGCGGGCAGCGACCTGGGGCTGGTGCGCACCAAGGCCGTGCCGCAGCCTGACGGCGGCTACCTGCTCAGTGGCACCAAGATCTTCATCTCGGGGGGTGAGCATGACCTGAGCGAGAACATCGTCCACCTGGTGCTGGCCCGCCTGCCGGATGCGCCTGCTGGCCCGAAAGGGCTCTCGCTGTTCCTGGTGCCCAAGTTCTACACCGATGGCAGCGGCCACAGCGCCGGGCCGTCCCAAGCAAGGCCAGCCCCCTCGGGGGGCAGCGCTCCACACGAAGTGGGCAGCGTGGGGGCCTGGGTACGCAGTGCCGTGGTGTGCGAACGCATCGAGGAAAAAATGGGCCTGCACGGCAGCCCCACCTGCGTGATGCGCTTCGACGAAGCCCATGCACAAATCGTCGGCGAACCGGGCCGTGGGCTCAACGCCATGTTCGTGATGATGAACGCCGCGCGCCTGCACGTGGCCCTGCAGGGTGTGGGCCTGCTCGACGCCGCCTGGCAAAAGGCCAACGCCTATGCTGCCGAGCGCCGACAGATGCGTGCGCCCGGCCCGCGTGTGGACGGTGAAGCGGCCGACCTCATCCACCGCCACCCCGCCATGCGCCAGAAGCTGGACACCCAGCGCGCCTGGGTGGACGCGGGCCGCGTGTTGGCCTACCGCACCGCGCTGGAGCTGGACGTGGCCAAACACCACCCCGACGCAGCCCGCCGTGCCTCAGCCCAGCGCTGGTGCGCCCTGACCACACCCGTGCTCAAAAGCGCCTTCACCGAACAAGCCTTCAGCGGCGGCAGCGAATGCCTGCAGGTGTTTGGCGGCCACGGCTATGTGCGCGAATGGGGCATCGAACAAATCGTGCGCGACGCGCGGGTGAGCATGATTTATGAAGGCACCAACGAGATCCAGGCCATCGACCTGCTGCTGCGCAAGGTGCTGCCCGACGGTGGTACGGCCTTGAACCAGTTGCTGGACGAGCTGGGCGAAGGTCTGCGCATCAGCGCGCTGCGCGACATGGCGCAGACCGTGGTGAAAGCCGCCCCGAGCAGCGAGACCCTGGCCCATGAGGTGGCCGGCGATTTCCTGCGCGCCACCGCCCTGGTGCTGCTGGACTGGGCCTGGCAGCAAATCGAGAACGCTGCGCCCACCGACGATGAACGCTGGCAACGCCCTGCCCTGGCTCTGCACCAGCGCGTGTTGCCCGAATTTGAGATGCGCCGGCAGATGGTGCTGGCGCGCTGTGCACAATAGCCGACTCAACCGACCCAGAACATGAGCAAGTCCACCTTCTACGACATCCAGGTCCAGTTTGGCGACTGCGACCCGGCCGGCATCGTCTTTTTTCCCAACTTCTCCAAGTGGATGGACGCCGCCTCGCTGCATTTTTTCATGGCCAACGGCGTGCCACCCTGGCGCGAGCTGATCAGGACGCGTGGCATCGTCGGCACACCGCTGCTGGAGATCAACACCCGCTTCATGGTGCCCGCCACCTACGGCGAAACGCTGCGCATCGAAACCACCGTGGAAGAATGGCGCGAGAAGGTGTTCATCCAGAAACATGTGGTGCGACGTGGCGACACGGTGTTGTGCGAGGGCCGGGAAACCCGCGCTTTCGTCGTGCACCCGCCCGAGAACCCGGATCGCATCAAGGCCATCCCGGTGCCCGAGGACATCAAGGCTTTGTGCGCCTGAGCCATCCCCACGCACACACATGGCCGAACCCAGCACCGCCCGCAGCCTCAAACGCAGTTCGTCGCCCCGCAAGGCGGCGACAGTGGAGGGCGACATCGATACCAGCTACCTCGAAACCCTCACCGGCTACAACGCCCGCCGCGCGGCGCTGACCATCATTTCGGTGTTTCTGGAGCGCATGGCGCAGTACGAACTGCGTCCGGTCGATTTTTCAGTGCTGTCGCTCATCGCCCACAACCCCGGCATCACCTCGCGCCAGCTGTGTGGCGCGCTGGACATCCTGCCGCCCAACCTGGTGGGCATGCTGCGCGTTCTGGAAACGCGAGGCGTGATCGAAAAACGCGAACACCCCACCGACCGCCGCGCCCAGGGTTTGCACCTGAGCGCCGCCGGCAAAAAGCTGTACACCAAAGCACAACGCACCGCCTCGCAATTGGAGTTGGACACCCTGAGCGACCTCAGCCCACAGGAGCGTGAGACCTTGCACAGCTTGTTGCGGCGGGTGTACCGGCCCACGCGGGGCCCTGCCGCGTCAGATCAGACGATGTGAGCGGGGTGGTGGGACGCACCCACCCGTTCACAGCAGGACGATGTCGTACTGCTCCTGCGTCATGGAGCTTTCGCTGGTGAGTGAAATCGGCTTGCCGATGAAGTCCGACAGACCGGCGAGGTGTGGGCTTTCCTCATCGAGGAACAACTCCACCACCTGCGGCGACGCCACCACCCGGAACTCGCGCGGGCTGAAGGCCCGCGCTTCGCGCAGTATTTCGCGCAGGATGTCGTAACACACGCTGCGCGCGGTTTTCACCACACCTTTGCCCTCACACGCCGGGCAGGGTTCGCTGAGCATGTGGGCCAGCGATTCTCGGGTCCGTTTGCGGGTCATCTCCAGCAGGCCCAGCTGTGAAAAATCGCCCAACATGGTTTTCACGCGGTCGCGTGCGAGCTGTTTGCGAAACTCGGCCAACACGGCGGTGCGGTGCTCATCGCGCACCATGTCGATGAAATCGACAATGACAATGCCACCCAGGTTGCGCAGGCGCAGTTGGCGCGCGATGGCCTGCGCCGCTTCGAGGTTGGTTTTGAACACCGTCTCGTCGAAGTTGCGTGCACCCACAAACCCGCCGGTGTTGACGTCCACCGTGGTCAGGGCTTCGGTCTGATCGATGACCAGGTAGCCCCCCGACTTGAGGTCCACGCGCCGGCTCAACGCGCGCGCAATCTCTTCGTCGATGTTGTGGAGATCGAAGATGGGACGTTCACCGCTGTAGTGCTGCAGGCGCTTGAGGGTGGCCGGCATGAATTCCGTGGCGAATTGCTGCATCAGCCCAAACTGCTCGCGCGAGTCGATGCGAATGGACTGGGTCTGAGCGCCCACCAAGTCGCGCAGCACCCGTTGCATGAGGTTCAAGTCCTGGTGCAGCAGGCTGGCCGGTGGCTGGCGCGAGGCGGCTTCGCGTATGCGGTCCCAGGTCTTGCGCAGGTAGGCGATGTCCTCAGCCAGCTCTTCGTCGGTCGAATCCTCGGCATTGGTGCGCAGGATGAAGCCGCCACTGACCTGACCACCGGGCAAGGCGGTCAGCGTCGTCAAGCGCTGGCGCAGCGATTCGCGCAAATCGCCAGGGATTTTTTGCGACACACCGATGTGGTTGTCCTGAGGCAAAAACACCAGCAAACGGCCGGCGATGCTGATCTGGGCGGTCAGCCTCGCACCTTTGGTGCCAATGGGGTCCTTGAGCACCTGCACCATGAGGGCCTGGCCCTCGAACACCTGGCGCTCGATGGGCAACACACCGTCGCCCCCCGAGCTGGCCGCGCTGGCGGTCGCGTTGCGGTCCTTGGGCCCGTGTTTGGCGTTGATCTGGGGCATGAGGTCGGCCACATGCAGAAAGGCCGCACGTTCCAGCCCGATGTCGATGAAGGCCGACTGCATGCCCGGCAACACCCGCGAGACTTTGCCGAGGTACACGTTGCCCACCAGGCCGCGCTCCAAGGTGCGTTCCAGGTGCACCTCCTGCACCGCGCCTTGCTCGATCACGGCAACCCGGGTTTCCTGGGGCGCCCAGTTGATCAGAATGTCCTGGCTCATCGGATGTGTGGCTTGAAAGGGTGTCAAAGCAGCCGCAGACCAGCGGCCTGCAGCACCTGTGCGGTCTCAAAGGCCGGCAGGCCCATGATGCCACTGTAGCTGCCCGATATCTGGCGCGCCCACAAGGCGGCCTTGCCCTGGATGGCGTAGGCGCCGGCCTTGCCCATGGGCTCGCCGCTGGCCACGTAGCGTGCGATCTCGGCGGGCTTCATCTCGGCAAATTCGACACTGGAGCGGCTGAGCGCGGCGAACACCTGGCCCTTGTGAGCGACGGCCACAGCGGTGAGCACCTGGTGCTTGTGGCCCGACAATTGGGCCAACATGCGCCTTGCATGGGCCGCGCTCTCGGGTTTGCCCATAATGTCGCGGCCCATGGCCACGGTCGTGTCGGCGCACAACACAGGTGCCAGCGGGAGAGCTCTGCGCTTGAGCCTGTCCACCGCCGCCTCCAGCTTGAGCCGGGTCACGCGTTGCACGTAGCGGGACGGGGGCTCGTTGGGTTTCACCGCCTCCAGCGCTTCGCTGTCTTCGTCCGCATCGGGCAAGAGCAATTCGCAGCGCACCCCCCACTGCTCCAGCAGCTGCTTGCGGCGGGGGCTCTGAGACGCCAAATAAATGAAGTCACGCATGCAAAAACGCTCCCATCAAGCGGCCGTTTCGCCGCCGGGCCGCCCCAAGGCGAAACAGCCCCCTCGGGGGGCAGCGACCCGCGCAGCGGCGGAGCGTGGGGGTGACATCACTCACGGTGGTAAGGGTGGTTGGCGTTGACGGACCACGCGCGGTACAGCTGCTCGATCAGCAGCACCCGGGCCAGGGCGTGGGGCAAGGTCATGTCGGACAGGCGAATGCGCTCGTGCGCCGTCTGGCGAAATGCAGGCTCCAGGCCGTCGGGCCCGCCGATGACCAAGGCGACGTCGTCGCCTTCGAGCTGCCAAGCCTTCAAGCGCTCGGCCAGCGCCTTGGTGGTGAGGTTGGTGCCACGCTCGTCGAGCACCACGATGCGGGTGCCACGCGGAATCTGTGCCTCAATGCGCGCGCGCTCGGCCGCCAGCAGCGTCTCCAGGGTTTTGGAGCCGCGTGGTTCGGTCTTGACGGTCTTGATGTCCACCCGCAGTTCGGGTGGAAAGCGCTTGGCGTAATCGTCGTAGGCGGTCTGTGCCCAGTCGGGCATGCGCTGCCCGACCGCGACGATGCCGAGCTTCATGTGGACTTTTTGGTCGACTTCGCTGCAGGCTTGCGGGCCGGTGCGGCTTTTTTGGCGGCTGCCTTCTTGGCCGGTGCGTTCACCTTGACCACTTTGACCGGGGCCTTGGTGGCGGGCTTCTTGGCCACCGGTGCCTTGGCCACCGCACCCTTGGTCGCGGGCTTCACGGCGGACTTCTTGGCGGGGGCTTTGGCTGCAGGTTTGGCGGTGGACTTGCTGGGCGTCTTGGATGAAGCCTTGGATGGTGCCTTGGCCGGCACTTTGGCCGCTGCTGCGGCCTTGGCCACCTTGGCAGCCACCTTCTTGGCTGGCACAGCCGCCACGGGCGCTTTGGCGGCGGTCTTTTTGGCGGCCGGTTTCTTGCCTGCCGGCTTCTCGGCCACCACCGGCTTGGCGGCACCGTGTTTCAGCCGAACAGGTTTCTCGCCCCAGATTTCCTCGAGGCGGTAGTACTGGCGGATGGCGGGCTGCATCACGTGCACCACGGCAGCGCCGCAATCCACAATGATCCACTCGCCGTTTTCTTCGCCTTCGGTGCGTGGCTTGGGAAAACCGGCTTCGCGCACGGCATCGCGCACGCTGGCCGCGAGGGCCTTGGTCTGCCGGTTGGAGGTGCCACTGGCCACCACCACGCGTTCAAACAGCGGCGAGAGGTGCTCCGTGTTGAACACCACGATGTCCTGGGCCTTCACATCCTCCAGCCCGTCGACGATGGCGCGCTGCAGTTTTTGGGTGTTTTTGTTGGCCGTGGTTTCGCTGGTCATGAATGGTGGTTGTAAAGGTGATGGGAGGAAATATAGCGCGCAACGCTTTCGGGCACCAGCACGTCGAGTGCGCCCCGCTGGTCGCCGGCCTCGCGCACCTGGGCACGCACGGCGGTGGCGCTGATGTTGCGCAGGGGCATGTGCAAGAGTGTGAAAGGCACATCGACACCCGACAAGTCCATCTCGACCTCCTGGTCGAGGCGGGCGTCGGCACCGATGTTGATGGCCCGGTTGGCCACTGCGATGGTGGCGTATTGGAGCACGTCTTCCCAGCGCACCCAGGTTTTGAAGGCCAGCAACTGATCAGCGCCCAGCACCAGGAACAACTCCGCCCCCGGGTACTCGGTGCGCAACTCGCGCAATGTATCGGCCGTGTACGAAGGGCCTTCGCGGTGGATTTCGCGTTCGTCGAAGTGGATGTTGAGCAGCCCGTCAAAGGCCAGCTTACACATGGCGACGCGGTGCTCGGCAGGCGAAAGCTGGCGCGGCTTGTGCCAGGCGTGGCCCGTGGGCAGGATGTGCAGGTGGTCCAGCCGCAACTGGCCCAGGGCGGTTTCGGCCAGCGCGCGGTGTGCCCAGTGGGGTGGATCAAACGCGCCACCGAACATGCCCACACGCAGCGGGGGTTTGGCCTGTCCCGCTCGCGGGTTGGGTGTCTCGTTCATGGCTCAGATCCAGTCGCGACGCACAAGGAAATCGCTGGTGAGGCGGTCCTCCGGTGAGCCGGGTTCGGGCTGGTGGTTGTAGGCCCAGCGCACCAGCGGTGGCATGGACATGAGTATGGATTCGCTGCGCCCGCCCGATTGCAGGCCAAAGTGGGTGCCACGGTCCCACACCAGGTTGAACTCGACGTAGCGACCCCGGCGGTACAACTGGTGGTCGCGTTCGCGTTCGCCCCAGGGCATGGCCTGGCGGCGCTCCACGATGGGCAGGTAGGCGCTCAAAAACGCATCACCCACGGCACGTGTCATGGCGAAGGCGTTGTCGAAGCCACCTTCGGAAAAATCGTCGAAAAACACGCCACCGATGCCACGCGCTTCGTTGCGGTGCTTGAGGAAAAAGTAGTCGTCGCACCAGGCCTTGAAACGCGGGTACTTGTCGTCGCCAAAGGGCGCAAGTGCGTCGGCACAGGTGCGGTGAAAATGCACCGCGTCTTCTTCAAAGGGGTAGTACGGCGTGAGGTCCATACCGCCACCGAACCAACACACCACCTCGCCTCCGCCCACGGGCGTGGCCGCGATCATGCGCACGTTCATGTGCACGGTGGGCACATACGGGTTGCGCGGGTGGAACACCAGCGACACACCCATGGCTTCAAACGGCGCGCCAGCGAGTTCGGGCCTGTGCTGCGTGGCCGAGGGCGGCAGCTTCGGCCCAGTGACGTGGGAGAAGCCGCAGCCTGCGCGCTCAAACACCGCGCCATTTTCCAGAATGCGGGTGATGCCCTGCCCTTGCAAGGCTTCACCCGGCGGCTTGGCCCACGCATCGCTGACGAAGGCCTGGCCGTCCAGCGCTGCGATGGCGGAGGTGATGCGCTCCTGCAGCGAGGTGAGGTAGTCGCGCACCACCTGGGTGGACGATTCGGTCATGGCTTGAGCGCGCGGCTGCCAATGTCGCGTCGGTACTGCATGCCGTCGAACTGAATGCCCCGGATCACGTCGTAGGCGCGCTGCTGCCCGAGCTTGACCGAATCCGCCAGCACGGTCACACACAACACGCGGCCACCGTTGACCTGAACGGTCTCGCCGTCCAGCTGCGTGCCGGCGTGGAACACCATCGCATCATCGGCATCCGCCGGCAGGCCCGTGATGGCGTCGCCCTTGCGGGGGTTCAGCGGGTAGCCGTGGGCGGCCAGCACCACGCCCAGCGCGGTGCGGCGGTCCCAGTCCAGTTCCGTCTTGTCCAGTTCACCCGATGTGGCGGCCATCATCACGTCTACCAGGTCGGACTTCAGGCGCATCATGATGGGCTGGGTTTCGGGGTCGCCCATGCGGCAGTTGAACTCGAGCGTCTTGACCGCGCCTTCGGGCGAAATCATGAGGCCCGCGTACAAAAAGCCGGTGTAGGGGATGCCGTCTTTTTCCATGCCACGGATGGTGGGCAAGATGATTTCGCGCATGGCGCGGGCGTGCACATCGGGCGTGACCACGGGCGCGGGCGAATAGGCGCCCATACCCCCGGTGTTGGGCCCCTGGTCACCATCCTGCAGTCGTTTGTGGTCTTGTGAGGTGGCCAGCGCCAACACGTTTTTGCCGTCGCACAAGACGATGAAGCTGGCTTCCTCGCCCTGCAGAAACGCCTCGATCACCACCCGCGCGCCGCCGGCGTTGTGGCTCACGCCCAGGGTGTTGTCCACCAGCATGAAGTCCACCGCCTCGTGGGCTTCGGCCTGGCTCATGGCCACCACCACACCCTTGCCAGCGGCCAGGCCATCGGCCTTGACCACGATGGGCGCGCCCATGCGGTCGATGTAGGCGTGCGCAGCAGCGGGGTCGGTGAAACTTTCATACGCGGCCGTGGGAATGCCGTGGCGCAACATGAAGGCCTTGGAAAAGGCTTTGGAGCTTTCCAGCTGTGCGGCCGCCTTCGTCGGGCCGAACACCCGCAGACCATGGGCGCGGAACTCGTCCACCACACCGGCGGCCAGCGGCGCCTCGGGGCCCACCACGGTGAGGCCAACGCCGTTGCCCTGCGCCCATTCGCGCAGTGCCACCACGTCGGTGATGGGCACGTTGATGAGGTCGCGGTCGCGCGCCGTGCCGGCGTTGCCCGGCGCCACAAACACCTGGGTGGTCTTGGGCGACTGCTTGAGCTTCCAGGCCAGCGCGTGTTCGCGGCCACCGCCGCCAATGACGAGAATTTTCATGGGGACTTTCAGATCGCCGCGTTGTGAAAGATGTCCTGAACGTCGTCCAGGTCTTCCAGCACATCGAGCAGTTTTTGCATGCGCGCCGCGTCGTCGCCAGCCAACTCGATGGTGTTTTCGGGTCGCATGGTGACCTCGGCCACGTCTGGCTTGAGACCGGCCGCCTCCAGGGCGTCGCGCACCGCCTCAAAATCGGCAACGGGTGTCAGCACCTCCACAGCGCCGTCGTCGTCGGTCAGCACATCGTCGGCGCCGGCTTCCAGCGCCACTTCCATCACCTTGTCTTCGGACGTGCCCGGGGCAAAAACGATCTGGCCGCAGTGCTTGAACTGGAAAGCCACCGAGCCCTCGGTGCCCAGGTTGCCACCGTGTTTGCTGAACGCGTGGCGCACCTCGGCCACGGTGCGCACGCGGTTGTCGGTCATGGTGTCCACGATGATGGCCGCGCCGCCGATGCCGTAGCCCTCGTAGCGGATTTCCTCGTAGTTCATGCCTTCGAGGTTGCCCGAGGCCTTGTCGATGTTGTATTTGATGCGGTCGGCCGGCATGTTGGCGGCCTTGGCCTTGTCCACCGCCAGACGCAGGCGCGGATTGGCGCTCAAATCGCCGCCGCCGGTGCGCGCCGCCACCGTGATTTCACGGATGATGCGCGTCCAGATCTTGCCGCGCTTCTCGTCCTGCCGGCCCTTGCGGTGCTGGATGTTGGCCCACTTGGAATGTCCTGCCATGAAAACCTCGTCTGTTCCGGCGCGTCTGGCCGGGTTGGGCGCGGCACATGGGCCGCTGAAGATAACCTGATATTCTACTTTTTGGCCGCCGGCACCCCTTTTGCACCGGTGGCGCCCACAGGAGAGGTTTGAACATGTCCAGCGCCATTGCCCCGCTTCACATCGCCCAGAACAGCCACGCGCAGTGCCACCTGCTGCCGGGCTTGGCCAACCGGCACGGCCTCGTCACGGGTGCCACCGGCACCGGGAAAACAGTGACGCTTCAGACACTGGCCGAACA
This sequence comes from Hydrogenophaga atypica, assembly GCF_042665215.1. NCBI lineage: Bacteria > Pseudomonadati > Pseudomonadota > Betaproteobacteria > Burkholderiales > Comamonadaceae > Hydrogenophaga > Hydrogenophaga atypica. The sequence continues at coordinate 63,467 of NZ_JBHTCA010000012.1, forward strand.
GTTCTCGCGCATCGGCGTGCCCGTCTTCATGGCCGACGTCAAAGGCGATCTGACCGGCATCAGCCAGCCCGGCAAGATCGGCGACAAGCTGGCCGCGGTGCTGAAGGACCGAGGCATCACGCCACCCGAACCCCAGGCCTGCCCCACCACGCTGTGGGACGTGTTTGGCGAGCAGGGGCACCCGGTGCGCGCCACCGTGAGCGACATGGGCCCGCTGCTGCTCTCGCGCATGCTCAACCTCAACGACACCCAGGCCGGCGTGCTCAACCTGGTGTTCAAGATCGCCGACGACAACGGCCTGCTGCTGCTGGACCTGAAAGACCTGCGCGCCATGCTGCAGCACGTGGGCGACAACGCCAAACAATTCACCACCGAATACGGCAACATCAGCGCCGCCAGCGTGGGCGCCATCCAGCGTGGCCTGCTGCAGATCGAACAGCAAGGCGGCGACAAGTTCTTTGGCGAGCCCATGCTCGACATCAACGACTTCATGCAGACGGTGGACGGGCATGGCGTGGTGAACGTGCTGGCTGCTGACAAGCTGATGAACTCGCCCCGCCTGTACGCCACCTTTTTGTTGTGGATGCTGTCGGAACTGTTCGAACAGTTGCCCGAGATCGGCGACCCGGACAAACCCAAGTTGGTGTTCTTCTTTGACGAAGCCCACTTGCTGTTCAATGAGGCGCCCAAGGTGCTGGTCGAGCGCATCGAGCTGGTGGTGAGGCTGGTGCGCTCCAAGGGCGTGGGCGTGTACTTCGTCACACAAAACCCGCTGGACATTCCCGACAGCGTGCTGGGCCAACTGGGCAACCGCGTGCAGCACGCGCTGCGCGCCTTCACCCCGCGTGACCAAAAAGCCGTCAAAGCCACGGCAGAGACCATGCGCCCCAAGGCCGGCCTGGACATCGAGGCCGCCATCACCGAGCTGGCGGTGGGCGAAGCCCTGGTGAGCCTGCTGGACCCCAAAGGCCGACCCACCGAAACCGAACGGGTGTTTGTGTTGCCACCGGGCAGCCAGCTCGGGCCCATCACGCCGGCACAACGCCAGGCGCTGCTGAGCCAGTCGCTGGTGGCGGGTGTGTACGAAAAAACCGTGGACCGCGAAAGCGCCCATGAACTGCTGCGCGCCCACGCCGGCGCGCGTGGCGAGGAGGCAGCGACCGCCGAAACAGGTGGCGTGAAGACGCCCCGCATTCCCGGCGCCAGTGGCCAGAGCGGCGCCGGTGCGGCATCGGGTGGCCTGGGTCAGATGGTGAACGAAGCCTTGTTTGGCCGCACCGGGCCGCGTGGTGGCCAGTACGACGGCATCGTGCAAAGCATGGCGAAGTCGGCAGCGCGCAGCGTGGCCACCGGCCTGGGCCGCCAGATCGTGCGCGGCATCCTGGGTGGCCTGCTTGGCGGCAAACGCTGAAACGGCTGTGACCGAGCGCTACTGGCTCATGAAGGCAGAGCCCGCCGAATGTTCGGTGGACGATGCCCTGGCCGCACCCCATGCCACCGTGCCCTGGACCGGCGTGCGCAACTACCAGGCGCGCAACTTCATGCGCGACACCATGCGGGTAGGCGACGGTGTGCTGTTCTACCATTCCAGCTGCGCCGAGCCTGGCATCGTGGGCTTGGCACAGGTGGCGTCCACCCCCTACCCCGACCCCACGCAGTTCGATCCGGCCTCGCCTTACCACGACCCGAAAGCTGTGCCCGAATCGCCTCGCTGGTTGCTGGTGGACGTGCAGGTGCTGCAAAAAACCCGCAACCTCACCCTGCCCGAACTGCGGGCCGACCCCCAACTGGCCGACATGTTGCTGCTCAAGCGTGGCAACCGCCTGTCCATCACGCCGGTGGCGCCGGCGCATTGGCGGCACATTCGGTCGTTGCTCAGCGACTGAGGGACTCCACTAGCGGATCCTGACCCATCAGCCGCGGGCCCACACACTCAGGGGGCGATGGCATCGGCATAGTCGTAGAGTTGACCAAGGATGTGCTCAGCACGGTCATCGCCGCGCTCGCTGGCGGCCTCGGCCAGTTCATCGATGCGTTGCGCCAGGCGCTCCAGCGTCAGCGCCCCCCCGTCGCCGTGCAACAAGCGGCGGCTGCACAGCGTTTGCCAGCGTTCGGTCTCGACTTCGTTGAGGGTCTCTGGCCACAGGCGCGCGCGGTAGCGAAACACCAGCTCGCCCAGCCGCTCGTCGTCAAAACCGGTGCGGTCCAGGGCCAACTCTTGCGGCGACAACTGACGCAACACGTCCAGTCGGCGCCGGTCGCCCTGGCCCACAAAACCGCCATACAAGTCCTGCTCGGGGTCCACCGGGGTCGCGTCTGGGGTGCGCCTGAAAACCTGCGCCCAGATGGCGCTCATGTCGGGCAGGTCGCGCGCCGTGGCGGCGTGGCGCATCGCTTGCGCCAGGTCCACGCCCCAGCGTTCGGCCATTTCCGGGCGCAGGGTCTTGAGGTTGCCCACCACCATGGGCGATTTGTTCAGGTGCACGGTCTTGACCTGCAGGCGCGTGACGCCCTCGGGCAGGTCGGCCACGCGGGTGAACATGCGCAGTTGCAGGGTGTCGGCGTCCAGTTGCGCCAGCTCGGACGGATCGGCCGCCAAGTCCCACGCAATCACCTCGTTTTTGTTGACAGGGTGGCTGGCCAGCGGCCACATCACGGCCAGGCAACCGCGCTCGGGCGGGAACATGCCGGAGACGTGAAGAAACGGCCGCGCGGTGTCTGCGGTCGCGGGCAGGCCCAGTTCGGCGGCCACGCGGTCCTTTTTGTGCAGGCCCAGGGCAAAGTCGAACAGGCGGGGCTGGTGCTGCCGTATCAGCCTAGCCAGCGCGATGGTGGCGCGCACGTCGGACAGCGCATCGTGCGCCTGTTCGTGGACCAGGCCATTGGCGCGGGCCAGGTCTTCCAGCTTGAAACTGGGGCGGCCATCGGCTTTGGTCGGCCACTGAATGCCTTCGGGTCGCAGCGCGTAGGTCAGGCGAACAACGTCCAGCAGATCCCAGCGACCGCAGCCGTTTTGCCACTCGCGCCCGTAGGGATCGATCAGGTTGCGCCAGAACAGGAAGCGGGTGAACTCGTCGTCAAAGCGTATCGTGTTGTAGCCCACGCCTATGGTGCCCGGCTCGGCCAGCGCCGCGTGGATGTGAGCGGTAAACACATTTTCTGGCACACCCTGCTGCAGACACAACTGCGGCGTGATGCCGGTGATCAGGCAGGATTCCGGATCGGGCAGGTAGTCCGGCGCGGGACGGCAGTAGACCATCAACGGTTCGCCGATCTCGTTAAGTTCGGCGTCGGTGCGAATGCCGGCAAACTGCGCTGGCCTGTCCGCGCGGGCGTTGGTGCCAAAGGTTTCGTAGTCGTGCCAGAAGAAGGTGTGCGTCATGCGGGCTCATGAAAAAAGGCCGGCGTTCGACACGCCGGCCTTTGGATCGTAACCGGGGCAGCAGTGGGTCAGTCCGCCGCAGCGGCTTCTTCCGGCTCGGCGGGCTCGGCCTTGGCCTTGCCTTTCGGTGGCAGGGGATGGATGTCCAGCAGCACCTCTGGCGTGGCATCGCTGCCCTCGGCCACGTCGCCAATGTCCACGCTCAGGCGGCCGCCGTCGGTCAAGCGACCGAACAGCAATTCGTCGGCCAGGGCGCGGCGGATGGTGTCCTGGATGAGGCGCTGCATGGGGCGCGCGCCCATGAGCGGATCGAAGCCCTTTTTGGCCAGGTGCTTGCGCAGCTTGTCGCTGAAAGTGACCTCCACCTTTTTCTCGGCCAACTGGGTTTCGAGTTGCAGCAGGAACTTGTCCACCACGCGCAAGATGATCTGCTCGTCCAGCGCCTTGAAGCTGACGATGGCATCCAGCCGGTTGCGGAACTCGGGCGTGAACAGGCGCTTGATGTCGCCCATTTCATCGCCCGCCTGACGCGGGTTGGTGAAACCGATGGTGGCCTTGTTCATGGTCTCGGCGCCCGCGTTGGTCGTCATGATGATGATGACGTTGCGGAAGTCGGCCTTGCGCCCGTTGTTGTCGGTCAGCGTGCCATGGTCCATGACCTGCAGAAGCACGTTGAAGATGTCGGGGTGGGCCTTCTCGATTTCGTCGAGCAGCAACACCGCGTGCGGCTTTTTGGTGATGGCCTCGGTCAGCAGCCCACCCTGGTCAAAACCCACATAACCCGGAGGCGCGCCGATCAGGCGGCTGACCGCGTGGCGCTCCATGTACTCCGACATGTCGAAGCGGATCAAGTCGATGCCCATGATGTAGGCCAGCTGCTTGGCCGCTTCGGTCTTGCCCACACCGGTGGGGCCGCTGAACAGGAAGGCGCCGATGGGCTTGTCGCCCTTGCCCAGACCCGAGCGCGCCATCTTCACGCTGGCGGCCAACACCTCCAGCGCCTTGTCCTGGCCGAACACCACGCTCTTGAGGTCGCGCTCCAGGGTCTGCAGCTTGCTGCGGTCGTCGTTGGACACGTTGGCCGGCGGGATGCGCGCGATCTTGGCGACGATCTCTTCGATCTCCGTTTTACTGATGGTCTTCTTGCGCTTGGACGGCGCCAGGATGCGCTGGGCCGCACCGGCCTCGTCGATCACGTCGATGGCCTTGTCGGGCAGGTGGCGGTCGTTGATGTACTTGGCCGACAGTTCGGCCGCAGCCTGCAGCGCCGCAGCCGCGTACTTGACGCTGTGGTGCTCCTCGAAACGGCTCTTGAGGCCCTTCAAGATCTCCACCGTCTGCTCCACAGTCGGCTCGACCACATCCACCTTCTGGAAGCGGCGACTCAGCGCGGCGTCCTTCTCGAAAATGCCCCGGTATTCGGTGAAGGTCGTGGCACCGATGCACTTGAGGTTGCCGCTGGACAGGGCCGGCTTGAGCAGGTTGGACGCGTCCAACGTGCCACCCGATGCCGCGCCCGCACCGATCAGGGTGTGAATTTCGTCGATGAACAGGATGGCGTTGGGTTTGTCCTTGAGCGACTTGAGCACGCCCTTGAGGCGCTGCTCGAAGTCGCCCCGGTACTTGGTGCCAGCCAGCAACGCGCCCATGTCCAGCGAATACACGGTGGATTCGGCCAGGATCTCGGGCACGTCCTTCTGGGTGATGCGCCAGGCCAGGCCTTCGGCGATGGCCGTTTTGCCCACGCCGGCTTCGCCCACCAGCAGCGGGTTGTTCTTGCGGCGGCGGCACAGGATCTGGATCACACGCTCGACCTCGTACTCACGACCGATCAGCGGATCGATCTTGCCGTCCTTGGCGGCCTGGTTGAGGTTGAGCGTGAACTGCTCCAGCGGCGACTGCTTTTCGTTGCCCTTGCTCTCGGCCGCTTCCTCATTCTCGGGGGCCGCGTCGTTGGACTTGGTGGGCTCGGGCGGGTCGCTCTTGCGGATGCCGTGGGCGATGAAGTTCACCACGTCCAGGCGCGTCACGCCCTGCTGGTGGAGGTAATACACGGCGTGCGAATCCTTCTCGCCGAAGATGGCCACCAGCACGTTGGCGCCGGTGACTTCCTTCTTGCCGTTGCCGGTGCTCTGCACGTGCATGATGGCGCGCTGGATGACACGCTGGAAACCCAAGGTGGGCTGGGTGTCCACCTCGTCGGAACCCGCCACCTGGGGGGTGTTGTCCTTGATGAAATGGGTCAAGGATTTGCGCAGATCATCGATGTTGGCCGAGCAGGCCTTGAGCACTTCGGACGCGCTGGGGTTGTCCAGCAGCGCCAGCAGCAGGTGCTCCACCGTGATGAATTCGTGCCGTTGTTGCCGGGCCTCGACAAAGGCCATGTGCAAGCTGACTTCAAGTTCCTGGGCAATCATGGGGCACTTCCTTTACAAAAATCTATCGTTGCGCAGCTTGGGGCGGGTCCGATTTATTCAACCGGCTCGCTCAGACACTGCAGGGGATGCCCCGCCTTGCGGGCGGCGTCCAGCACCTGGTCGACCTTGGTGGCCGCCACATCACGCGAAAACACACCACACACGCCTTTGCCTTGCAGGTGTATTTTGAGCATGATCTGGGTGGCTGTCTCGCGGTCCTTGTTGAAAAACTCCTGGATCACCAGGACCACAAACTCCATCGGCGTGAAATCGTCGTTGAGCAGCACCACCTGGTACATCTGCGGCGGTTGGGTGCGCTGGGTGCGGCGTTCGAGCACGACCGCATCGTCCCCGCCGGTCTGGGGCGGCGTGGGTGCGGGTTTGACGGGTTTGGTGACCATGGAAACCATTCTAGCCAGCCGCCGAAGGCCCCCGTCGGTCGGGGCCATTGAAGCCGCAGCAACGGCCCTCGGCTCAACTCCGGTTTCGGGCGGAGACCATGGCGCTGACCGAGCGCAACCGGGCCGCCATGTCGAGCGCAATGTTGGCCAGCAAGCGCTGAACGATGTGAGGATGTGTCTGCCCCCATCGGTCGAACATGCGGCGGTCCATGCAAGCCAGCAGCAGATCGGTTTTGGCCACCACGTCGGCCGATCGGGGCGCCTGGTCCAGAAACCCGATTTCGCCCAGTGTGGCGCCCGGCAACACGGTGGACAGGCGCAGTTGCTCGCCCCGCGCGTCGCGCACCACCACGTTGGCAGAACCCGCCAAGACCAACATCAGTTCATCGCTGGGGTCGCCGGCCCGCAGCACAGTGGCCCCGGCCGGCAGCCGCACACGGCGCATGGTGCCCACCACCAGCGCCCGGTCGGCATCGCTGAGCCCACGCAAAAAACCGCTGCCCTCCAAGGGCACAACGCGGTCTTCCTCGAACACCCCCAAGCCTGCGAGCAAAGCGTTTTCAGCGGCCTCCATGGCGTGGTCGAGGTCGGGGTAAAGGCTGCCTTGGGGCAATGGCCCACCAATCGCCTCGGCCACCAGGGAGCCGGGGCGCACACCGGCGTGCAGCAAGGTCGCACGTTTCGCTGGCAAAACATCATGCAAGCGCAACAAGGCGGTGACCACACTGCTGTCCACATGGCGCACGCGGCTCCAATCCAGCAAGGCCCACTGCCCTTCGCCGGTCCGCTCGTCGATCAGCTCGCTCAGTCCACTGGCCGAGGCAAAAAACAGATCGCCCTCCAGTTCGAACACGTGGATGTGGTGGGCTGCACTGTCCAGCGCGGCCATTTCCTGGCGTGGCCGCGCGCAGTTGGAACGCATCTGGCGCCCGGTCCAGATGTGGCGCACAGGCTGCCGCGCGTTGCGCATGGCAAACAACAACAGGCCCAGAAAAAAGCCCACCACCACCGCCGCCACCATGTTCAGCACCACGGCGGTGAACGTGACCGCCATCACCACGGCCAAATCCGCGCGGGCGTTGGTGCTGAGTGCCTGGCGCTTGAGCCATTGGCCCAAATGGCGGGCCGACGTGCGGTCCACAAAAAACCAGGCATCGGCCAGCATCACGCCACAAATCGCCGCCACCGGCATCCACAACACCACGCCGGTGGCGTACACCAACGCGAACAGCAACGCGGCCCAGAACACGGTGATTGGTTTGAGCTGCACGCTGCGCTGGGCGGCACCTGAGGCCTGCTGCGAGGCCGTCAGCACCAGCGAACCCATCGCACCCGCCATGGCCACGGCGGCAGCCTGCATCAGGCGTGGCCCCATGCCCACCATGCGCTTGCCGTCGTGTTGCCCGATGACTTCCATGGTGACCGTGGTGTTGATGAAGGCCATCACGCCCAGGATCAGCGCATTCACCGCCACGTGAACGAACAACGCCCCGGTGGCGACCCGAGGCCCCGCCAAGGCGTCAAAATCGGCCAACACGATCGGCAAGGCACTGGGCCAACCGCCCTCGGACAACATGGTGAAATGCCCGCCGTTGAGGCGCAGCAACTCGGCTGCCGTCGCACCCACGGCCAGCCCCACGGCGGCTGCGGGCCATTTGCTGGCCCGAAACCGCAAGGCCATCATCACCCCGCCGGACAGGCCCGCCACCAGAAGCAGCAGTGCCGCAGGCTCGCCCGCCTTCAGCAGGCGCTGCAGCGTGGACAGCTGCGAAATCACCAGCAGTGCCGCGATGCTGTTGGAGAAACCGCCAAACACCGGTGCGGGAATGAAGCGGGTGAGCCGGTCGGCACGCAGCAGGTACAACAGGGCCTTGACCAGACCGGCGCCGGCCGCAAACAGGCACAAAAAGGCCAGCCGCACCTCGGGCGTGTCGGGCAGCCCCCAGGTGGCCAGGTGCGGCCCCAACTGGGCCAGCATGGCGGCGAGGGTGGTGGCCTCGAACAAGCGGGCTGAAAACAGGGCCGGCCGGGTGGCGCCCAGGCTGAAGAGGTGCAGCAGCACCAGACCGGCGATGGCCGCCAGGATGCCTGCCGCAAGGTGTTCCGCACCGATGTGGACGTACACCAACACCACCGCCCCCAAGGTGGTGGGCAAGGCCAGGGCCACCGCATCGAGCGCACCGAGCAGGTGCAAGGGCCGCCAGCGCACGGCAGGTTCCACCAGACCCGGGGGCGATGCCGCCGTCTTGTCAGCACTCATGCGATGGCCTTGTCGCTCAAGGAGGTTGGGGTCAAACACACACCGGCGCACCAAAAAACACAGGTCGGCAGCCGGTCACATCGAAATTGTCATTTAATGTAACTCGCTCGCGGCACACCGCCCATTTCGCCGCCCCAATCACGGCAGACGCCCCATGCGACACGTCTTGCGCCAATTGCGCCGACTCTATTTTTTTGCTCCGCTGCTGGCGGTGGCGCTGGTGTGTGGCCTGATGTTGGCCGACCCCCCGCTGGTGCGCACCCTGCGGCATGCGCTGTGGGACCAGTACCAGCGCCTGCAACCCCGCGTGTACCAGGACACCGCCGTGCGGGTGGTGGACATCGACGAAGCGAGCCTGGCCAAAATCGGCCAATGGCCCTGGCCCCGCTACCGGATCGCCCAGTTGGTCGAGCGCCTGCACAGCCTGGAGGCGGCGGCGGTTGGATTTGACGTGGTGTTTGCGGAACCGGACCGGACCACGCCGGCCGCCGTCAGCCGGGACTGGCCACTGCCCGCAGCGGTGCGCGAGCAGATCGCGGCCTTGCCGGACAACGACGACCTGCTGGCGCGGCAACTCAAATCCGCCAACGTGGTGCTGGGTTTCTCGCTGGAGCGCGAAGGCCCCGGCACCGTGCCGCCGTTCATGCCGCTGGTGGCGCCGGTGGCGATGGGCGGTGCCCCACAGCCTTTTGTGCACCGCTTTGGCAGCGTGGTGGCGCCCCTGCCGGTGCTCAGCAGCAGCGCGGCGGCGGCCGGCGCGCTCACCTTTGTGCCCGACGACGACGGGGTGGTGCGCCGGGTGCCTCTGGTGCTGCGCGTGGGTGACCAGCTGGTGCCCTCGCTGGTGACGGAGTTGCTGCGCATTGGCCAAGGGGCCGACAACTACCTCGTGCGCATGGGGCCGAGCAGCAACCCCGGCATCGCCGAGCTGCGCATTGGGCAGGTGGTGGTGCCCACCACCCGCACCGGCGAGGCCTGGGTGCACTACGCCACCGAACGCCAACAGCGCCTGATCCCCGCCTGGAAGCTGCTGGCCGGCGAAGTCACGCCCGCCGATGTACAAGGCCGCCTGGTGCTGGTGGGCAGTTCGGCCCAAGGCCTGATGGACCTGCGTTTCAGCCCGCTGGGCGGGGTGATTCCGGGCGTGGAGGCCCATGCCCAGATCCTGGAGCAGGCCCTGACCGACAGCTACCTCTACCGCCCCGGCTGGGCCGTGGCGGTGGAAGCCATCACCCTGGTGGTGGCGGGCCTGGGCATTGGGCTGCTCGCGCTGTATGCCGGCGTGTTGTGGTCGGCGCTGGCCACGGTCGCTGCCCTGGGCGCCACCATCTGGGGCGGGTGGTATGCCTTCTCCGCCCAACACCTGTTGCTCGACTCCATCGTGCCGTCCATCGGCATCTTCACCGCCTTCCTGCTCGGCAGCATGGTGCACCACTTCGCCAGCGAGCGCCGCCAGCGCTGGGTGCGGCAGGCGTTCTCGCGTTATGTGTCGCCCAACCTGGTGAAACACATCGTGGACAACCCGGACAGCCTGGAACTGGGCGGGCAGCGCCTGACCTGCAGCTTCGTGTTCACCGACCTCGCGGGTTTCACCAGCCTGATGGAAAAAATCGACCCTGGCGAAGCGGTGGCGCTGCTCAACCGCTACCTCGACGAAATGATCCACATCGCGTTTGCACACGAGGGCACGCTGGACCGCATCGTGGGCGACGCGGTGGCCATCATGTTCTCCGCGCCGGTGCACCAGCCCGACCACCAGAAACGCGCGTACGACTGTGCCCTGGCCATGCAACGCTACGCCACCCAGTACGCGCTTGACTTGCAGGCCAAGGGCATTCCCTTCGGCCACACGCGCATCGGGGTGCACTGCGGCGAGGTCATCGTGGGCAATTTTGGCGGTTCCACCATCTTCGACTACCGCGCCCTGGGCGACCCGGTGAACACCGCCGCGCGGCTGGAAAGCGTGAACAAACACCTGGGCACCCGGGTGTGCCTGTCGGAAGATGTGGTGGCCGGCGTGCCCGGCGTATTGGCCCGCCGCGTGGGCCGGCTCACGCTGAAGGGCAAAACACGTGCCCTGCTGGTGTGGCAGCCCCTCAACGACGGCCTGGCCCACGACGAGGCCGAAGCCGCCGCCCTGCCCGCCTACGAACACGCCTACGACCTGATGGCGGCCGGCAACCCGGACGCCCTGGACGCGTTTGAGCACCTGGCGCACGAACGCCCGGACGATCCCTTGGTGCAACTGCACCTGCGACGCCTGCGCCGTGGCGAAAGTGGCGAGGTGATCGTGATGACCGACAAATGACAACGGCGGCCAGGGGCCGCCGTTTGGGCTGGATGGCCGCGTGGGCGTTTCAGCGCACGGTCAACTCGACACGGCGGTTGCGCGGCTCCGACCGGTTGTCCGGCGTGGGCACCAGCAAGCTGGTCTCGCCCATGCCGCCGATGTCCATGGCGATGATGCGCGAAGCCACGGGCTTGAGCAGGCGGGCCACGGTTTCGGCGCGGCGCAGCGACAAGGACATGTTGGCCGCCGCCCCCCCCAGGGTGTCGGTGTGCCCCACCACCGACACGTCGGGCGCGCTGCGCTGGCGCACCTCGCCAAACACCTGCTCGACCATGGCCCGCGACTCTGGGGTCAGGCGCGTGCTGCCTTTTTCAAAGTTCAGCCTGAAGACGGTGGGCGCCGCAGGTGACGCGCCGATGGCCGCGCCAGTGTCGCGCGCCAACATGTCTGCCGGCACCGCGTAGGCCTCGCGGGTGGAACCGTCCAGCGCAGCGGCGCCACTGGCCCGCTGCAACTCGATGGTGCCTTTGTCGCCTGCCACCACCACCTTGCCGGTGCTGCCATCGGCGCCCTGCAGCAACACCACATAAGAACGCGGCAAGGCGGCGGGACGCGCGGGTGGCGTGGTGTTGACCGCCACGGTGGTGACCGTCTCGGGGGCACACAGCGAAGCGGGGTCCACCTCGGGCTGGTCTTGCCCCACATCGGCGGCACTGGGCAGACCGTTGCGCGTGACGCCCAGGGCGCTGGTGAGCTGCCCCAGTGTGGCCAGCGAGCGCGCCTGCGCCGTGAAATACGCGTAGCGGGCGCGGGTGTAGGCCCGGTTGGCCTCAAACACTTCGTTGTGTGTGTCCAGCAGATCAAGCAGGGTGCGCTGACCGATGTCGAACTGCTGCTGGTAGGCGGCCTGCACTTTTTCGGCGGCCAGGCGCTGCTGGTCCAGCAACTGGGTCTGCTCCCGCTGGGTGTTGACCTGGTTGAGGGCCACCGTGAGTGTCTGGCGCAGATCGCGGCAAGTGGACTCCTGCTGCTCCATGGCCTCGTTCAGGGCCTGCGCCGCCTGCTCCACGCGGGCCTCGTAGGCCCCACCCCGGTACAGGTTGAAGCGCACGAGCAACTCGATCACCGCATCGCGCGAGCGGCCACGCACGCCGTCCAGGTTGCGGTCCAGCGACTGGCTGGCCCGCACGTCCACACGCGGCGCGTTTTCACTGCGGTAGCTGTCCATGGCAGCGCGACCGGCGCGCACCGACTCCACCGACGTCCACATGCGAGGGCTCTGGCGCAGCGCCTGCGACACCGCAGCCACGGCGTCCGTGGGTGTGCCGGGCAAATCCAGCTGTCGCGGCAGCGCGGCCAGTTGTGCCGGCGGCAGCACGCCCATGACCTGCAGGTAGACCTGCGCGGCCCGGTGGTGGGCCGACAGCTCCTCGGCCAGGTTGGATTCGGCCAGCGCCAACCGGCCCAGCGCCTGCTCCACGTCCGAACGGCGCGACACGCCACCGCTCTCGCGTTCGCTCAGCTGGTTGTGGATCAGCTTGTGTTCGACGTAATTGCGTTTGGCCAGATCCACCAGCTCATTGGCACGCGCCAATTCGGCGTAGGCCACGGCCGCGTCGAAGGCCATGCTTTCGGTGCCATCGAGCAGGCGGTAGAAACGCGACAGCTTGTCGTGCCCGGCCTGCCGCACGGCCGCACTCACCGCGCCGCCGTCAAACAGCAACTGGCTGACGGACAAGGTGCCGTTGGTGTCGGTGTAGGTGCCGGTGGCCGGACCCGGCCGGGTCTGTGACTCGCGGCCCACGCTGGCAAACAAATCGACCTGCGGCCGCCCCGGGCCCCGCTCGGCGTCCTGCCGGGCACCGGCCCCCAGCAGCGCGTGCCACTGGGCCTGCACACCCGGGTGGGTGTTGATCGCCTGGGTCACCGCCTCCAACATGGGCGCGGGCAAAACAGCCGCCCCCTGCGCCAGCGCCCCGCCCGACACCAACCCGCCCGCCAACAGGGCCGCCACGGCAAACGAAACAGCGCTGACCCTCATGGTGCCACCACCACCACAAAACGGGTGCCGCGCACACCGATGGTGCCGGTCGGCGTCTTGACGGCCACCGCTTCAGGTCGTGCCTTGGCGATCAGGCCCGACACGTAGTGCAACGAGCCGCTGGTCAGGCGCCCGCCCAGTTTGAGGTCGCCCTTGGCTGGCGCAAACAGGTACTCTTCCAAGGTGAAGCGGGTGGATGGCCCGAAGGACATGACCGTGTTGTCTTTCAAGGTCAGGCCCACCGCGCCGTCGGCGCCGGTGCGCACCACGTCGCCCACTTTCAGCGGCGTGCCCTCAGCGGCGCGCACCGCTTGGCCACCGGAGTCCACAAACGACTCGCCTTTGGCCGTTTTGACAAAACCGATGGCCCCCACCGTGGCCGGCGCCCGGTTCTGGGCGTGTGCGCCCCAGGCGAGCAAGGACGCGCCCAATAACAGCGATAGCTTCTTGTTCCACATGGTCTGGACTCCAATCACAGGGCGTGCCCACACGCCCGAAACACCGTTGTCGAACCCGACACGTGGGTGGCGCACCACCCACACTCAACCCCGGATACGCACCAGTTGGGCAAGCGCACCAGGCCCCAGGGCCTGCAACACTTCGTTACCGTGTGTGTAACCTTGTTTGACAATTTGATCAAGTTTATTCCAAGCCAGCATGCCCACCCGGTCCAGGGGTGGGTTGAAGTACACATCTGTCAGTGCTTGCACTTCGCGCTGGCGAGAGACGCTGTACAAAATGGTCACATTCATCAACAAACTGGCCATGGATGGCATTTTGTAGCGCCGCTTCGCGCGGGGGCGCAACTTGTCACGCAGCAAAGCCCACGTGCCGGGCACCTCGCTGTGGGTGATTTTCCGGGGTTTTTTGAAACTGAGATCGACCCCCAGCACCGTGCCCACACCACGCATTTTCCGCATCACATCGACTGGAAAATTGTTGAAAGTACCACCGTCGCACAACAAATCACCATCAAATATGACAGGCGGCAGCGCCCCGGGGATGGCGATGCTGGCCCGCAGCGCGCGGCCCAAGTTGCCACGGCGCAACACCACCTCGCTGGCGGTGCTGTAGTTGGTGGCGATGCAGTAAAAGTTTTTCCACAGGTCCTCGGCATCCGGGTCGGAACCGAACAAGGACAACATCGACTCCCGCACCAAGTGGCGCAGCCGCTGGCCCTTGATGAGCGAAATCAGCGGGAGCCAGTTGAAGTCGCTGGTGGGGTTGCTGCCAAACGCCTTGCGGGCCACCTGGAGCACCTGGTCCAGCGGCTGGTCCGAGGCGACCAACATGCCCATCAGCGCGCCGATGCTGGTGCCGCCCACACAATCCACGTCGATGCCATGCTCCAGCAGGGCGCGGTAAATGCCCAGTTGCGAGAGGCCTCGCGCACCGCCGCCAGCCAGCACCAGGCCCACGGCGGTGCGGGTTTGCAGCCGGGCCAGGCGCGCCATGTCGCGCGCCGAGCCCCGTCGCAGGTGCACATGGTCGGCCACCGGCCGGCGGTCCAGCCAGGCCTTGGTTTTGAGTGGTGTGCGTTTGTCGGCGTCGTGCTGCAGCACCAATACCTGGGCCGCTTCGGCACGGGGCGGACGCAGCATGAGGAAATCGGTCTCGATGGGGTGCAGCCGCGCGGGCTCGCTGGCGTCGGCCAGCAGCAGCAACTCGTCACAATGGCGGGCGCAACGCCGCGTCCAAGCGGTGGACTGCGCATCGGCCACCATCAGCACAAAGTCGTTTTCGGCCTCGACCTGGTCGAGCACCATGCTGATCTGGCGGCCAACCTCGGGGTTGTGTTCATCGTCAGCCCGCAAGCCCAGGGCCTGCAGCCGGGTGGCCACCCACACCGAATCGACCCGTTGCACCCGCCCTGCCGCCGCCATGCTGGCGGCCAGTTGCTCGCTGAATGGGTTCAGGTCCACACCATCGGTGATGGCGATCAGCGCCGTGATCACCGGCTTTTCCACCGGCGCACGGTCACGTTCGGTTTGCAGGCGGCGGATGAGCTGCTGGGTCAGGCCGATCGAGGCCTGGGCGCTGCTGGCCAACAGCTTGTTGAAGGCCGGCTTGTCGAGGCGGATCAACACCGACTCGCGGATGGCCACGACGGTGGCCGAGCGGGGCGCACCGGTGTACAGGCTCATCTCGCCGATCACCTGACCACGCGACATTTCGCGCACCGCGCGTTCCTGTCCGTTCTCGTCGCGGATGTAGGCCCGCAGCCGCCCGCTGATGACAAGGAACATCGAGTCCCCCGCCTCGCCTTGCTCCATCAGGGTCTCGCCGCTGTCCACCTCAATCCACTCCAGGTGGGCGCGCAACAGCTCGACGGCGGCCGGATCGGCATCCCCCAAAAATGCCGTCAGCTGGCGGCGCAACAATTCGTCTTGGTAGGGATGCGTCGAGTGAATGACTTGCATGGATTGCCGTTTCTTGTGTTGTCAAACTGCACAAGAAACGAGCTTAACCACAATTGCAACAAAACGTCAAAATCCATTCGCAGGAATGTGACGGTTTGCGCGCGAGCAGACCATCACATCTGCTCGATCATCACCTGCCCAAAGCCCGAGCAACTCACCTGCGTGGCGCCGTCCATGAGGCGGGCGAAGTCGTAGGTGACCTTCTTGGACAGGACGGCTTTTTCCATGCTGGCGATGATGAGATCGGCGGCTTCTTTCCAGCCCATGTGGCGCAGCATCATCTCGGCCGAGAGGATTTCGGAGCCGGGGTTGACGTAGTCCTTGCCGGCGTACTTGGGCGCCGTGCCGTGGGTGGCCTCGAAGCAGGCCACCGAATCGCTCAGGTTGGCGCCGGGCGCGATGCCAATGCCACCCACCTGCGCGGCCAACGCGTCCGAGATGTAGTCGCCGTTGAGGTTGAGGGTGGCGATCACCGAGTACTCGGCCGGGCGCAGCAGGATTTGCTGCAGGAAGGCGTCGGCGATGCTGTCCTTGATGGTAATGTCACGCCCGGTCTTGGGGTTCTTGAACTTGCACCACGGCCCGCCGTCGATGGGCTGGGCGCCGAATTCCTTTTGCGCCAGCGCATAGGCCCAATCCCTGAAGCCACCTTCGGTGTACTTCATGATGTTGCCCTTGTGCACGATGGTGACGTTGGGCTTGTTGTTGTCGATGGCGTACTGGATGGCCTTGCGCACCAGGCGTTCGGTGCCCTCGATGGACACCGGCTTGATGCCAATGCCAGAGGTGTCGGGGAAGCGGATTTTGGTCACGCCCATCTCGTCCTGCAGGAACTTGATGAGCTTTTGCGCCTTGGCCGATTGGGCCTCGTACTCGATGCCGGCGTAGATGTCCTCCGAGTTCTCGCGAAAGATGACCATGTTGGTCTTCTCGGGCTCTTTCAGCGGCGAGGGCACGCCCTTGAAATACTGCACGGGGCGCAGGCACACATACAGGTCCAGCTCCTGGCGCAAGGCCACGTTGAGGCTGCGGATGCCACCGCCCACCGGCGTGGTCAGCGGGCCTTTGATGGAGACCACATAGTCCTTGAGCGCGCTGAGTGTCTCGTCGGGCAACCACACGTCAGGACCATACACGCGGGTGGCTTTTTCACCGGCGTACACCTCCATCCACTGGATCTGACGCTGCCCACCGTAGGCCTTGGCCACGGCCGCGTCCACCACCTTGAGCATCACCGGGGTGATGTCCAGCCCGGTGCCGTCACCCTCGATGAAAGGGATGATGGGCTGGTCCGGCACGTTGAGCGACATGTCGGCGTTGACGGTGATTTTCTGGCCCTGGGCAGGGACCTTGATATGCTGGTACATGTAGGAGGGTCTCGGAAGGGATGCACAACGAACCCTCAAAATTCTAGTTGCTCTCGCTCACATGCCACCGCTCGCCATGAACGCCCTGCCCCGCCTGCTGCTCTGTGTTGTGTTGTCTGCTTCTGGTGCGCTGCACGCGCAGGAAGGCCCCCAGTTGAACCTGCAGCGCGTCAAGCTCAGTGCGGGCATGCATCAGATCGACGCCCAGGTGGCGCTCACGCCGCAACAGCGCGCCGTGGGGCTGATGCACCGCAAGGAGATGCCCACCCACGAAGGCATGCTGTTTGTGTTCGAGCAGCCTGGCGTGCAGTGTTTCTGGATGAAAAACACGCTGCTGCCACTGACGGCCGCGTTCATCGCCGACGACGGCACCATCGTCAACCTGGCCGACATGAAGCCGCAGACCACCGACTCGCACTGCTCGGCCAAGCCGGTGCGCTACGTGCTGGAGATGAACCAGGGCTGGTTTGCCAAACGCAACATCCAGGCCGGTGCGCGGTTGCGCGGCCAGCCCTTTGCTCAAGCGCCTGGCAACACCAAGCCCTGAAACCGCTCAGGCGATGCCGGGATTGCCGTCCACGCCCACCAGCTTGGGCTGGTTGATCTTGACCTGTTTCACAACCTTCTTGTTGCGCAGGTAGCCGGCCACCACGTCCCAAATGGGCTCGCCCTGCACACCCTCTTGCACCGAGGCCCAGCCGGCCACCTTGTACTTCTTGTCGGCTTCCACCGGTTTGCCCTTGAGCGTGAGGTTCTGGATGCGTTGGCCCATGGGCGCGGTGGGCGCGCAGGTGTACTGGAAACCGCCCACACGCACCATGTCACCACCCTGCTGGTAGTAGGGGTCGGGGTTGAAAATGTTGTCGGCCACGTCTTCCATGATTTCTTTCACCTGCGCGCCGGTGAACTCGTTGAGCGTGGTGGCCGGGTAGGTCACGGCCATCTGGTCCATCATCAGCTCGTAGGTGATGGTGTCGCCCGGCAACAGGCTGGTGCCCCAGCGCACGCCCGGCGAGAAGGCCGCATCGGCGCCCTTTACTTCCATCAGCGCGTCGCAGATGACCTGGTCCCACGAGCCGTTGAAGTTGCCCCGGCGGTACAGCGCGCCTTCGGAGATCGCCAGCTTTTCGTTCAGCTTGGCCTCATAGGGCGCCCGCACCTTGGTGATGAGTGCCTCCATTTCCTTGTCGGCCGGCAGCAGGTTGGAGAACACGGGCATGAGCTTGTAGCGGAAGTCCTGCACCTTGCCACCACGCACATCAAAGTCGAGCACGCCCAGGAACTTGCTGTTGGAGCCGGCGTTGGTCACCAGCGTCTGGCCGCCGGGGTTTTTGACGATCACCGGCGCGGGCATGCCGTCGTGGGTGTGGCCGCCCAGCACGGCGTCGATGCCGCGCACGCGCGAGGCCATCTTGATGTCCACGTCCATGCCGTTGTGCGACAGCACCACCACCACCTGGGCGCCCTTGCCGCGCGCCTCGTCCACCATCTTCTGCATGTTCTCGTCCTGGATACCAAAGGTCCAGTCGGGCACCATGTAGCGCGGGTTGGCGATGGGCGTGTAGGGGAAGGCCTGGCCGATGATGGCCACGGGCACGCCGTTCATCTCCTTGATGACGTAGGGCGCGAACACCTGATCGCCAAAGTCGGCCGTGGTCACGTTCTGCGCCAGGAAATCGATCTTGCCTTTGAAGTCGTTTTCAACGATCTCCTGCACCCGCTTGGCGCCGAAAGTGAACTCCCAGTGTGGCGTCATGATGTTGACGCCCAGCAGCTTGCAGGCGTCCACCATGTCTTGTGCGTTGGTCCACAGCGAGGTGGCCGAGCCCTGCCAGGTGTCGCCGCCGTCGAGCAGCAGCGCGTGCGGGCGGCTGGCCTTCATCTGCTTGACCAACGTGGCCAGGTGCGAGAAGCCGCCGATCTTGCCGTACGTCTTGGCCGCTTTCTCGAAGTTGAGGTAGCTGAACGCGTGGGCCTGCGCCGTGCCAGGCTGGATGTTGAAGTGTTTGAGCAGCTTCTCCCCCACCAGGTGCGGCGGGCGGCCCAGTGCCTCGCTCAGGCCCAGGTTGACGCTGGGTTCGCGGAAATAAATGGGCTTGAGCTGCGCGTGGCAATCGGTGAAATGCAGAAAGCTCACGTTGCCGAACTTGGGCACGTCGTACAGCCGCTCGCCGGCACCTGGCGTGGCGGCCAGCACATCGGCGTGGTCCAGGGCCATGCCCCCCGCACTGGCCACCGCCAGCACCTGCATGAATTCACGTCGGCTGAAGCTCATGAATATTCCTCGATAAGTAACGACTGATGGATAGAAGCGAAAAAAGGCCTTGCATCACGCAAGGCCTGTGGCTCACTGGTTGACCGGCGACTTGGGGTCCAACAGCAAGGCCATGATGTGTTTGATCTGCTGCTCGTTCAGTATGCCCGCGTGGCCGGCCCGGGGCATTTGGGAGCAGGCGTTGTAGGCACGCGCGTTCCACAACTTGCCCCAGGTGTAGTCCACGATGGCCTTGGACGCCGGTGCGTTGGGGTCGCTCACACCACGCAGCTTGCCGTAGTTGTACAGGCTGGGGCCCAGCGTGCCGAAAGAAATTTCGGCTTTGCTGATCTGATGGCAGTTGTAACAGTTGCCACCGTTGGCGGTTTTTTCGTTGTCGGTCCAGGTCATGCCTCGGCCACTCTGGGCCAGGGCTTCACCCTGTTTCCAGTCGCCCAGAAACTTGCCATCGCTGGGCCATTTGATGGACTTGAGGTTGGCTTCTTCGATGGCCTTGGCCACTTTTTCGTCCAGCGGCTTGCCTGCGGTGTCGGCCGCGCTGCACAAACGGTTGGCCTCGTCCTGGTCCAGGCGGCTGACCTTGGCGATGCCTTTGTCCTGAAATCAACTTTTGGTCATCGCTTCGGCCATCTTGTCGTAGTCGGCCGGGCTGGGCGCCGAACTGCAGGCAGACAGGACCACAGCAGCGGCGGGCAACAACATCCAGGTGGTTTTGTTCATGTGTGTGTCTCCTGCTTCAGCGCTTGATGGTGGGCACAGCGGATTCCGCGCCTTTGGCGTTGACGCCCATATAAACGCCCAACGCAATCGTCACGTCGCTGGCGAACTTGGGCTCGGGGAAACGTTGCTGCCGGTAGCAGTCGTTCAGGCGCAGCTGCATGCTCCACATCTGACCGTTGGACACGCGGTAGGCGGGCCAGGCCGCAAAACCCACGCCGTCGCCCGGGTTCTTGGTCAGGTTGGGCAGGTCTTGCAGGCGGATGCGTTTGTCGTTTTCGCCGTGGCAGGTGGCGCACGAAAAGTCGTGTGTGCCACCGCGCTGGAAGAAGGCGCGTTTGCCCAGCTCGTAGAACTTGCGCTCCTCGGCGTGGCCTTGTGGCAGGTCAAAGCGCAGGCCCTTGGATTGGGTTGCCACGTAGGTGGCCAGCGCGGTCACGTTGGCCATTTCGCCGCGGCCAAACGGTGTTTTCATGACCTCGGCGGCGTTGAAGCCCTGCAAGGTTTCCATGCAGGTCACCAGGCGCGATTCCAAGTCCTGCATCCGTCCGGTATCGGCAAAGTAGCGTGGCAGTTTCACAAACGCGCCCTTCAGCACGCCCGGCCCTTCACCCAGATCGCATTTTTCAAGCGATGCTTTTTTGGGGCCACGTACTTGCTTCCACAGCTCCTCGCCCTTCATTTCGAACAGCTCGGCCGGGTTGCCGTCTTGCAACATCTCACGGTACTTGGCAATGCCATCAGCCGCCGACTGCGCCGAAGCGGCCGAGGCCACCGACACAAGCACCATGGCCGCGATCCAGCGTTTGTTTTCCATCGCATGTCTCCTTTTTATGCTGTCAAACAAAAGAGAACGGCCAGCCTGCTGGCCGGCCGTGACTCTGACCCCCACCTTATCAGGCGATGGCCGCTTCGTCAGTGCGGGTGTCACCCTTGTTGTCCACCCACTTGACCGCCAGCTTGTCGCCCTTGGCGCCGCCCTTGAATTTGAAGGACAGGAAGGGGTTTTGCGACACGGCGGTGCTCCACTGGGCCTTGAGCACGCTCTTGCCGTTGTGGGTGGCGTCCACTTCGGTGATGAAGTGGGCGGGGATGGTGTCGCCAGCAGCGTTCTTGCGCTGGCCGGTTTCCATCGGGTGGGACATCAGCACGCGGACTTCGGTCACGCCGTCTTTGTGGGCGGCACGGATGCGCATCGGATCTGCCATGGTGTTTCTCCTGAGAATTCGTGAATCGGATCAAGTCTTGGGTACAGCCTGCGGCATCAGCCGCCGCAACCACCCAGCGTGACCTTGGTTTCCTTGGTGGCCGAGTACAACTTGCCATCGGCCTTGACGACGGCAATGACGTTGGTGCTCTGGCCCATCTTCAGACGGGTCTGCACACTGGCCTCGGTGCCGGCGGGAATGAAGAAGGAGGCCGACAGCGGGTTGATGTTCTTCTCGACCAGCAGGTGGATTTCGGTGGTGTTGGCCAGGTTGCTGGTGGCGCCCACAGGCACCACGGCGCCGTTTTCGGCAATGTCGGGCGCGACCACGGTGACCTGATCGCTGGTGGCCGGTGTGCCACCCACGGCCTTGAGCGCGTCGGCCAGGCTCTTGGCTTCAAAGCCGGCGCGGTTGGCCTGGGCCAGCGCCTGCTTTTCGGTGATGAGACCCAGCGCCACCAGCGTGCCCAGGGCGCCCGAGGTCTTGAGGACGTTACGGCGGGTGTTGTTCATGAATGACTCCTTGAAAAAAGGGGGGACAGGGCCAGCAATAGGCGGGAGCTTACGCTGACCCGAAGTCGTTGGCATCAGGGATTACGATTGGTTGCTTATATTCTGAATAAATCGCTCATTCAGATCACTTGGCGCCCGCAGCGATCCATTTGGCGATGGTTTTTGCATCGGCGTCAGACAGCTGGGGCTGGGGTGGCATGGGAACGGAACCATACACGCCCGAGCCGCCACCCTTGATTTTGCCGACCAGATAGTCTTCCAGGTTGGCCTGGCCTTTTTGTTTGACCAGTATCTCGTTGAAGCCAGGACCCACAATTTTGTTGGTGACACCGTGGCAGGCGGTGCAGGCGTTGGCCGCGAGCAAACCTTTGACGTCGCCCGCCCCGCCGGCTGCGGCCACCACCACAGGCGCCGCCGCAGCGGCACCCTTGGCCGGCATGCTGGCCGGCGCGGGCTTGGTGGTGTCGGCACCCCGCACCGGGCCAATCACGCGGTTCTGTTCCTGGATGTTGCCGTGGGCGTCGCGGGCAAAGTCGGGCAGCGAGGATTGGATTTTCTCGTCCACCGGGCAGTTCTTCATACAGGCCACGTTCTTCACATCGCCCTTGCCGTTCACCTTCCACAGCGGCTCGTAGAACACCATGCCGTTGCGGTTGGGCATGCGTTTTTGCACCTCGGCGATGTTCTGATCCGACAGCGTGAAATCGGCCGGCACGATCTCGGCCAGGCTCAGCAGGTAGGCCGTGGTGGCGTACACCTCTTCGGTGGTCAGCGTCTTGGGCGCGTTCCAGGGCATCGCGCGGTTGATGTAGTCCCAGATGGTCGAGACGGTGGCCACCTTCATGATGGTGGTTTTCTGCGGGAAGGTGGAGCCCTGCTCCAGGTTCTTCACCCGGCCACGCTCGATGTCGGCCTTGGTGGTGCCGCCAATGATGGGTGTGAACACCTCGTTGGATTCACCAAAGCTGCCGTGGCAGGACGCGCACTTGGCCTCCCACACCTCTTCACCCTTGCTGACGCTGCCTGAGCCCTTGGGCAGGCCCTTGAAGTCGGGGCGCACATCGATGTCCCAGGCCTTGACTTCGGCCGGCGTGGCGTCGCGGCCAATCGAATGCCAGGGTTTGGCCTGGGCAAAAGCAGAACCCACCGCCAACGCGGCCATGGCGAGAACGATACGTTTTTTCATGGTCGGCACTCTCTCAGTAGACCTGCACGTTGGAGACTTCACCGTTGGCCCCCACCAGCCAAGACTGGATGGCGTTCTGGTGATAGACCGAACGGGTGCCACGCACGGCGCGCAGCTGGTTGATCTTGGGCTGCACGTAGCCGGTGCTGTCGATGGCGCGGCTTTGCAGAATGGCGGGCTTGCCGTCCCAGACCCAGTCGATGTTGAAGCGGGTGAAGGCCTTGTCCAGAATTGGCCCTTCCAGGCGGGCGGTGCGCCAGTTGCGACCGCCGTCGGTGCTCACGTCCACGCGCTTGATGCTGCCACGCCCCGACCAGGCCAGGCCGGTGACGTTGTAGAAGCCCTTGTCCAGCAGCGTTTGCCCGCCTGACGGTGTGGTGATGACGCTTTTGCACTCCTGGATGCCGGTGTACTGGCGGTGTGTGCCATCGGGCATGTGGTCGATGTAGTGCACCGCTTCATCTTTGGTGGCGTACTTCTCGTCGCCCACCTCGATGCGACGCAGGTACTTGACCCAGCTCACGCCCTGGACGCCCGGCACCACCAGACGCAGCGGGTAGCCGTTTTCAGGGCGCAGCATTTCGCCGTTCATGCCCCAGGCCACGATGCAATCGTCCATGGCACGTTCGATGTCGATGGTGCGGGTCATGGACGAACCGTCGGCGCCTTCGGCCAGCACGTATTTGGCCTTTTTCTTGTCGATGCCACACATCTCCAGCAGGGTGGAGAGCAGCACGCCGGTGAATTCAGAACAACTCACCATGCCGTGGCTGTACTGCACCGTGGGCACGGCCACGTTGCCCCATTCGGTGGCCGAGTTGGCGCCACACTCGATGAAGTGGATGCGCGAGACGCTGGGCAGGCGCATCAGGTCGTCCATGGTGAACACGCGCTCGCGCTTGACGAGGCCGTTGACCATGAGACGGTGCTTGGAAGGATCGATGTCCCACCAGCCCTGGTGGTGGCGCTCGAAGTGCAGGCCACTGGGGGTGATGATGCCGAACAGGCCTTGCAGCGGCGTGAAACTCACCGACGCCTGGTTGACTCGGGTCAGTCCCGGGCTCTGGCGGCGCTGCAGGTTGGCTTCCCACTTGCTGGGTTTGCCGTAGCCGTCGGTCACCACAGGCAGGCCCAAACCGGTGGTGTGCTCGGGCATTTTGAGGATGGCCTCTTCGCCGTCGGCCGCCACCGCCTTGGCCGATGCGGCCACACCGGCACCCATGGCCAGGGCCTTGCCCATGAAGCTGCGGCGGGCCTTGCGAGCCAGCTCCAGCTTTTCGGCGTCGAGGAAATTCTCGGGCGCGGGAAGGACCCGCCCAATGGTTTGACTCAGTTCGTCGGACACAGCGCGCTTCCTTTGTGAAGGTGGCCCCGCCCTGAAACGGGGCGCAGACCTTGGGGAATGCGCGAAGTATATTCGTACTTGCTGATATTCAGATACGAACAAACCCTGATGTCTTCGTTGCCACCGGCGGACCATCACAGCCGCCTGCCCCCTTGTGTGGTTGGGCGGTGGCGCCCATGAACGTTAAACTTTGTCAATTGTTTTGACAGGGTGTTCAAGGAGCAAACATGACCACTGCGACACACGCTTGGAGGCTGGCTTTGCTCGTGTGTGCCGGCTGGCTGCTGGCGCCCTGGGCGCACGGCCAGGAGCAATTCACGGTCAAGCGCGACGTGGCCCTGCGCGAAGCCCCCCGGGCCGACGCCAAATCGACGCCACTGCCCGCCAACGCGGTGGTCACCCGGCTCGACGAGCGCCAGGGGCCGTTCCGCCGTGTGCGTACCAGCGACGGCAAAACCGGCTGGCTGCACATGTTTGACCTGCAAAGCGGCGCACAGGCCACCCCCGCTGCGGCGCCCAGCACGGGCACCAGTGCCTTGCGCTCCCTGGGCCAGGCTTTCGGCGCCGGCGGCACCCGCCCCACCACCGTGGC
Source organism: Hydrogenophaga atypica (assembly GCF_042665215.1). Lineage (NCBI taxonomy): Bacteria > Pseudomonadati > Pseudomonadota > Betaproteobacteria > Burkholderiales > Comamonadaceae > Hydrogenophaga > Hydrogenophaga atypica. Next base: position 87,880 of record NZ_JBHTCA010000012.1, read on the forward strand.
CACGTCCACCGTGGGCATCCGTGGGCTGGACGCGGACGACTTGGCCAACGCCACCCCCAACCTGGCCGCGGTGGACGCCGCCGGCCAGCACAAGGTCAGCGAGTCACAAGCCCGCCAGTTTGCCCAGCGCGCCGGTTTGCGCCCGCGCGAGGTGGCCGACCTCAACCCCGCCCCTCCCTCCACGGCGCCTGGCGCCGGCACGCTTGCACAGTGAGGACGCTGCCATGACACACGACCCACGTACCAGCATACGTACCAGCCTACGCCCCCGCCGCACGGGCCTGCACCTGCTGCCAGCCGTGCTGGCCGCCGCCGGCCTGAGCGCCTGCGTGGCCACCGCACCCACCTCGGGCGGTGGCAGCGGCGGCTCCATCACCGATGCGCTGCGTTCACTGGGCAGCAGCGTGCAGGCGGCCGGTGCCAGCATGCCCGCCGTGGCGGCCAACCTGCCCCTGGGCGGCAGCGGCTCGTCGGCCGGGGAAGCCTTGAGCCTGGTGCAATTGTTGATGCAATCGATCGACAAGATCGACGAGCCCAAGGAAATTGAAATTGGCCGCAACCTGGCGGCGGTGCTACTGGGTGCCAAGCCGGCCCTCAAAGACGCACGCACCCAACGTTACGTGAACGAGTTGGGCCGCTGGCTGGCGCTGCATTCGAGCCGCCCGCAACTGCCCTGGTTGTTTGTGGTGCTGGACGACCCCGGCGTGAACGCCTTTGCCGCACCTGGGGGTTTTGTGTTCGTCACCAAGGGGCTGCTGGACCGCACCTTCAGCGAAGCCGAGCTGGCCGGCGTGCTGGCACACGAAATTGTCCACGTCGAAAAGAAGCACCACCTGCAAGCCCTCGCCAAAACGGCACGCTCCGGCTTGGCCACCCAGCTGATCGGCTCGCAGGTGCGCAACAACGTCGGGGGCGTGGTCGCCACGCAGCTCATGAACCTGGGCAAAAACCTCTACAGCAAAGGCCTGGACCGCGCCGACGAGTTTGAGGCCGACGCCCTTGGCGTGTCGCTGGCCACGCGCGCTGGCATGGACCCCTTTGGCTTGCCCACGGTGCTGCAGACGCTGTCCACCGTGCGCCCAGACGACCCGGCCTACCTGCTCGCCCTGGCCACCCACCCGCCCACCAGCCAGCGGCTGGCGTCGCTGCAAACGGCCATGGGCCAGCAGTTCGACCGCTACGGCGCCGCCCGCCAGGTGCCGGTGCGGGCCAGAGTGACACAGACCTCGGCCACGCCGGCCGCCGCGCAGCCCGCGAAAAAATAGCCCCCACCGTCTGAGCGTGGCGCCGGCCTACTTGGTCTCGAAGCTGGTCACCCAGCGCCAATCGGCCGGCAGCTTCTGCTGGCGCCAGTCGGCCACGCGCTCGGCGTACAGCGCGTACAACACTTTGCTGGGCTGCGTCGCGCGCAGTTCGTCCAGCAAGGCCTGGGCCTGGGGCCAGTGCTGATGGCGGCAGGCTTGCAGGCACTGCGCCCAGCGTTCCAATTCGTTGCCCACCACATCCTCGGCGTCCAGCACGGTGTAGATGGCCACGGCGGCGTCCTTGCCCTTGACCTTTACCGTGTCCAGCTCTTGCCAGGTGAAGCCGTCACCGGCCTGGGCGTGGGTGGTTTCGCTCACCACGATGTCCACACCGTAGTGTTTGCCCAGGCCCTCCAGGCGTGAGCCCAGGTTGACCGCGTCGCCGATCACGGTGTAGGAGCGGCGCAGGTCCGACCCCATGTCACCGACACACATGACGCCGGTGTTGAGGCCCACGCCCATGCCAATCTCGGGCCAACCGCGTTGGCGGTGATCGAGGTTGATCTGGGCCACGGCTCGGCGCATGGCCAGGGCCGCCAGCACCGACAGGCGGGCATGCTCCGGCTCGGGCACAGGCGCGCCCCAGAAAGCCATCACGCAGTCGCCCATGTATTTGTCGATGGTGCCCCGGCGCTGGCGGATTTCGTGGGTGAGGCTGCTGAACACGCGGTTGAGCAAGGCCTGCAGTTCGGCCGCACCCATGGTCTCGGACAGCTGGGTGAAGCCCCGCATGTCGCTGAACATCACCGTCAGCTCGCGCTCCTCGGCGCGCATGCTGTAGCGTTCGGGCGCCTTCACCATTTCGTCCACCAGTTCGGGGGGCACGTAGCTGCCAAACAGGTGGGCCAGCTCACGTTTGGCGCGGGTTTCGATGAAGTAGGCGTAGCTGGTGTGCAGCACATAGGCCAGCACCACCAGCAACACCGGGCTGACCACCGGCAGCACCAGCCCGTGCCGTGCAAACAGCCACAGGTTAGCCCCCACCAGCAGCGCGATCAGGGCCGCCGCCAGCATGGCCGACGAAACGGCCTTGAGGCGTGGCAGGCCCCACAGCAGCAACGCCGCCGCGACCAGCAACACCAGCAGTTCGTAGCCCGGTGCGTAGTCGGGTTGCACCAGCACATGGCCGTCGAGCCAGGCCGAGATCAGGTTGGCGTGGGTCTCCACGCCGGGGTAGGCTTCGCCCACGGGTGTGGCCCGCAGGTCTTGCAAACCGGGGGCGGTGGTGCCCAGCAACACGATCTTGTCGCGCAAGCTGCCGGGGGCCAGGCGGCCGGCCACCACGTCGGCGGCCGAAACGTACTGGAACGAGCCGCCTTGAGGCCCGCCCGGGCCACGGAAGGGCACCAGCACCGCCACCCGTGAGTCCACCGCGATCTGCATGCGGCTGCCGCCCAGGTCCAGCCCCACTGCCGCCAGCACAGGCCCCCCCGCCCAGCCCTCGGTACCTGGTGCCACCTCGGGCACCACCTTGGCCCCACCCGACACAGTGCGCAACACGGCCAGCGACAGCGACTCGTAGTACGCGCCCTCAAACCGGGCCAGCAAGGGCAGCGCGCGCACCAGGCCATCGCTGTCCACCACGGGGTTGAAAAAGCCCGCGCGCGGTGCGGCTTCGGCCAAGGGCGCGATGTTGCTGCCATGGCCGTCCCATAGCGTGGCGCGAAACGGTGCCCCGCCCTGCGCCTGAAGATCGGCTTCGGTGACCACGGGCGGCGGCAGGCGCCCGGTGCGCAAACCGTTGCGGTCGCTGGTGAAGTAGTAGCCCAGCACCACGTCGCGCCCGCGCAGGGCATCGGCAAAACGCTGGTCGTGGTCGAGCCGGCGGGTCAGTTCGGGCAGGCGCGCCACAAAACGCGGTTCGTCGCGCAGTTCACCTTCGGCCAGGGCCTTCAGCTGGCCCAGGCCCGAGCGGTCGTCGGCTTCGGCGAACACGATGTCCATGCCCAGCACGGCCACCTGCTGCTCATCGAACAGGCGCTCCACCAGGCGGGCGAGGTGGTGGCGCGGCCAGGGCCAGTGGCCCAGCTCGGCCAGGCTTTTTTCGTCGATGTCGAGGATGACGATGCGCTCGTCCAGCGTGCGTGGCATCACGGCCAGCAGGCGTGCATCGTAGGCCGCAGCTTCGAGCCGGTTCAACCATTCCAAGCGCTGCACACCCGTGACGTGCAGCAGCGCCAGCAACAGAGGCAACAACACCGTGGCGAGACGCAAAACCAGCTTGATCCAGCGTGCCATGGTGGGGCTCCTGCGTCAGAGATGGGGTGGGGTGATCGGGTCTTCGGTCAGCTCGCCGGAGGTCAGGCGCAAGCGCCGGTCGCAACGCGCTGCCAGGCTTTCGTCGTGTGTGACCAGCACGAAGGCGGTGCCCTGAGAGCGCGCCAGCTCGAGCATCAGCTCAAACACCGCGCCCGCGCTGCCACGGTCCAGGTTGCCGGTGGGTTCGTCGGCCAACACGCAGGCCGGGCGCGTGACCAAGGCGCGGGCGATGGCCACCCGCTGGCGCTCACCGCCCGACAGCTCGGCCGGCCGGTGCGCCAGCCGCTCGGCCAAGCCGACGCGGGCGAGCATCTCGGCCGCCGTGCGGCCGGCTTCTTCGCGCGGCTGGCGGCGTATCCACAAAGGCATGGCCACGTTGTCGCGGGCGCTGAACTCGGGCAACAGATGGTGGAACTGGTAGACAAATCCCAGGTGCCGGTTGCGCAGATCACCTTGTTGGGCGGCACCCAACGTGGCGAGGTTCTGGCCCAGCAGCGTCACGCTGCCGGCGGTGGGCGCGTCCAGCCCGCCCAGCAGGTGCAGCAAGGTGCTTTTGCCCGAGCCGGAGGCGCCCACGATGGCCAGGGTTTCACCGGCAAACACCTGCAGGTCCACGCCTTTGAGCACGGTGACGTCGAGACGGCCTTCGTGGAAACGTTTGGTCAGGCCGCTGGCCTGGAGAACCACTTGAGCGCCCGCCGCCGGGCCGCCCCAAGGCGGGCGAGCCCCCTCGGGGGGCAGCGAACCCAACGAAGTGGGGAGCGTGGAGGTGTTATTCATAGCGCAGCGCCTCCGCCGGATTCACGCGGCTGGCGCGCCAGCTGGGGTACAGGGTGGCCACAAAAGCCAGCACCAGCGAGATCACCGCAATCGGCACAATGTCGGTCGATTGCGGATCGCTGGGCATGCGGCTGATGAGGTAAATGTCCTGCGGCAAAAAGGCGGCGCCGAGCAAACGCTCCAGTGCCGGCACCAGGGTGTCGATGTTGAAGGCGACCAACAGGCCCAGGGCCAGGCCACTGAGGGTGCCAATCACACCCACCATAGCCCCCTGCACCACAAACACGCCCATGATGCTGCGCGGGCTGGCGCCCAGGGTGCGCAGGATGGCGATGTCGGCGCGTTTGTCGGTCACCGTCATCACCAGCGTGCTCACCAGGTTGAAGGCGGCCACCGCCACGATGAGGGTGAGGATGATGAACATCATGCGTTTTTCGAGCTGCACGGCGGCGAACCAGGTGCGGTTCTGGCGGGTCCAGTCGCGCACCAGCAGGTCGCCGCTGAGCGAGCCGGCGATCTGCACCGCCACCTCGCGCGCCTTCTGCAAGTCTTTGAGCTTGATGCGCACGCCGGTGGGGCCTTCCAGGCGGAAGATGCGCGCGGCGTCGTCCTGATGCAGCAGGGCCAGGCCCGAGTCGTACTCAAAATGGCCGGAGTCGAACACCCCCACCACCGTCATCTGTTTGATGCGCGGCACCACACCGGCCGGCGTGATCTGGCCGCTGGGCGCGATCAGCGTGACCGTGTCGCCCTGGCGCACGCCCAGGCTGCGCGCCAGCTCACCACCGAGCACGATGCCAAACTCGCCCGGCACCAGGCGCGGCAACACCGTTTGCGACAACTGCGCGGCCAGCTCGGTGACGCTGGGCTCCGCCGCCGGGTCGATGCCACGCACGATGGCGCCTTTCATGTCTTCGCCGCGTGCGATCAGTCCCTGAGCGCCGATGAAAGGCGCCGCCCCGATCACCTCTGGATTTCGCTGAATTTCGGCCAAAGTGGTGGGCAGATCGGGGATGGCCTCACCCGTGGGCGTGAACACCTCCACGTGCGAGAGCACACCCAGCATGCGGTCGCGCACCTCTTTCTGAAAACCGTTCATCACGCTGAGCACGATGATGAGCGCGGCCACGCCCAAGGCAATGCCCAGCATGGACACACCCGAGATGAAAGAGATGAAGCCGTTGCGCCGGGTGGCGCGGCCAGCGCGGGTGTAGCGCCAGCCCAGGGACAGTTCGTAGGGGATTTGCATGCGTCGTATTCCGGCCGGCATTGTGGCATCCCGGACAATCCCCCCCATGCACGCCACGCATTTGCTGATTCCCCTGCCCCCCGCGCCTGTCGGTGCGGTTCTCACCCCGCCCCCAGAACTGACACGTCTGCTGGGCCTGATGGCGCCCGCCGGGCGACTCGACACCCCTGAAGACAGCCCTGCCCTGCCCCACGAGCTGGTGGTGGCCCGCCACAACGGCCTGAATACCGAACCGGGTCACACACCCTGGGCGGCATTTGAGACTGGCACGGTGGGCACCCCTTGCGCCTGGATCACGCCTTGCCACTGGCAGGTGGGCGCGCAGTACGTGGCCCTGGCCGACCCCGACACACTGGCGCTCGACGCCGCAGCGTCCGAGGCCCTCATGCGCGCCGCCGAGCCCTACTTTGCGGAAGACGGCATCGCGCTGCACCCCACCCAGCCCGGCGCCTGGCTGGCCAAGGGCGAGGTGTTCAGGGACTTGCGCACCTGGTCGCTGGGGCGCGCCACCGGCCGCCCCATCACCCCTGAGATGCTGCAGGCCTCCACCGGCCACCACCCAGGCTTGCGCCGCCTGCAGAGCGAAATGCAGATGCTGTTCTACACCCACCCCACCAATGACGAACGCCAGGCACGGGGCCAACTGCCCATCAACGCCTTCTGGGTGACGGGCGCTGGTGCGCTGGCGCAGGCCCACGCCCCCCGGCCTGGGATGGTGGTGGACGGCCGATTGGCAACTGGGGATCCGCACGCCGCGTGGGCCGCCATAGCCGCCGACATCGCCTCCCACTGGCTGCCCCGCGCCCAGGCGGGCGAGGCGCTGCAATTGACGCTCAGCGGCGAACGCGCGGCACAGACGTTTGCCACACAGCCCCGCTCTGTGTGGCGCCGCCTGCGCCAGGCCCTGAGCCAAGCCGACACCACTTTCCTGACCACCCTATGAAACTCATCACCCGCGACGTGCCACCCCGTGCCGCCTGGGCATTGGAGCAAAGCGGCGTGCACCCGCTGCTGGCGCGCCTGTACGCCGCGCGCGGCGTGCGCAGCCCCGACGAACTCGACGACACGCTCGCCCGCCTGATCCCCCCCAGCGCCATGAAAGGCACAGAGGCCGCCGCGCGCCTGCTGGCCGACGCCATGGCCGCGAACCAGCGCATCTGCATCGTGGCCGACTACGACTGCGACGGCGCCACCGCTTGTGCCGTGGGCGTGCGTGGCCTGCGGCTGCTGGGCGCGCCCATGGGCTTTGCCAACGTGGCCTACCTCGTGCCCGACCGCGTCAACGAAGGCTACGGCCTCACGCCCAGCATTGCCGAGCGCGTCAAGGCCAGTGGCGCGGACCTGCTGGTCACGGTAGACAACGGCATCGCCAGCCTGGACGGCGTGCGCGCCGCACGCGCCCTGGGCCTGCAGGTGCTGGTCACCGACCACCACCTGCCCGCCGTGATGAACGGCCAGCCCGTGGTGCCCGACGACTGTGTGATCGTCAACCCCAACCAGCCCGGCTGCACGTTTGAGAGCAAATCCATCGCCGGCGTGGGTGTGATGTTCTACGTGCTGCTGGCCTTGCGGGCCGAGTTGCGGGAACGCGGTGTGTTCAGCCCTGCCACACAACCCAAGATCGACACGCTGCTGCCCTTGGTGGCACTCGGCACTGTGGCCGACGTCGTCAAGCTCGACCCCCACAACCGCCGCCTCGTGGCCCAAGGTCTCAAGCGCGTGCGCGCCGGCGCCCTGCCCGCTGGCATGGCGGCGCTGTTCAACGTGGCCGCGCGCCGCCCCCACGCGGCCACCGCCTTCGACTTCGGTTTTGCCCTGGGTCCGCGCCTGAACGCCGCCGGCCGCCTGGCCGACATGACCCTCGGCATCGAATGCCTGATCACCGATGACGCGGCCCGCGCCGACGAACTGGCCCGCACGCTGGACGGCATCAACCGCGAACGCAAGGCCATCGAAGGCGACATGCGCGAGCAGGCGCAACAACTGGCCGAACAGCTGTTCGACGAAGACGAGGCGCCACCGCCCGCCATCACCGTGTTCGACCCCGATTTCCATGAAGGTGTGGTCGGCATCGTGGCCTCGCGCCTCAAGGACAAGCTGCACCGCCCGACCTTTGTGTTCGCGGCCAGCGCGGCCGAGGGTAAAGGGCACGAACTCAAGGGCTCGGGCCGCTCCATCCCAGGCTTCCACCTGCGCGACGCACTTGACCTGGTGGCCAAACGCCACCCCGGCGTGCTGCTGCGCTTCGGCGGCCACGCCATGGCGGCCGGCTGCACCATCCACGAAGACGGCCTGGACGCCTTCGAACAAGGCCTGGCCCAGGTGGCCAGCGAATGGCTGGACGCCGAAACCCTGCAGCGCCGCCTGGAAACCGACGGCCCGCTGGACCCGCAGTACCGCCGCCCCGACGTGGTGGACACCTTGCACGCCGAGGTCTGGGGCCAGGGTTTTGCGCCGCCCGTGTTCTGCGAAGAAGTAGAGGTGGTCTCGCAACGCATCGTGGGCGAAAAACACCTGCAGCTCAAACTCAAACACCAGGGCGCAGCGGTGGACGGCATCTGGTTCAGCCACACCGAGCCCCTCCCGCCCCGCGCCAAGCTGGCCTTCCGGCTCGACGCCGATGAGTGGCAAGGCCAGAAACGGGTGCGGTTTCTGGTGGAGGCGGTGGAGCTGTGACGGGCAGCATCGGGAGGCCATTTCGGGAGACCATTTCTTGGCAAAGATTGCCAAAACCGTTAAGCTGCTGACCATGCCAACCACCATGAACATCTCGCTGTCCGACGAACTGAAATCGTTCGTGGATGAACGCGTCAAAAGCCGTGGCTACAGCACCCACAGCGAGTACGTGCGCGATCTGGTGCGCCGCGACGAGCAGGAAGCCGGGCGTGAGCGTTTGCGCGCCCTGCTGGCCGAAGGTTTGGCGTCTGGCCCCGGGCCGGACTGGACGACCCAGCGCGATCACCTGCGCCAGCGTGCGTTGGGTTCATCCGGCAGCAAGGTTTGAAGCCCTGCCGACCGACGGCCGCTGCAGCAGCGGACGTTGACCGTGCCTTCGACCACTACCTCACGCAGGCAAACGCCGACGTGGCGCTCGGGTTCATCGATTCGCTTGACGCCGCTTTCCTGCACCTGGCCGAACACCCCGGCACCGGCTCACCTCGCTACGCACGGCCACTCCACGTGCCGGGCCTGCGCTGCTGGCTCACCACCGGCTATCCCTACGCGGTCTTCTACCTGGAACGCGACACCCACCTGGATGTGATCCGCGTGCTGCATCAGCATGCGGATCTGCCTGCACACTTGGTTTGAGCATGACACGACTCAACGTGGTGCACGCCGACGAGCACCTGCTGGTGCTGGACAAACCCGCCGGCCTTTTGTGTGTGCCCGGACGCGGCCCCGACAAGGCTGACTGCTTGAGCGCGCGCGCTCAAGCGCTGTACCCCGACGCCCTCATCGTGCACCGGCTGGACATGGCCACCTCGGGCCTGGTGGTGATGGGGCGCGGTGCAGCCGCCCAGCGCGCGCTCAGCCTGGCGTTTGCCGAGCGCCGGGTGCTCAAGCGCTACGAGGCGGTGGTGGCCGGTGTGCCCGATGCCTCGGGCGCCGATGCCGAGGGCTGGAGCGACATCCATCTGCCCTTGATCGTGGACTGGCCCAACCGGCCCAAAAGCAAGGTGGACTTTGACCTCGGCAAGTCCAGCCACACCCGTTGGCGCACGCTGCAAGTGATTGAAGTGCCTGAGCTCGGCCCCTGCGCAAGGTTGGCGCTGGAGCCGGTGACCGGCCGCTCGCACCAGCTGCGCGTGCATTTGCTGGCGCTGGGCCACCCCATGTTGGGCGATGACCTGTATGCCGACGGCGCTGCGCTCGCGGCCTCACCTCGGTTGCTGTTGCACGCCTGCGCCATCACCTTGCCCCACCCCCACACCGGCCAACCGATGGGCTGGACCAGCCCTGCGCCTTTCAGCGCATGAAGCTGCTCTCCACCCGGTTGCGGCCGTTCTGTTTGGCGCGGTAGAGCTGGTGATCGGCCGCGCGCACGGCCCCGTCGCTGCTGTTGTGCTCCGGCTGCGCCTCGCTCAGGCCGATGCTGAGCGTCACATGGTCGGCGGCAGGCGGGCATGAGATGTCGACCGCATGACGCAGCTTTTGCGCCACACGCAAGGCCTCGTCGGGCGGCGTCTGGGGCAGCAACACCAGAAACTCCTCGCCACCGCTGCGGCCCACAAAGTCGGTGGACCGCAACTGGCGCCGCAGCACATCGGCCACGTGCCGCAGCACGGCGTCACCCGCCGCATGGCCATGGCTGTCGTTGACCAGCTTGAAGTGGTCCACGTCCAGCACCAACACCACATACGCCACGCCGGTGCGGCGCATGCGTTCGAACTCCAGGGCCAGGCGCTCGTCACAGGCGCGCCGGTTGGGCAAGCCGGTCAGCGGGTCGTGACGGGCTAGGCGCTCCAACTCGGCGTTGCTGCGGGCGAGTTCGGCCGTGCGCTCGGCCACTTTGTCCTCCAGCTCGTGGTTGCTGCGCTCCAGCGCCTGGCGCCGGGCAATCAGGGTGGCCGCCATGCCCTTCAAGGCGGTCGACAGGGCACGCACCTCGGCACTGCGTGCACCGGCGTCCAGCACCACATCTTCTTCGCCCCGCTCCACACGCAAGGCCAGGCCGGTCAACACCTCCAACGGGCGGCTGATGATGCGCGCGCCCCACCACGTCAGCAGCAAAAACACCAGGCTGGCCAACAAGGTCACGCCCAGCACCGCGCGCTGCAGATCGACCAGATCGCCCAGCGCTGCGGTCAGCGGCTGCCGCACCACCACGCGCCACCCCAGCGGGCTGGCAGGCCCGGCCTCGGGCACGGGCACGGCCACACTGAGGTACTCACCCCCTTCCGGCCAGCTGTCGAGCACTTGCGGCACCTCGGACACAAGTCCGTCGGGCACGCGATCGGCGCCCAGAGCACGGTCGGGGTAGCTGATGTGCCCCGCCTGGTCGACCAGGAACACATCGATTTGTTGCCGCGCACTTTTGCGGGGGACGATGGCACCCACCACGTTGGCGGCCCAGCGCCAATGCAGGTGGGCGGACAGCACACCACTCACGCTGCCGTCGGGTGCCCGCAGCGGCACCGCCACGTCGATGAAATACAGCGGTTCGGACGCGCCCGGCGCCAGCAGCGACTGCAGCAGATCCGCGCGGTGGCGGTCGCCCAGGTATGGGCCGTTCAGGCCGGCGGCAAACCAGGGGCGCTGCGCTACCGAACGCCCCACCAGCAGGCCACCCGTGGCCACCTTGACCACGCCCTGCGCGTCCGTGGCGCCGATCCACGCGTACACGGGGTAGGCAGCCTGCAAGGCGTCCAGCGTGGCCGCACCGGCCTCCTCCGCCCGCGCGCCCGCCAATTCGGGCGACAAGCGAGCCACCTGACCGATCTCGCGCAAGCGCTCTTCCAGGTTGAGCGACACCACCGACGCCACCGCCTCGGCCAACTCGTGCAAGGCCTGTTCGCGTTCGCGCACCAGCTGCTGCCCATAGACGTGGGTAACGTAAAGGTAAAACGGCAAGCCCACGCCCAGGGCCAAGACACCAATCGCCAAGGCCAAACGTGAACGGAAGGTTTCAGGGAGCCATTTCATTGTCAAACATTTGCAAAAACCGACCCACCCTATCGTATGCTTGGCCGCAATGGCAAACACGTCGAAACAGTGTACGGGTGGTGATGCGGTCGCGCTCCGATTATTCGTGCGCAGCCTGACCCTGGGTCTGGCCTGTCTTCTCGCCCTGCCGACCCTGGTCAGTGCGCGCGAGGTGCGCGTGGGGGTGTACGACAACCCCCCCAAGGTCACCGCCGATGCCAGCGGCATCATGGGCGACTTGCTGCAGGAAGTGGCGCGCCGCGAAAACTGGACCTTGGTGCCCGTGCCCTGCCGTTGGGACGCCTGTCTGGCGAGCCTGGAGGCCGGCTCTCTGGACCTGATGCCCGATGTGGCGCGCACCGACTCGCGGGTGCGCCTGTACGACTTCCACCGCGTGCCTGCCCTGCACAGCTGGTCACAGCTCTACCGCAAACCGGACCAACACATCGAGTCGATGCTGGACCTGCAGGGCAAACGTGTGGCCGTGCTCGATGGCTCCAGCCAGCAAGAGTACCTGGCCACCTTGCTGGCCGGTTTTGGCCTGCGCACGGAACTGGTGCCACACACCACGTTTGACGAAGCGTTTGCCCGTGTGGCCGCTGGTGAGGCCGACGCCGTCGCCGTCAACCACCACTTTGGCGACTTGGCGGCGAGGCGCTACAAGCTGGTGGAAACCAGCCTGATGTTCCAGCCTTCGCGCCTGTTTTTTGTGGCGGCCAAAGGCCGCAACGCCGATTTGCTGGCCGCGCTAGACCGCCACCTCGAGCCCTGGCAGGCACAGCCCGATTCGCCCTACTACCAGGTGCTCAAACGCTGGGCCGTGCCACGCGAATCACCGCCCATTCCGGCCGCGTTCTGGTGGGGGCTGGGCGGCGTGGTGACCGCGCTGTTGCTCGCGCTGGCTTTTGTGGCGTTGCTCAAGCGCGAGGTGGCGCGTCGCACCGCCGAGCTGCGCGCCAGCGAGGACAAGCTGTCCACCATCCTCAACAGCGTGGACGCCTTCATCTTCATCAAAGACACCGAGCTGCGCTACCTCTATGCCAACCGACAGGTCTGCGAGCTGTTCGGCAAACCGCTGTCCGAGATCGTCGGCCAAGGCGACAGCGCTTTTTTTGACCAGACCACAGCCCGGCACCTCCGGGTCACCGACCAGCGCGTGTTCGACCGGGGCGAACGTCTGGTGCAGGAGGAAGTGAACCGGCTGCCCGACGGCAGCCAGCGCACCTACCTCTCCGTCAAGCTGCCGCTGCGCCGGGCCGACAACAGCATTTACGCGCTGTGTGGCATTTCCACGGACATCACAGAACAGCGCCAGTTTTTGCAGGAAATCCATCAGCTCGCGTACCACGACCCACTCACCCACCTGGCCAATCGGCGCCAAATGATCGAGCGCCTGCAGCAGTTGTTGGCCGACCCGGCCGCCGGCCTGCACCAGCACGCCCTGCTGCTGCTCAACCTCGACAACTTCAAGGGCCTCAACGACACCCACGGCCACAACGTGGGCGACCTGCTGCTGCAACAGGTCGCACAACGCCTGAGCGGCTGCGCCCGTGCCGACGACCTGGTGGCGCGGCTGGGCGGCGACGAGTTCGGCCTGCTCATGACCTCGCTCAACGCCCAGCCCGGTCTGGCCATGCGGCAGATCGAAACCGCCGCCACCCAATTGGTGCGCGCCATCACCGACATGCCCTTCCAGCTTGAAACACTGACCCACCCGGCGTCGGTCAGCGTCGGCATCGCGCTGCTGAACCAGCAAGACCACTCGGTGGAGGCGGTGCTCAAACAGGCCGACATCGCGCTGGCCCAGGCCAAAGCCGCCGGGCGCGGCACGGTGCGCTTTTTCCGCTCCGACATGGAGGCGGTGATCGCGGCGCGTGCGGCGCTGGAAGCCGACCTGCGGGACGGCCTGGCGCAACGTCAGTTTCTGCTCCACTACCAGCCACAGATCGACGAACACGGCGCGGTGTTCGGGGTCGAGGCCCTGGTGCGCTGGCAGCACCCGCAACGTGGCATGGTGCCGCCGGGCAGCTTCATCGGACTGGCCGAGGTGTCGGGGCTGATCGAGCCGCTGGGCCTGTGGATTCTGCGCAGCGCGTGCGAACAGATCGCAGCCTGGCGCGACGACCCACAACGCGCGCACCTGCTGGTGGCGGTCAACATCAGCGCCCGCCAGTTGCACCACCCCGAATTTGTGCAACAGGTGGCCACGGTGTTGGCCGAAACCGGGGCCGACCCACAACGCCTGGAACTGGAGCTGACCGAAAGCCACCTGGTGGAAGACGTCGAAGGCGCCACCGCCAAAATGCACTCGCTCAAAGCGCGTGGGGTGCGGCTGTCGCTCGACGATTTTGGTACCGGGTATTCGTCGCTCAACTACCTCAAGCGCCTGCCGCTGGACCAGCTCAAGATCGACCAGAGTTTTGTGCGCGACCTGCTGCTCGACGCCAACGACCTGTCCATCGTCAAAGCCATTGTGGACATGGGCCGCAACCTGAAACTGAACGTGCTGGCCGAAGGGGTAGAGACCCAGGCACAGCTCGACATGCTGCGGCAAGCCGGTTGCAAGCGCTACCAGGGTTACCTCTTTTGCCACCCGGTGCCCGTGGACCAGCTGCCCACGACCTACACCCCCCACCCGCCTCACTCGGAGCTGACCGCATGACGGCCCCCGTTTTGTTTGGCCTCATCGTTCTGGTGCTGGCGGTTGTGGCCTACCTCGTGCTGCGCCGTGCGGCGCCGCGCCGTGACAACACACCACCCGCCACGCGCCCCGCCGAGCTGCGGGCCGTTCCGCCCACACACCAGCCCGTTGCAGTCCCACACAGGGCCCCATCGGAGGGCACACCTGTGGCGGTGTCCTCACGCCCATTGCCCCCCGAACTGGCGACTTTCCGCATCACACCGGTGCAAGACATGCCCCCCGCCCAGCGCGATGCCCTCACCGAGGCCTTGCGCAACATTCCCCGACCACCCCGTGCGCTGCACCGCCTGATCTCGCCCGAGTTCCTCGCCACGGCCACCTCGACGGAAATGAGCGAGCTGGTCATGAGCGAGCCGCTGATCGCCGCCAAGGTGCTGTCCACCGTCAACTCTCCGCTGTATGGGCTGCAGCGGTCTGTCACCAGCATTGGTCAGGCCATCACCTTTCTGGGCATGAACACCGTGCGCAGCATCTGCGTGCGTTACCTGCTCGACGAATCCTTCCAGGCCAGCGACCCCGCCAGCCGCCGCGTGTTCGAGCAGTTGTGGACCGCCAGCGCCATTGCCAGCGAGTTGTGCTCACGCCTGAGCAAACAGCTGCACATGGCCGACGCCGGCACCCTGGTCACCCAGGTGGTGCTCTCGTTTGTGGGCCACATGGCCGTGGCCACCCTGCCCCAGAGCCGCGCCCAGCCGGCACTGACCGACATGTCGCTTGATTTGGTGCAGCGCTACAGCGCACAACAGCAGGCGCTGGGGCTGTGTGCGCCCGAGATCGGTCGCCTGTTGATGACCAGCTGGGAACTGCCCGCCAGCATCGTGCAAGGGGTGGGCGACATCGATCTGGTCCTCACCCAGCCTGCAACGGGCCTCGACACCACAGCCGCAACACGCCGTGCCCTGCCCTACCTGTGCGCCCGCCTGGCCGAGCGCCTGACCGCACGCGCGCTCGACACACTGGCCCAGTGGCACTTGGCCACCGACACCGCCCTCTGCACCCACCACCTGGCGGGTCATTTGCAGCCCGCCCAGGAGGCCGCGCTGCAAACGTTGCTCGGCGCGCCCGAGCTACAAACCAGCGTGGATCAGCTGTTGGGCAAAGGCGCCGACACGGCGGCGTGAGCAATGGGCAACAAGGACGAGGCCGCATCGGCCAGCAGCACCGCGCCATAACCACGCGAACGCGGCACCGCACCCGCCACGCCCATGCGCAGCGGACCCAACGCGGCAATCGCCGCGGCCACCCGCTGGCCCGCCAGTTGCGCGCCGTCCAGCGGCGTGTCGGGCAACAACACCGCCACCCGCTGAGGGCCCAGACAGGCCACGAGGTCGGTGGTGCGCTTCATCTCGGCGGCCACCGCGCGCGTCACATCGCGCAACAACACCGAGGGCTCGTTGGCCGATTTGACCCCCCAGTCAAGCAGGATCATCGACAGCGGCGACTCGCTGCGAAAACCGCGCGCAGCCTCTTCTTCCAACCGGGTTTCAAACAGGCGCGCATCGGCGGCCTGGAGTTCGTCGTCAAAGTGGCCCTGGCGCGCCAGACGCTCGTGCAGCACCTGGGCGCTGGCGGCCACCGCGTCGGCCGCTGCCAATGCGGCGTCGCGCGCGCGGGCGTGCGCGGACAGCTCCAGGTACAGGTGTCCCACCAGATTGAGCAGCGCGCGCTGGCCGGCCTCAGATACACCCGGATCGTCCTCGTAGGCATCCACGGCCGCCCGCCCCGCTTTCACCTGGCGCATCTGCCGCACCATGGATGGGTCCACCCCCAGGATGTGCAGACCGATCCACGACACCAGAAATCCCATCAGCCGGCCATGCAGGTCGGGCTGGGTGGCGCGGCCATTCCACATCTCGCGCAAGTTGATGATGAACTGCTCGTGCTGGCGGCGGTGTTTCTGCTGGTGGCGCTCGTCGATGCCGGCTTCGCGCATGAGCTGCTCTTCGCCGGTGAACTGGGCTCGGGCGTAGTTCATGAGGCGGTCGAAGGCGCGGCGCAGCGCGGCTTCGCGTTCGTCGGACGACACACCGGCGTGGAACAGGGTGTCGTGCAAGCGGTTGAAGACGTCGATCAGCGCCTTGTGCTGCTCGTCCAGCTCGGGCAGGCCGGTGCTGAAGTGGTGGTCCCAGACAAACAATTGCATGGTGCGCGGTCTCCTCGTGTCGCGGCCTGACCGCAGCACGGGCTGTGGTCGAACGCCTCAGATAATACGCGCACCTGGCGCTGAGTCGGCTGACCCGGCCTCAGGCCAGCGCGGCAATCCACTGTGTGGCGCCACGCAGCTTCACCGCCAGGTCGCGGGCCAGGTTTTCCAGCAGCCGTATCTTGATCTCTGGCATCTGTTGGGCCAGTGCCTCCAGGTCGTTCACATGCAGCACGCGGCAGCGCACGTCGCTGTCGGCCACCACCGAGGCGGTGCGCTGGGTCTGGCCCAGCAGCGTCATTTCGCCAAACTCCATGCCCGGCCCCAGCGACGCGATGCGTTGGTGCCCCCCTTCGTCCAGCGGCACCAACACGCTGACCCGCCCGCTCTCGATGAAAAAGACACGGCCGTCACCGGCCTCGCCGGCCTTGAGGATGGTGTCGCCAGCCCCAAACAGCTCGGTGCTCATGTGGCTGTCCATGAGCTTGAGCATCTCGGGCGAGTAGCCGGCCAGCAAGGGCGAGTCGGCCAGGGGCACGGCCACCTCCTCGGTCGACCCCATGCCTTGCAGCAAGCGGTTTTCGCACCACTCCACCGCCAGGTCGTTGTCTTCGAAAACCAGAAACCCACGGTCCTGCGCCCCCGACGCGCGCGCCAGCGGTTGCAGGATGGCGGCGCGCCGGTGCACCCGCGAACACACCACCGGTTTGCCCTCGATCTGCAGCGTGCGCCGCACCTGGTGCAACATCAAGGCGGCGCTGTCGGCCACGCCGGTGACCTGGTTCATGTCGAGAATGAAGCAGTCGGTGTCAGCAGCCATGCCCAGCATGCGGCGCACGATGTACTCCACCCCGTCCACTGCCAGCATGCCGTGCAGCGAGAGGTATTTGATGCGGTGCGCGTGCGCCTGCAGGTGCGCCCGGGCCGGCCCCACGGGTTTGCGGCGCGATGCCGCGTCGGCCCCGGTGTAGACCCGGCCCAGGGCCTGGCGCGGGTCGCGCACCTGCTGGAACATGTGCAGGCCAAAGTCGCGCGAGATGCGGCGGCAGGCCTCGATGCCGCGCACGCTGTTGCCCTTGGCGTCGAGCCGGGGCGAAAAGATGGCGATGCCAAAACGCCCGGGGATGACCGCGATGACACCGCCGCCCACGCCGCTTTTGGCCGGCATGCCCACCTCGTACAGCCAACTGCCAGCAAAGTCGTACATGCCACAGGTGGCCATGACGCTGAGCACCTGGCCCACGTGTTCGGCGGGCAAGGCGCGCTGCCCGGTCAACGGGTTGACCCCGCCATTGGCGAGCGTTGCGGCCATGTAGGCCAGGTCGCGGCAGCTCACCTCGATGGCACATTGCCGGAAGTAGTTCTCGAGCGAGGCCATGGGCTCGCCTTCGATGATGCCGAAGTTCTTGAGCATCCACGCGATGGCCCGGTTGCGGTGGCCGGTGCTGCTCTCGGACTGGTAAACCGACTCGTCCACCGTGACCGGGTGCCCCACGAAGGTGGCGATGGACGACTCGATGCGCTGCCACTGCGCCTCGGTGGTGCGCCCGGCCAACAGGCTGGTGGTGGCGATCGCACCAGCATTGATCATGGGGTTGAGCGGCGCACCAGTCTGGGGATGCAGGCTGATGGAGTTGAAGGCGTCGCCGCTGGGCTCCACGCCCACCTTTTCGGACATGGCCTGCTGTCCCCGGTCGGCCAGGGCCATGCCGTACACGAAGGGCTTGGAGATGGACTGGATGGTGAACAACTGCTCGGCATCCCCCACGCTGTAGGCCACGCCGTCCATGGTGACGATGCTGATGCCCAGCCAATCGGGGTTGGCCTTGGTGAGTTCGGGGATGTAGCTGGCCAGTTCACCAGCGTTGGCGCCGGCCAATTGTGCGTGCAGCGCCTGGAGGTAGGCGGCGATGGGTGCCTGCATGGAAATCTGCTCTTGGTGGCCTGGGGTGCAGGCACTGAGCAATTCGCGTACCCGGCGCAGGCGAGCCGGGTACGCACCTCTACCCTAGGGGGTTCAGATCAGCGGCACGCCGGTCTTGCTCTGGATGAACTCGCGCGTCACGCCGTCGGCCAGTTCCACCAGCTTGAGGCCTTCGGGCGTCACGTCCATCACGCCCAGGTCGGTGATGATGCGGTCCACCACGCCCACGCCGGTCAGCGGCAGGGTGCACTCGGGCAGGATCTTGAGGTCTTCGGTGCCGTCTTTTTTCTTGGCCACGTGTTCCATCAGCACGATCACGCGCTTGACGCCGGCCACCAGGTCCATGGCGCCGCCCATGCCCTTGATCATCTTGCCGGGGATCATCCAGTTGGCCAGGTCGCCACGGGCGTTGACCTGCATGGCGCCCAGGATGGACAGGTTGATCTTGCCGCCACGGATCATGGCAAAGGACTGGTCGGAGCCGAAGATGGACGAGCCCTTGATGGTGGTCACGGTCTGCTTGCCGGCGTTGATCAGGTCGGCGTCCACCTCGTCTTCGTAAGGGAAGGGGCCGATGCCCAGCATGCCGTTTTCGCTTTGCAGCCAGACCTCAATGTGGTCGGGCACATGGTTGGCCACCAGCGTCGGGATGCCGATGCCGAGGTTGACGTAAAAGCCGTCTTGCAGTTCAGATGCCGCGCGCGCGGCCATTTGGTCTTGGGTCCAGGGCATGTCGGTCTCCTCAAACTTTGCGGTCGCGGGTGGTGCGCTTTTCAATGCGCTTTTCGGGCGTGGCGTTGAGCACGATGCGGTGCACGTAAATGCCCGGCAGGTGGATGTCGTCGGGCGCCAGTTCGCCGGTGGCGACGATGCGCTCGACCTCGACGATGCAGATCTTGCCGGCGGTGGCGGCGGCGGGGTTGAAGTTGCGCGCCGTCATGTTGAAGCGCAGGTTGCCGCTGCGGTCGGCCACATCGGCCTTGATCAGCGAGACGTCGGGCACCAACGAACGCTCCATCACGTAGGTCTCGCCGTCGAACTCACGCAGCTCCTTGCCTTCGGCCACCAGGGTGCCCACACCGGTTTTGGTGAAAAAGGC
The DNA here is from genome assembly GCF_042665215.1 of Hydrogenophaga atypica. Lineage (NCBI taxonomy): Bacteria > Pseudomonadati > Pseudomonadota > Betaproteobacteria > Burkholderiales > Comamonadaceae > Hydrogenophaga > Hydrogenophaga atypica. Next base: position 106,982 of record NZ_JBHTCA010000012.1, read on the forward strand.
GGGGATGCCGGCGCCACCGGCGCGCAGCTTCTCGGCCAACGTGCCTTGGGGCGTGAATTCCAACTCCAGCTCGCCCGACAGGTACTGGCGCTCGAACTCCTTGTTCTCGCCCACGTAGCTGCTGATCATCTTCTTGATCTGGCGCGTCTGCAGCAGCTTGCCCAGTCCAAAGTCGTCAACGCCGGCGTTGTTGGAAATGGCGGTCAGATTCTGCACGCCGCTGTCGCGCAGCGCGTCGATCAGCGCCTCGGGAATGCCACACAGGCCAAAGCCGCCCACGGCCAGCAGTTGGCCATCGGCCACCACGCCTTTGAGCGCTTCGGCCGCGCTGGGGTAAATCTTGTTCATGCCACCGGTCTCCAGTCAGAAAGTGAAGGGGTCTACGAGAAACGCTACGATACTACGTATTCAGATACGTAGTATTTCGTAATGTCCAACCCGGCCCCCACCCACGCCGCCATCGATTACCGCCTGGCCTTTGACCTGGCGCCGGTGGGCCTGGTGCTCTCGCGCCACCGCACCATGGTGGACTGCAACCGCGCCGTGTGCGACATGTTCGGCGCCAGCCGCGAACAGCTGGTGGGTCAGAGCTTTCAAATCCTCTACCCCAGCGCCGACGAGTACCAGCGCACCGGCGAGCGCATTGCACCCATCATGAACACGCGCGGCCACTATGCCGATGACCGCTTGATGAAACGGGTGGACGGCGCTCAAAAGGGCGAGACATTCTGGTGCCACGTGACCGGGCGTTCGCTGGACAGGAACGACCCCCACGCCGCCGGCATCTGGAGCTTTGAAGACCTGAGCGCACGCCGCACGGTGAAGGCCGACCTCACCGCCCGCGAGCGTGAGGTGGCCGCGCTGGTGATGCAGGGCCTGACGGCCAAGGAGATCGGCAAAACCCTGGACATCAGCCACCGCACGGTGGAGATCTACCGCGCGCGCCTGATGCGCAAGTACCAGGCCAACGGCATCACCGACCTGGTGCAGCGCTTGTTGGTGGGCTGAACGGCCGCAGCGTCAGGCCCGAACGCCGGACAAGCGGAACACCGACACCGTCTGCAACAGGTCGGCGGCCTTGCGGCGCAGCGCCTCGGCCACCGCCGCCGACTCTTCCACCAAGGCCGCGTTTTGTTGGGTGGCCTGGTCCATGTGGCCCACCGAGTCGCCCACCTGGATCACACCCGCGCTTTGTTCGTCGCTGGCGGTGCTGATCTGGCTGACGATGGTGTTGACCTGCCCGATGCTGTGCACAATTTCTTCCATGGTCTGGCCCGCGCGGTGGACCAGACCGCTGCCCTCGCTCACCCGCCGCACACTGTCGTCGATGAGGTCCTTGATTTCCTTGGCCGCCGCCGCGCTGCGCTGGGCCAGGTTGCGCACCTCGCCGGCCACCACGGCAAAACCTCGGCCCTGTTCGCCCGCACGCGCGGCCTCCACCGCGGCATTGAGCGCCAGGATGTTGGTCTGAAACGCGATGCCGTCGATGACACCAATGATGTCGGCAATGCGGCGCGAGCTGTGGTTGATGCCCTCCATGGTGGACACCACCTGGGTCACCACCTCGCCACCCCGCAGAGCCACCGCGCTGGCACCTTGAGCCAGCTGGTTGGCCTGACGCGCGTTGCCCGCGTTCTGCTGCACGTTCACACCCAGCTGCTGCATGGTCGATGCGGTGTGGCTCAGGGTGCCGGCCTGCTCCTCGGTGCGCTGCGCCAGATCGTTGTTGCCCTGCGCAATCTGCGAGCTGGTGCTGGCCACGTCTTCGGCGTTGCTGCGCACACTGGAGACAATGCGGGCCAGCGCCTGCTGCATGTCGCGCATGGCCGCCAGCAGTGGGCTGAACTCGTCGTTCGCGCCGTCTCTCACCTCGGTGCTCAGGTCGCCATCGCGCACACGTTGCGCCACGGCACGGGTCTGCTCCACCCGCTGGTGCAAACGGCGGCCAATGTAAGCAAACAAGCCCAACAGCACCACCGTGATGGCCACCGCCATGCCCACGAGCAACACCAAGGTGCGCCTGGCTTCGCTGACCAGGCGCCGGGTGTCGGCCTGCAGGCCGGCCTGCTGGGCGCGCCGGGTGTCGTCCAGCACCGCCAGCACGGCGTTGCGTGCCGGTATGGTGCGCCGGACCAGGAAATCGAACGCCTCCTCGGTGCGGCTGTCGGCGATCAGTTGGAGGTTGGCCTCGCCTTCCTGCCAGAAGGCTTTGTACAGCCGGGGCAGGTCTGCCAGGCGGCTGCGGGCCTGGTCGTCGTCCGCCGCCGCTGTCAGCTGGCCCAACAAGGCATCCAGCGCCTGGCGCTTGGCAACAATGTCGTCGAGGGCGGCGCGGCGCTCGGCCGGGTCACGCGCCAGCATCATGTGGCGCAACTGCAGCGAAACACGGGTGACGTTGAGTTCCATCGCCGAGGCCGCCTCCAGCTGCGACACGCGTGAGGTCTCGATGTAGGTGGCGCGGCGTTGCACGTCCCCCAGGTTGTGGTACGCGAACGCGGCCAGCATGGCCAGCCCCAGCGTGAGCACAGCGGCAACCAGATACATGCTGGCGCGCAGACCCAGCGAACGGATGAATGGCATTTTTTTCCTCCCTGACCCGCCCCGGTGGGGCTTACATCAGCCTGGGCACCGGACCCTTCCAAAGGGCGGTGCCACACGGCCTATATTACTTTTTTTGTCATTTTCGTTCCCACAAAAACAATTGACTCACCATTGTTGACTGTTTTAGGCGGGATTGCTCCCGCCCATCAGAAGGTTTCCCAGTCTTTGTCGTCACCGCCAGGGGCCGGGCGCGCCGCCGCTGGCGCGGCAATCGCACGGGGCGTTGCACCCACCTTGGGCGGGGCCGACGCCGGGCGCGAGGTGGGCCGGGGCTGGGTCAAGGCGGTGGGTGCGGGTTTGCGAGGCGCAGCAGGCGGGGGGGCGGGCCGGCGTGGCGCGACAGGCGCACTGGGTGGCGGCGCCACCGACTCGTTGCCCAAGCGGAACACCGACACCACCTGCGCCAGGCGCTGCGCCTGTTCGCGCATGCTGTCGGCGGCAGCGGCGCTCTCCTCCACCAGGGCGGAGTTCTGCTGCGTCATCTGGTCCAACTGCGACACCGCCTGGTTCACCTCGGCAATGCCCTGGCTCTGTTCGGCCGAGGCGCTGTGGATTTCGGCAATGATGTCGCTCACACGTTTGACCGAACTGACGATCTCGTCCATGGTCTGGCCGGCTTGTGCCACCAACTGGGTGCCGCTGTCCACCTTGGCCACCGAGGCGCCGATCAGCTCCTTGATCTCCTTGGCCGCTGCCGCCGAACGCCCGGCCAAGCTGCGCACCTCGGACGCCACCACCGCAAAACCACGGCCCTGCTCGCCAGCGCGCGCAGCTTCCACGGCGGCGTTGAGCGCGAGGATGTTGGTCTGGAAAGCGATGCCGTCGATGACGCCGATGATGTCGCTGATCTTGCGGCTGCTGTCGTTGATTTCGCCCATGGTGCTGACCACCTGCGCCACCACCTGACCACCGCGCTGGGCCACCTCGGCGGCAGACGATGCCAACTGGTTGGCGGTCTGGGCACTGCCGGAAGTCTGCTGCAGGGTGCCGGTGAGCTCCTCCATCGACGAGGCGGTTTCCTCCAGGTTGCTGGCGGTCTGTTCGGTGCGCTGAGACAGGTCGGCATTGCCCTGGGCGATTTCGCTGGAGGCGTTGGCGATGCTGTCGGTGGAGCTGCGCACCTCGGCCACCAGTTGGCGCAGCGAGTCCACCATCTGGTGCAGGCCATCGAGGATGCTGCCCGTCTGGGTGGGCGGCAGGCGCACGCCCAGGTTGCCCTTGGCCACTTCCGACATGGCGGCATAGGCCACATCAGGCTCGCCGCCAATCTGGCGGATGACCGAACGCGCAATCACCCAGCCAATGCCACCGATGATCAGCAGCGCGACCAGCAACAACACCGCATCCTGCACAAAACGCTGGCGAATTTGCTGGTCCAGGTCGTCGGTGTACAAGCCCGATCCCACCATCCAGTTCCAGCCATCAACCTTGATGATGTATTGCAGCTTGGGCACCGCCACGGTGGAGCCGGGGCGGGGGAAATTGGTGGGCACAAACGCACGGCCATCGCGGCTGTTTTTCATGCCATCCATCAGCGCCACGATGATGTCCACCCCGGCGCCGTCCTTGACCTTGCCAATCATGTTCTGGCCGTTCCACTCGGTGCGTATGGGGTGCATCACGCCCACACCGTCCAAGGTCCAGATGTAGAAGTACTCGGTCTTGCCCTCAGGGCCGCCGTAACGCGACAGCCCCACCGCCTCGGCGGCGGCCTTCTTGGCGTCGGCTTCGCTCATTTCGCCCTTGGCGGCTTTGGCCTGGTACCCCAGTACGGTACCGTGGGCCGCCTGCACAGCCGTCACCAGTTGCTGCTGGCGCGCTTCGGTGATCTGGGTGCGCGACTGCAGGGCCGCCGTCACCGCCATCAGCATCACCGCGACCACGGAGGCCGCCACCAGCAGGCCAATCTTGGCCTTGAAACTCAAACGGTTGAGCATGTTGTCTCCTCTGTCAGCAGCAAATAGAACTGTCCGGTTTTGTAGCAAGTAGATTGTCCGCTTTGACGTGATGTGATGGTGCTGGCAGCCAAGCTGCGAAGGGCGCAGCCCGAAGCGGCTTGGCTGCCAGCACGCGAT